>NZ_JAVIIT010000068.1:0-627 GCF_033977265.1 Mesorhizobium australafricanum | reverse complement strand
AAATGGTGTGATTGACCAACTAATTGTGTCGACGGCACGCTTAAGTGCCGCCTCGGTTTGGGCAAGGCTGGCTGACACCGCGATGACGTGTCCTATCCTGTCAAAGTAATTGCCTTTCCTGACGATCGGTGTCTGGGGTGGGATATACAATTTGACTTCAGCGACACCTGAAACAGCAGCCGCCTGACTGTCGCCATCTATCCAGTCGAGGGTACCATCGCAATCAGGGATCAGCATCCGCGCGGCGGCCGTCCGCGATAGCCTTCTGCTCAAATTCCATTCGTCGCCGATCACAAGTTTGATGTGCTCGGCAACGAGATCGATGCCGTAAGCCAGTTGAGCCAGTTCAGGATCGGGCGTACCAGCAAGACGCGGATTGACTTCAATGACGACTGGGCCAAGCTTGGTCCACCGGAATTCAATGTTCGTTGGTCCCCAGCCGAGGCCGAGAGCTTGCAAACAACTCAGCGAAACATCTGCGATACGTTTATGCTCGTCATCAGTCAGCCGGGCCGGATAGTTCAACTGACGACAGACGAAATGCGGGGGAGGCCCGTATAGAGCGGCGCCGATCGCAATGACCTCATTTCCCATTACTTGAGCGATGTAAAGGGGTCCTTGCGCGAA
>NZ_JAVIIT010000067.1:0-663 GCF_033977265.1 Mesorhizobium australafricanum | reverse complement strand
CTCTGCCTACGTCACCATGTCCCTGCCGCTCATCCTGCCGGGTGTGATCGCCGGCATGATCCTCGCCTTCGCCAAGGCAATGGGCGAATTCGGCGCGACGATCACCTTCGTTTCCAATATTCCCGGTGAAACCCAGACCCTTTCGTCGGCGATCTACACGTTCACGCAGGTGCCAGGCGGCGATGCCGGCGCGATGCGGCTGACGCTGGTCGCAATCGTCATTTCCTTCGCCGCGCTGCTTGCCTCCGAGTTCATGGCCTATCTGGTCGGCAGGAGGGTCGATATCGAATGACCCTCATCGTCGAGGCACAGCAGACGCTGGGAGAATTCGTGCTCGATGCGAGCTTTACGTCGGCAGGCGGCGTCACCGCTCTGTTCGGGCGTTCGGGCTCGGGCAAGACCTCGCTGGTGCGGGTGATCGCCGGGCTCTCGAAGCCTGACCGTGGCCGGTTGATGGGCGATGGCGAAGTGCTGCTCGACACCGAGAACCGCGTCTTCGTGCCAAAGCACAGACGCCGCTTCGGCTACGTCTTTCAGGAGGGCCGGCTTTTTCCGCACCTCTCGGTGCGCCAGAACCTTGGTTACGGCCGCTGGTTCGCGCCGAAGACGACGCCGCCGGAGAATTTCGACCACATCGTCGAACTGCTCGGGATCGGCGCGCTG
>NZ_JAVIIT010000066.1:0-763 GCF_033977265.1 Mesorhizobium australafricanum | reverse complement strand
GCCTCGGCACGGTAGGCGGCAAAAAGCACCTCGTCCGGGTGCTCGCGGCCGCGCTTGCGGCGGCGCGTTTGCTGAACGACGGAAGCCTGGTGCGACGCCTCGGCCGGCGTTGTATGGCGCGCGCCGGTCAGATCGCCCTGTTGATTGGCCGCAGGCCGATATGCGTCCGCGACGACGTGAGGGAGGCTCACGCGATCGGGTGCGCTTCCAAATCCCGTAGCGGGCAGGTTGACCCGCGGCGGCGGCATGGAACTCGAAGCCTCGTAACCAACCCCAATCGCTGCGCGGCTCCGCGGCTGATCGACACTTTGCGCGGTTGAGTGGACCACCCGCTCCGCATCCTGCCAGAACTGCGCCGAAGCGAAACTTGCGGCCGGCAACGGCCCGGCGCGGTCGGCGGCGGCAAAGAGCTCGTCCTGGTCAAAACTCTGCGCAGGTGAGTGAGCTGGTGGAGCAAAGGGCAAGTGCGAACCGCCTTCCCCGGCGCCCTCCTCTTGCAGCATCCTCGGTCCAACCGCATCTGCATTTGAGCCGGTCCGCCGCCTGGCGAGACGGCTGTTTGGAACAGCTTGCCGATGCTGGCCCGGCTGCAACGCGTTCAGATGCTCCTGAAAACGCGCCTGGTCGGTCTGCTGCTGTTGCGAGCCTGCATCGTCTGTGCGGGCGAAATCTGAGACGTGGGACCGATTGATATTGCTAAAGGGACCCATCGTATCTCCCTTGCCTGTTCCGAGCAGCTCAAGCCGCCCTGGCGGCTGGAAAC
>NZ_JAVIIT010000065.1:0-791 GCF_033977265.1 Mesorhizobium australafricanum | reverse complement strand
ACGCCAGGACCGACTTCGTGTTCCTTCCCCTCAACAATGCCGCGCTTGGCGAGCAGGGCACCCACTGGTCGCTGCTGTTTGTCGATCTGCGCGGCTCCCAGCCGCTCGCCTCTCATTACGACTCCTCAGGCGGCCAAAACAGCGCGCTGGCACAAGAGCTCGCCGCAAAGCTGGGCGCCCGCCTGAAGCCGGTGCTGATGGCCCAGCAGGACAACAACTATGATTGCGGCGTCTTCGTCCTCGACGCCACCCGGGCGCTGACCGCACGCCTGGCTGAAGCCGAACCGCCCACCGGCCGGCCGCTCCACCTCGACACCCTCGTCGCCGACCGCCAGGCCTTGCTGGACCGCCTCAGGCCGCTTATCCGCTTCGGTCCATGAAGCTTGCTGCAACGGCTCGCCGACACTCCGGCCTGGTTGACCAGCGGATGATGGCGATTTAAGCGGTGCCACGACCGTCACAGCGACGTTTTAGGCAACCGGCTGCGGATCGTTCAACGGGCGGCATACAGGGGCGGGGCATCAGCCGGATCCGACAGCTTCACAACCGCAGCCGGACAGGCTTGTCGAATGGGAAGATGGGCGGGCTCGCCGCGAGTGCCTCCTTCGCGCCGGAAGTGATGATCTCGACTGCGTCCTGCCGCGATCTCCGCCGGCGCATGCGGATTGGACTAAGCCGCTGATCGCGGCGATTGGAGCCCCGGTTTAACAGGAGCCTCCCGACTGAGAAGATGAGGGTGTCAACAAAACACCTTTCAGTCAGGAGGTTCCCATGGGCAAGATCAGCCCTCT
>NZ_JAVIIT010000064.1:0-917 GCF_033977265.1 Mesorhizobium australafricanum | reverse complement strand
CGTTGGCTGCCGAAATGTTGGGCAAGGAAGACGCGGCTTTCATGTCGAGCGGATGTCAAGGAAATCTTGTCGCTCTGCTTGCGCATTGTTCCCGCGGCCAAGAGGGGATCGTCGGCGACCGCTCTGATCTCTATGACTTCGAGGCCGGCAGCGTTTCGGTGGTGGGCGGTCTCGTCCTGCACCCCGTGTCGACGGAAGCTGACGGACGGCTGTCGTTGGAGAACCTGCGGTCGGCGATCCGCGACAAGAGCGATTATCAATGCGCGCCGCCCGGGGCGATTGTGCTGGAGAACCCGCATTGTCAACGTGGCGGGCGCGTCCTGCCTGGGTCTTGTATCAAGGAGGTGCGCGAGCTTGCCGATGAGCACAGCCTGCCGCTTGGCGCCCGCATCTTCAACGCGGCGATCGCCTCGAACAGGACGCCGTCGGAGATGGCGGAGGATGTCGATTCGATCATGTTCAGCCTGTCGAAAGGACTCGCCGCGCCATTCGGCTCGATGGTGTGCGGATCGCGGCCCTTCATCGAGCGGGTGAGACGCTATCGGAAGCTTGTGGGAGGCGGTCTCCGCCAAGCTGGCTTCATGGCCAGCGCGGGTATCGTGGCGCTTCAAACTATGGTGGACCGGCTAATCGAAGATCACCGGCGCGCGCAGTTGCTGGCGGAGAAGATTCGCTACATTCCCGGTATCCGCCTCGAGCCCCCAATCATTGACACGAACATGGTGTTCTTCCGGCTCGAATGGGAAGGTCTGTCGGTCCCAGAGTTCCTGGCCAAGCTGTCGCAGAGGGGTGTGCGGCTGGGCACTCTCCGCGAAGGCGTCGTTCGCGCTGTCCTCCACTATCTCGTCAGCGATGACGATGTAGACGCGGCCGCAAACGCCATTCGATCGGTCATGCAGGCGAAACCACGATGACAT
>NZ_JAVIIT010000063.1:0-963 GCF_033977265.1 Mesorhizobium australafricanum | reverse complement strand
GCTGCTCGCGCGGGGCCGCTTGCCCATGGGCTGCCAAGCCCAGCGCATTGTTGGCTGCGACCATTTGCCGGTATTTCTGCAGAAAGCCCCAGGCTGTGCCGAAACGGGGGCCTGCGTTCTTCTTGTATTCGTCAACCGCCCGGCTCAGCACCGCGGGTTCAATCTGGGCAATGCCCTTGCCGAAGTTCTGACTGAGCCACTCGTTGAAACGACACAAATGACTCCGATAGCTATTTAGCGTGTCTTTTCCGTACCTGCTTGCAGCTGCCCGACATGCATCTTCGATCACCTGGTTGTCTTCGCTGACCGAGCGCGATCTAGCTGTTGTGACAGTCTGTCCGGCAGAATGCTGCCGGAGCCTTCCCAATGCCACGTTGATGTCGCTCAATAGTACGGCATCGTTGCCCGCGAAGTTCTTCGCCAGGCCGTCCAGCTGCTCGTCCTCAATCCGACCGTGGATTTGGCTCTGGTGGTTCTCGTCAAGCCATTTGCTGAACTTGCGCAGCGCCGCTAGATCGCCTCCCAAGGTTGGTGCTTTGAGGCGGGCCACGGCTTCTGCCCGGTATTGGGCGAAGAGTTCCTCATCGTCCTTCGTGCCGGGTCGAACAGTCGAAGCAGCCGTCACAGGCTGTCCGGCAGAATGTTGCCGGAGCCTCTTCAGCGCCGGGTTGATACGCGCGCTCTCGCGCTCCGCGAAGTCCTTCACCAGCGCGTCCAACCCCGGGTCCTCAATCCGGCCGGCGATCTGCGTCCGATGGTTCTCGTCAAGCCATGTGCTGAACTTGCGCAGCGCCGTTATATCGCCAGTGATCGATTTCTTGCTCACCTTTGTTGTAGCCTCGGCACGGTAGGCGGCAAAAAGCACCTCGTCCGGGTGCTCGCGGCCGCGCTTGCGGCGGCGCGTTTGCTGAACGACGGAAGCCTGGTGCGACGCCTCGGCCGGCGTTGTATGGCGCGCGCCGG
>NZ_JAVIIT010000062.1:0-965 GCF_033977265.1 Mesorhizobium australafricanum | reverse complement strand
ACATCAGCCCCGCAGTCGGTTTTGCAGTGCCTGCCGATCAACGGCAAGATAGTCGAGGTGCAGCCTGGCTGGCTGCCGCCTTTGCCCCAGTTGTCCGACCAGCGCCCTCGTGCCGTCAAGCACAAAGACGCCGCAATCATAGCCGTTCTGCTGCTGGGTCATGCGGACCGGCTCCAGGCGGGCTCCCAGCCGTCGTGCGAGCTGTGCCGCAGGCTGGTCGTTGAGCCGCCCGGCGGAGTCGTAATGATAGGCAAGCGGCCTTTCCCGCTCGCGTCGATCAACCATAAGCAGCGACCAGTGGCTGCCGCGGCGTTCGGGATCGGTAGCGCTGGCATCGTTGACAGGCAGGAACATGAAGTCGGCAATGTCGTTGCCATTGCGATCATAGACGATGCGCTGGAAAGCCCTGAGCGCGGCATTGTCGGAGCCCAGGCGCAGATGGTAGTGGGCTATCAGCGGGTCGACGAGCCGCGTTCGGGCGGCGAGATCTGGATTTTCCCTCTGCAGCTCCTGCGCCAGCAGTTCGTAATCTCTCTGGATATGCTCATCGTTCAGCCATTCCGTGGCGCCTAGTGCCAGTCCGCTGCGGCCGTGAGACGAGGCTTGCGGATCGAGCGCCTCAACCTGAGCGTCGGAGGCTGTACCTGGAGGCGGGGCATAATGGGCATCATCACGCAGCTCGGCCGGTGTGGACGGCAAATCGACCAGGGAGTCAAGACTGCGGTAGATATCAGACGAGCGAGCTGACGCGGACCTCCCAGCTGGCCCCATGTCTTGATCCGACTGCGGCGACCACTCTGACCAGGGGCGGTCCCGACCGGCAGGTGTTTGCCTTTCGGCTTGGTCCACCTCCTGCCAAAGCTGCGACTGATCGTAACTTTCCTGCGAGGCGGCGGGCCTTACTCCCCAATCGGCCTGCTCCCGCGAGCCAAGCTGTGGCCCGAGCTCCGGGTGCCTGCCGCTCG
>NZ_JAVIIT010000061.1:0-1045 GCF_033977265.1 Mesorhizobium australafricanum | reverse complement strand
AGGCGCCCAGCAGGCCAGCTCGTTTCAAGAGTTTTCCTCAGCTCCAGTTACCCCGTTCGAGGGGGCTTGGGATTGGCTCACCACGCAGATGCAGTCCTCCACGCCCTCGTCTGCGAGGTCTCCGTCCTCAGACATCTACCGCGGTCTTGACCCTCTGGTTGATTTGCCCTCCACGCCCTCGTCTGCGAGGTCTCCGTCGTCAGACATCTACCGCGGTCTTAACCCTCTGGTTGATTTGCCCTCCCTCCCCTCGTCTGCGAGGTCTCCGTCATCAGACATCTACCGTGGTCTTGACCCTCTGGTTGATTTGCCCTCCACCCCGCACGAGTTGCGTGACGATGCTCACTATGCATCGGCGTTTCCGAGCACATCGACGGATGCTCAGATAGCGGCGTTGAATCAGACAGCCTCGTTCCACGGCCACGGTGGGCTAGAGCTCGGCGCCAGGGATTGGCTGAGCGACGAGCATATCGCGGCGGATTACATGCTTCTGATTCAGGATCTGCAGCGGGACAATCCGGATCTCGCCTCCCGGACGCGGCTCGTGGATCCGCTCATAGCCCACTATCATCTGCGCTTGGGCTCCCAGAGCGTGGCCACGCGCGCCTTCCAGCACATTGTCCATGATCACGATGGTAATGACACAGCCGACTTCCTGTTCCTGCCAGTGAGCGATGCCAGTGCTTCGGATCCCAATCGCCGCGGCAGCCATTGGTCGCTGCTGCTCGTTGATCGTCGCGAACGGGCAAGGCCGGCTGCCTATCATTACGATTCCGCCGTGGGATACAACGACGGGCCTGCAGCACTGCTCGCACAACGGCTGGGCGCTCGTCTGGAGCTAGCCCGCATGACCCAGCAGAGCAACGGCTATGATTGCGGTGTCTTTGTGCTGGACGGGACGCGGGCATTGGTTAGGGGCCTGGCGCAAAGAGGACGGTCAGGCGTGCTGCACCTCGACAACCTCGTTGTCGATCGGCTGGCACTGCAAACCCGACTGAGGCGCTGACTGGGGTGGCTGCTGATAGAGCTGGCTGGAGCGGAACTG
>NZ_JAVIIT010000060.1:0-1133 GCF_033977265.1 Mesorhizobium australafricanum | reverse complement strand
GGCTTTCTCGAAGCAGAGGAGGCCGCAATGCCATTGGTTTTGTCGATCTTGCGAGAAGTACGCGATCCACGCGACATCAATGCGCGGCATAATCTTGCGGAACTTCTGTTTGTGGCGTTGGCAGCGACGTTGTGCGGAGCCAAGAGCTGTGTGGACATTGCCGAGTTCG
Source organism: Mesorhizobium australafricanum (assembly GCF_033977265.1). Classification (NCBI taxonomy): domain Bacteria; kingdom Pseudomonadati; phylum Pseudomonadota; class Alphaproteobacteria; order Hyphomicrobiales; family Phyllobacteriaceae; genus Mesorhizobium; species Mesorhizobium australafricanum. Next base: position 964 of record NZ_JAVIIT010000060.1, on the reverse strand, counting down.
TTGAGGGTCGCGAAGAGGACCTTAAGGAGATTGTCGAGCTGAAGCATGGGTGCCCGAGCCACGACACCTTCAGTCGGGTGTTTCGGCTTCTCGATGCGCAGGAGTTGTCGACGGCGTTGAGTGCCTTCATGTCGGCATTGCGACGCGAGCTTGGGCTTGGCGCGCCGCGCGGGGTGGTGGCGATCGACGGTAAGGCTCTGCGGCGTGGCTATGAGAAGGGGCGCGCCTTCATGCCCCCGCTGATGGTCAGTGCCTGGGATGCCGAGACGCGAGTGGCGATTGCGGCGGCGCGGGCGCCTGGCTCCAATGAGGTCGCGGCGACGCTGGCGCTGCTGAAGAGTTTGGATATCAAGGGTTGCACGGTAACGGCTGACGCCTTGCATTGCCGTCCCGAGACGGCCAAGGCGCTGATTGCCAAGAAGGCCCACTATGCGCTTGTGCTCAAGGCCAACCGGGGCCGCTTGTTTGCAGCCGCTGAGAGAAGCTTCGCGGCGGCGGTCGAAATAGCCTGCTTCGAGACGAAAGACAGTGCTCACGGTCGCACCGAAGTGCGCCGCGCCAGCGTACTGCCGCTTGCCGGGCTCTCGCAGCCGCCTGCCTTTCCCGGCCTCAAGGCCATCGGCCGCATAGAGGCTCTGCGCACTATCGCCGACGGCAAGACGACCGCGTCGGTCCGCTATATCGCGCTCTCCAAGGCGCTGACGCCCAGGAAATTGGCCGAGACGGTTCGTACCCACTGGACAATCGAGAACCAATTGCACTGGAGCCTTGATGTTGTCTTCCACGAGGATGACGCTCGCACCCGCAAGGACAACGCGCCGCAAAATTTGGCCGTCATCCGCAGGCTCGCTCAAAACATCTTGACCGCTCACCCCCTCGACAAACCTATCGCAAGCAAAATGCGCAGAGCCAACTGGAGCAAAGACTTCTTCTATGAGCTCTTTACTCATATGCGATAGCCCTA
>NZ_JAVIIT010000005.1:0-384636 GCF_033977265.1 Mesorhizobium australafricanum | reverse complement strand
TCCGCAGGCTCGCTCAAAACATCTTGACCGCTCACCCCCTCGACAAACCTATCGCAAGCAAAATGCGCAGAGCCAACTGGAGCAAAGACTTCTTCTATGAGCTCTTTACTCATATGCGATAGCCCTACCCTCAAGGGGGAGACCAGATGTCACACGGGACTTCGCCAATCTCCAATGTTGCAGGAATGAGCAAGGCGCCGAAGGCGACAGAGGGGGGCCTTGCGCGTGAAGCTGCGACATATCCATCGTCATTCTAGGGCGGAGCAAGGAGCGAAGCGACGCGCGCAGACCCTAGAATCCATGCCGTGACGCAGGCCGTAGAATGCAACGGTCCAGAATAGCCGTTGGCAATAGCGCTAGGTAAGATCGCAGCATGACAGGCTACGTCTACATGACTGCGAGCCAGAAAGGCGGCACGATCTGTATCGGCGTCACCAACGACCTTGCGCGTCGGATGCCCGAGCATAAGTCCGGCCAAGGCTCCAGCTTCACCAGCCGTTACGGTGTGCAGCGTCTGGTCTGGTACGAGGAGTATTTCGACATCACCGATGCTATCCAGCGCGAGACGTCATTGAAGCGCTGGCCACGGCAATGGAAGATTGAACTGATCGAGAAGACCAATCCGGAATGGTTCGAGCTCTTTCGCGGGATTGGCTGGTGAACGTTCTGCACGGTTGCGGCTCTCAACCGTCACGGCATGGATTCTAGGGTCTGCGCGCGTCGCTTCGCTCCTTGCTCCGCCCTAGAATGACGAAGGACAGGTCGGCGCGAGGCACCCCCCTCTGCCTTGCCAGGCATCTCCCCCGCAAGGGGGGAGATTGGACGTCGCGGCGACCTTCGCAAATCTCCAGCGTCGACCCTACGCCCTCCTTCTTTCCGGCCCGTGGTCCAGCCACGCCACATCCTCCGGCGTCAGCTTGATGTTCAGCGCCTTGAGGCTGTCTTCCAGCTCGTCCAGCGTGCGCGGGCCGATCAGCGGCACTGACGGGAAGGGCTGCGCCAGCACATAGGCGAGCGCAACGTGGATCGGGCTCTTGCCGAGCTTCCTCGCCAGCTCGATCGCCCGGTCGCGGCGGCCGAAATTCCTTTCCGAGTACCAGACGCGCACCAGCTCCTCGTTGTCGGTCCGGTCGCGGCCGGCGCGATCGGTGAAGAAGCCGCGGCCCTGGCTCGACCAGGCGAAGTTCGGCATCTGCCTTGCCGTCAGCCAGGCCTTCCAGGCATCGGTGGAGGAGGTGACGCAGCCGGCCCAGATCGGCTCCAGCATCTCAGCCAGCGAGAAATTGTTGGAAAGCGCGCCGGGCCTCTGCTTGCCGTTCTTCTCGGCATAGGCAATGGCCGCGTCCATGCGCTCCATCGTCCAGTTGGAGCCGCCGAAAAGGCCGCGAATGCGCCCGGCTTTGGCCTCCCGGTCCATGGCGTCGACGAATTCGCCGACCGGCACGTCCGGATTGTCGCGATGCATGAAATAGATGTCGACATGGTCGGTCTGCAGCCGGTCGAGCGACTGGGCGAGCTGCTTGCCGATCACATCGGGATAGCAGAGCGGCGAATGCGCGCCCTTGGCGATGATGACCGATTGCTCGCGCACGCGGCGATTTTTCAGCCACTGGCCAAGCAGCGTCTCGGTGTAACCCGAGCCGTAGACAAAGCCGGTGTCGAACAGATTGCCGCCGGCCTCGAAATAGGCGTCGAGCAGGATCGAGCCGGAGGAAAAGGTGCGGAAATCCTCGAAGCCGAGCGCCAGAAGCGACACTGAGCGCGGCAGGCCTGGGATGGCGCGCTTGCCGATTTCGGTGCCGTTCGTGCGCAGCGGCCGGCCGGAGAGCGTGTTGACGCGCTTAGCCGGCTTCTCGATCTCATATTCCAGTCCGACCGCGGCGCGCCATTTGTCGAGCGCGCGCAGCGTGCCGAGGCTGTCGGCCCAGCCCATGCCCGGCCAGGCGAGTTCCTGCCGTCCGGCGAGGATTGCCTCGCCGGCGGCATCGACCTCGAAGGAATAGAGGTGGCGGGTCTCGTTGAGGCTGATCACCTCGCGGGCGGCCCCGGACCGGATCACCTCGATCCGGCCCGGTCCGACATCGCGGTCGCCACCGGCGAACCAGAAATCGGGCACCTCGATGCGGCCCTTGGTGCCGAGAATACGCAGCACATTGTCCTGGTTGAGCGAGATGCTGCAGGAGATTTCGGCGACGATGCCGCCGGGGAAATGCAGCAGCGCCGAGGCCCATTCATCGACGCCGGACTGGCCGAGATGGGCGGCGCCGACAACCCTGTCGGGCTCGACGAAAGGCTGACCCACGGCAGCACCCGCGATCAGCCGCGCCATCGACACGGGATAGCCGCCGACATCGAGGATGCCGCCGCCGGCGAGCTCGTTGGCATAGAGCCGGTGGTCGGGCATGAAACCCGGCATGGCGAAGCCGAAGCTCGACTTGATCATGCGGATCTCGCCGATCGCGCCCGACTTGATCAGCTCGACCAGTTGCAGGGTCTGCGGGTGCAGCCGGTACATGAAGGCCTCGCCCAGAAACGTGCCGGCCTTGCGCGCCGCATGCATCATGGCGTCGGCTTCGAAGGCGGTCAGCGCCAGCGGCTTCTCGCACAGCACATGCTTGCCGGCCTCGGCGGCCTTGATCGCCCATTCGGCATGGCCGGGATGCGGGATAGAGATGTAGACGGCGTCGACGTCCTTGTCGGCAAGCAGCGCGTCATAGCCGTCGAGGATGCGCGCGCCCGGGAACGCTTGCGCCAGACCCGGCTTGGCAGGGTTGCGGGCGCCGAGCGCCACCAGCTCGCCGGTGCGCGACTGCGCCACGCCGCCGGCAAAGGATTTCGCGATGCTGCCGGGTCCGAGGATGCCCCAGCGGATTTTCTTGGATGAGGATGTCATGTCGAATTCTCCATGGGTCGCCGCCACGCCTGGCATGCCGGCAAAGAAAATTTGCGGGTCAGCGGATCCTCGCGCCCGTCTTGTCGAAGAGCAGCGCGCGGTCCGCCTTGATCGAAACCGTGAAATGGTCGCCGCTGGCGCGCTGCCGCGAGGCCTCGCGCTCGACGATCAGTTCCTCGGGTCCGGCGTTGGCGTAGACGTAGCTCACGGAACCCAGATGCTCGGCGACGTCGGCCTTGACGGGAATGTCGCAATCGCCCTCGCCGGCCTCGAGGAAATGTTCCGGCCTGACGCCGAGCACGACCTCGGCACCAACGGCCGGCAAAGCTTCGCAGAGCGGCTTGCGCAACCGCGCGCCGCCATGATTGACGAGCTCGATAATCGCGGCGCTGTTCGTCGTCTCGACGACCTTGGCGCCGAGAAAATTCATCTTTGGCGAGCCGATGAAGCCGGCTACGAAACGGTTGGCCGGGTCGTCATAGAGGTCGAGCGGCGCGCCGATCTGCTCGACATTGCCGGCCTTCAGCACGACGATGCGGTCAGCCAACGTCATCGCCTCGGTCTGGTCGTGCGTCACATAGATCATGGTGACGCCGAGCTCCTTGTGCAGGCGCGAGATCTCGACCCGCATTTGCACCCGAAGTTCCGCGTCGAGGTTCGACAGCGGCTCGTCGAACAGGAACACCTGCGGCTCGCGCACGATGGCGCGGCCGATGGCGACGCGCTGGCGCTGGCCGCCGGACAATTGCTTCGGGCGCCGCTGCATCAATTCGTCGATGCGCAGGATCCCGGCGGCTTTGCTAACCCGGCGATCCGTGTCGGCCTTCGGGTTGCCGTTCATCCGCAATCCGAAGGAAAGGTTCTGCTCCACGGTCATGTGCGGGTAGAGCGCGTAGGACTGGAACACCATGGCGATGCCGCGGTCGGCCGGCTCGACATCGTTCATCACCTTGCCGCCGATGGCGATGTCGCCGCCGCTTATGTCCTCCAGCCCGGCGATCATCCTGAGCAGCGTGGACTTGCCGCAGCCGGAGGGGCCGACGAAGACGACGAACTCGCCGTCGGCGATGTCGATGTTGGCGCCGTGGACGACCTCGAAGATGCCGAAGCGCTTGACGACATTGGTGAGCGTGACGGCGGCCATCGCGTCCTTTCTATTTGACGGCGCCGGCAGCGATGCCGGCGATGAAGTGGCGCTGCAAGAGCACGAAGACGACGAGCATGGGTACGGTCAGCATCACGGCGCCTGCCATGATGCCGCCCCACGACACCTTGGTGAGGCCGATCAGCGTGCCGAGCGCCACCGGCGCCGTCATGGCGCCGGGCTGGCTGTTGATGAGAAGCGGCCAGAGGTAATTGTTCCACGAAGCGAGGAAGAGGATGATGGCCAGGGCCGCCAGCATCGGGCGGGCCAGCGGCAGCGCCACGAACAGGAAAATGCGCCATTCCTTGACGCCCTCGACGCGCGCCGCGTCGAACAGCTCTGCCGGCATCATCGAAAAGGCCTGGCGCATGAAGAGAACGCCCAGCGAATTGAACAGCGGCGGCACGATCAGCGCGATCCAGGTGTTGGCCAAAGCGAAGTCGCGCGCCACCATGATGAATTGCGGGATGAGCACCACGGCGTAGGGTAGCGTGATGGTGCCGAAGATGATCGCCACCACGATGCCCTTGCCGTGGAATTCGTAGCGCGCCAGCGCCCAGCCGGCCATCGAGGTGAGCAGCACCGAAAGCACGGTGTAGGTCACCGCCACCGAGACCGAGATGCCGATGGCGCCGACGAAATTGGTGTCGCGCTGCAGATTGTTGACATTGTCGAGGAAATTGTCGTGCGGCAGAAGCTCGATGCCCGGGCTGAAGATGCCGTTGTCGGGCATGGTGGAAAACACCACCATCATCCACAGCGGAAACAGCCAGACCAGCGCCAGCGGCGTCAGGAAAAGATGCAGTGCAATGCTGCGCCCGAGCCTTGCTTGCGAACGCGAGCTCATTTCGGCTCCCTCATCAGCCAGAGCTGCACCAAGGTGATGGCGATCGCCAGGCCCGCCATGGTGTAGGCGATGGCCGAGGCGTAGCCGAAATTGAGCGAGCGGAAGCCCTGGCGGTAGAGCAGCAGCCCAAGCGTCTCGGTGCCGCCGCCCGGCCCGCCGCGCTCGGTGATCAGGAACGGCTCGGTGAAGAGCTGCATGGTGCCGATGATCGACAGCACGGCGCAAAAAACGATGACCGGCTTCAAGAGCGGCAAGGTGATGTAGAAGAACTGCCTCACCTTGGAGACGCGGTCGAGCGTCGCGGCCTCGTAGACGTCCTCGGGAATCGACTGCAGGCCGGCGAGGATGATGATGGCGTTGTAGCCCGCCCAGCGCCAGGTCACCGCGATCATGATCAGCGCCATGGCCGGCGTGACGTCGGAGAACCAGTCGATCTTGGGCAGGCCGACGCTGTTCAAGAGCTTGTTGATGATGCCGAAATCGAGGCTGAACATCAGGCGGAAGACGGCCGAATAGGCGACCTCGCCGACCACGACCGGGGCGAAGAAGGCGAAGCGGTAGAGGCCGCGCGCCTTCAACAGCGGCGAATTCAGAAGCACCGCCATGACGATCGCCAGCGAGATCATCACCGGCACCTGGATGACGAGGATCAGCAGCGTGTTCTTCAGCGCATTGTAGAAGGCCGGGTCGCCGATCAGGCGGCCCCAGTTGAAGGCCGGCGCGAAGCGCCACGGCACGGTGCGTGTCGCCTGGAAGGAGATCAGGAAGGACGAGATGATCGGCCAGATCCAGAAAATGGCGAAGATCAGGAGGTAAGGCGTGAGGAAGCGGTACGCGGTGGCGTTCTGGGTGCGCATTGGCTTCCTCCTTTCTCTGTCTTTCCCTTCTCCCCCTGCGGGAGAAGGTGGCCGCGAAGCGGCCGGATGAGGGGTGTTCCAGGGAAAGCCGACGTCTCGCTCCGCTGGAGCACCCCTCATCCGTCTTGGCGCTGCGCGCCAATCCACCTTCTCCCACAAGGGGAGAAGGGGAAAGCGGCTCGTCACTTCACCGGCAGGCCGGTCGCGGCGGCGATCTGCTTGGCGGCATCGTCGAGCGCGGTCTTGGCGTCGGGATAGCCATTGGCCAGATATTTGGTCTGCACGGCGCGCAGGATGATCTCTGCATCGCTCTGGAACTGCGTGCCGCGGCTCGGCACCACCTTGGGCAGCGTGGCCAGGATGTCCTTCCAGACCGCCTGGCCGCCCCAATAGGGCTGCCCCTGCGCGACATAAGGGTCGTCGAGCGCCGAGATCAGCGACGGCACCAGGCCGAAATCCTTCAGCATGGTGATCTGGCCCTCATTGGTCCCCAGCGTGTATTTCAGATAGGCGTAAGCGGCTTCCTTGTTCTTCGAGGCCGAGGTGATGGCCAAGGACGAGCCGCCGAGATTGGCGGCGCGCGGGCCGTCGGCGGTGAGGCTCGGCATCAGATAGACGCCCCATTTGCCGCTCTCCTTCGGCGATTCGGTGCGGATCGTGCCTTCATACCAGCCGCCATAGACCTGGCTGGCGACGGTGCCGGCGGTGTTGTTGGTGATCTTGGTCGACCAGTCGGCCGACGACACGATGCCGGCGTCCTTCATCTCCTTGACCTTGGTCAGGGCGTCGACGCATTTCGGTTCGGCCACGGTGATCGACTGGCCGTCCTCGGCGAAATAGCCGCAGCCCTGCTCGTTGGAGATCATGCGGAAGAATTCGGTGTCGCCGTTGAAGTCGGCATTGGTCATGGTGACGCCGGGATTGGTCTCCTGGATCTTCTTGCCCGCGGCGATGAAATCGTCCCAGGTCTTGATCGAGGCCGGGTCGACACCGGCTTTCTCGTAGAAGTCGCGGCGATAGAAGACGGCCACGGGGCCGGAATCCCAGGGCATCGCATAGGCCTTGTCGCCGACTTCGAGTTCGGTGCGCTTGAAATCGGGGAATTTCTTCTGATCCTCGGCGGTGTAACCCAGCGTGTGCAGGTCGACGAAGCAGTCCGGGAACTGGCTCCAGTAGTTTTCCGCCTCGCCGTTCTCGATCGAGACGATGTCGGGCAGGCCGACGCCGCCGGCGGCGCAGCCGGCGATCGATTTGTCATAGGTCGGCTGGTTGCCGAGGTCCTGAACCGTGACCTTGATGTCGGGATATTTCTTGTTGAAGCCCTCGACCGTCGACTTCAGCGACGAAGCCGCGATGTTCCAGCTCCAGATGGTGATCTCGCCGGACTGCGCCAGCGCCGGGCCTGAACCCAGGGCAAGCAAAAGCGCGGCGCAGGTCAGTGTAGTGCGCATTGAAATCCTCCCATTTCATTTGCTCTCTCGCTGTGAGCGTGGCTAGACTATGCGGCGCGGAAGGCTTGTCCCCGTCAGAGGGAATAAGAAGTTGGCGGAAAGTAAGGTGTCGGGGCGTCCGTTCTACCAGCCCGGAGCGAGCAGCGTCGAAGGACTGCCGCTCATGCTGCAGATGTTCCACAACCACCCGTTGGTGATGCTGAAGCCGCACTGGCACGCCCAGGTCGAGGTGAACTTCATCGTGCAGGGCCGCGTGCATTACCGCATGGCCGAGCACGAGATTTCACTGTCGGCCGGCGAGATGTGCCTGTTCTGGGGCGGCCTGCCGCACCAGATGGACGACCTTTCCGACGACGCCGTCTATGCGGGCGCGCATCTGCCGCTGGTGCATTTCTTCCGCCTGCATCTGCCGGCCGACATACGCCATCGGCTGATGACCGGCGCGACGCTGGTGACCAACGCGACCGACCAGTCGGACAACGACAATTTCAAGCGCTGGAACGAATATGCGCGCTCGGGCGATCCAGCCAGGACCGAGCACGCCGTGAGCGAGCTGCTGCTTCGGCTCGAGCGGGTGCGCTTCGAGCCCTACCGCCTTGTGCCGGGAGCCGCGGCCGGGCAAGGGGCAGGCAATCGATTCGACCAGCAATCCTCGCGTAATGTCGGGCGCATGTGCGATTTCATCGCCGAGAATTTCCTCTACGACATCGACTGCGTGAGCATTGCCTCGGCCGCGGACATCCATCCCAAATACGCGATGAGCCTGTTCAAGAAATCGACCGGCATGACGCTCAACGAATATGTCAATCTCCTGCGCCTGAGCTACGCGCAGGCGCTGTTGATGCATGAGAATGCCAATGTGCTGAGGGTCGCCATGGAATCGGGCTTCGGCTCGCTCAGCGCCTTCAACAAGTCGTTCCGCAAGCTCGCCGGCATGTCGCCTTCCGATTTCCGCCGGTCGGGCGCCGCGCGGTAGATTCCCCAGCACTGGGACTTTGATCCGTCGGCTATGTTGTGCATTGGCATTGCATGCCTTCGAGATTGGCCGAAACGTCCACCCCGTCGTCATTCTAGGGCGGAGCGGGAAGCGAAGCGTACCGCGTAGACCCTAGAATCCATGCCGTGGCCTCTGCCGGAAAGCGCAACGGTGCAGAATATTCTGTGACCGCCGCAACGCCTTAACGTCACGGCATGGATTCTAGGGTCTGCGCGCGTCGCTCCGCTCCTTGCTCCGCCCTAGAATGACGACGTTGGGTTGGCCGCAACCTTTCAAAATCCCCGTGTCGGATACAGCCTCAGGCCACCGGAGCTCGCACGGCCGGAAGGCTGACGGTCACGCCCAGGCCCGGATTGCGATCCTCGAGCGTTATGGCGGCGCCATGCAGGTCGGCCACCGCCTTGACCAGGCTCAAGCCCAGGCCGCTGCCCGGCGTCGTGCGGCTCGCGTCCAGCCGGTAGAGCCGACGGAACACTTTTTCGCGCTCCTCGGCCGGAATGCCCGGGCCATTGTCGCGGACATGAATGAGGACATGGCTGCCTTCCCTGGTGACCGAGAGCTCGATCGCGGTGCCAGGCGGGCAATGCCTGAGCGCGTTCTCGACGAGATTGGCGAGCATCTGCATCAGCAGGTCCCGGTCGCCGTGAATGTGACATTTCGTATCCGGAACGACCGTTGTGGACAGGGACTTGCCGTCATCCTCGGCGACATCGGCATAGACGTCGCCGATGGTCTCGACCACCGGGCCGACATCGAGATCGACGAAGCGCGCCTTGCGGGCGCCGGCTTCGATCTGAGCAATACGAAGCAAGGCGTCGAACGTGCTGTTGATCTGCTGGCTCTCAGTGCGGGCGTCGGTCAGCTCGGCGGAGACATCCTCGCCCGACACCGTCTTGTCGGCGGCGGATTCCAGGATCATCTGCAGCCGGTTGAGCGGCGTCTTGAGATCATGGGCGATGTTGGCGCTCACTTCGCGCATGCCGTCGACCAGCGCCGACAGGCGGTCGAGCGCGGCATTCACCTGGCCGGAGACGGCGTCGATGTCGTCGCCATTGCCGATCAGCTGAATGCGCGCGTCGAGCCGCCCATGCGAGACGTCGACCATGGTGCTGGCGATGCCATCCAAACGCCGCTGGACGCGCGAGGCAAGCAGCGCGCCGCCGGCGATCGCGAGGCCGGTGATGAAGAGCGTGCCCCAGCCGAAGCTCATCAGCACGATGGTCTCCAGCTCCTGCGTTTCGGACATCGAGAAGGCGACCGTCAGATTGTTGTCGCCGACCTCGCCCGTATAGGCGCGGTACATTGTGTCGGGCGGCACGCCGGGCAGCCGCACCGCAAACATGGAAAAGCCGTCGGGAAGATCGGAGGCGGTGAAATTGCCTGCCAGGCGGTTGCCGTTCTGATCCGTCAGCGAGAAGAGCTGGTCCTTGTCGGTGTCGAGCTGCACATGGTCGGTGATGGTGGCGATCAGGTCTTCCTGGTCGTTCTTGGCATAAGTCACCGCGACGACCGAATAGGTCTCCTTGATCGATTCATCCAGCCGCCTCGCCAGATCGTTGCTCATCAGCTGATAGACGATCGCGCCGGAGAGGATGAAGGCAAGCACGAACAGGAAGGCAAAGGTCAGGGCCAGCCGGAACGGCGTGCTGCGCGCGAGGCTTGGGCGCGGCCCGCTCATGTGATCGCGAACGCGGTTGGTTGCACCGCAACTCCGGACGGAAGATCAGGCCGGAACATGCAGGCTGTAGCCGGTGTTGCGCACGGTGTGGATCAGCGGCACGTCGAACGGCCTGTCGACCTTGGCCCTCAGCCGGCTGATATGCGTCTCGACGACGCTGGTCTTGGGGTCGAAATGAAAATCCCAGACGCGCTCCAGGAGCATGGTGCGGGTGATGACGCGGCCTTCGCCGCGCATCAGCACTTCGAGCAGGCTGAATTCGCGCGGCTGCAGGTCGATCGGCTGGCCCTGCCTGGTCACGCGGCGCTGGATCAGGTCCATTTCGAGGTCGGCGACGCGCAAAGCCGTCTTCTGCTCCTGCGCCGCCGGCCGCCGGCCGAGCGCATGGATGCGGGCAAGCAGCTCGGAAAAGGCGAAGGGCTTGACCAGATAGTCGTCGCCGCCCGCTTCCAGGCCCTCGACGCGGTCGTCGACGCCGCCGATCGAGGTCAGGAAAATGGCCGGCGTGTGGATACCGGCGGCGCGCACCGCCTTGATCATCGACAGGCCGTCAAGGCCGGGAACCATGCGGTCGGCGACGATCACGTCATAGGCGTTGCGGGTCGCGGCGAACAGACCGTCATGACCGTCGCGCAGCAAATCGCAGACATGGCCGGCCTCGGTCAGTCCCCTGACGATATAGTCGGCGGTTCTTGGATCGTCTTCAACAAGCAGAAGTCGCATCGTCCCGGGCTGTCCTTACGCCTCAACCTCGCCGGCATGGTAGCACCGGCTGCGGCTTTTTCTTGGCTGGCTGCACTTCTTCGTTTTGCAATTCGGGACGGAGATCGCTCTAACCATCGGTTTTTACGCGCCTCCCGACCGAAAGCCGCTTCACGCTCGTTCGGCATCATGCCCTAGTCGAGCAGGGCCTGTTCGTCTTCGTCGATCAGCCTCTTCAGCGACATATAGAGAACGATGACCACGATGCAGCCGAGAAAGGTCAGGCTGGTGACGGTGGTGCCGAAGCCCATGCCGCCATATTCGATCGGCTGCGACAGCAGGTCGCCGAAGGAGGCGCCGAGCGGCCGGGTCAGGATATAGGCAAGCCAGAAGGCGAGGATGCCGTTCAGGCCAAGGAAGGACCAGGCAAGCGTGATCGCGGCGATCACGCCGCCAAAGATGAGGCCGGTGGTGAGATAGCCCATGTCGAAGCGCTCGGCGACCAGATCGCCGGCGGCCGTGCCGAGCGAGAAGGTGAAGAGGATCGCCAGCCAGTAGAAGATCTCGCGCCTGGTGGTGAAGATGGTGTGGATCGACAGCGTCTTTTCGCTGGCGTACCAGGCCATGAAGGTCAGTGCCAGCGAGACCGAGAAGACGATCGTCGTCGTCTCCAGCCGCACGCCGAAATTGTCGACCAGGTTGTCGGTGACCAAAGTGCCGACAATGCTGATCAGGACGACGGCGAGCCAGTAGGCCCAGGGCACGTAGCGCTTCTGCGCGAATTGCAGGACAAGCGCGATAGTCAGAACCCCTGTCATGATGAGCGACGTAATGGTGAGGCCGAGGCCGAGATTGACGGCGAGATAGTCGGCCGCCGTCTCGCCCATGGTCACCGCCATGATCTTGATCAGCCAGAAATCGATGGTGACGTCCGGGACCCGGTTCAATTCGGGATTGTCGGCTTGGGAGATCATGGCGGGTCCGTTGTTCGTACGAGCCGCCTCGAATTCCAGGTGGCGACGACTGCCACGTTAGACAGACCAAATTCACCGCAGCCTGTCCGCGCGCTTACAAATTCGTAAGGTCGGCCAAAAACATCCGCCGGCCCTCGTCATCTTCCGGCAGAAGGGTTACAGAAGCCTGGCGTGCCCGTCGGCGCCGGAGCGATAAGAAGAATGGCCTACATTTCCCTCAAATCGGCGCCGAAAGCGTTCGACCAGCACAAGCGCCTGATCGTCGTGCAGGTGGCCGCCGTGCTCGCCGTCATCCTGCTTCTGTTCAGCAAGCCGGCTCTGGCCGACGGCTCGAACGGGCACGAAGTCGTCGAGACGATCGGCTTTGTGATGGTGCTGACCTGCTTCCTTGGCCGCCTGTGGAGCATCCTCTTCGTCGGCGGCAGGAAGAACGACGAGCTGGTCGTATCCGGCCCGTTCTCGATGACCCAGAATCCTCTCTATTTCTTCTCGACCGTCGGCGCGGCCGGTATCGGGCTGATGTTCGGCTCGGCGCTTGCGGCCGCGATGCTCGGTCTGGCCAGCTTCCTCGTCTTCCGGTTCACCGCGCGCAAGGAGGCAGAGTACCTCGCCGGCAAGTTCGGCGCCGTCCATGTGGCCTATGCCGAACGCACGCCGCGCTTCTGGCCAAACCCGCTGCTTTACCGCGATGAGGACCAGTGGCTGTTTTCGACGAGCGCCTTGAGAAGAACGTTCCGCGACGGGCTTTATTTCCTGGCGCTGTTTCCGGTCATCGAGGCGGTCGAGTATTTCCGCCTGAGCGGCCACCTGCCGACACTGTTCACGGTTTACTAGTTTCCCGATACAGCGGCTTTGTCTGCGTTGACAGGCTTGGAGATTGGCCGAAGCGCTTGTTATGTCGTCATTCTATGGCGGAGCAAGGAGCGAGGCGACGCGCGCAGACCACTTCGAAGCGTCACAACGGTGCAGAATTCTGCTCCGCTGCATTCCTCGACCAAGGTCCCGGAATGGATCCTCGGGTCTGCGCTCCGCTTCGCGTCGCTCCGCCCGTGGATGACGAGTTTGAGAGGCTTCCGCCAATCTCCAGCGTTTGCGCTGATTTCACGGAAACGAACGAGCCCGTCGACAAACGGCAACCTTTCAAAATCAGCGCACTCTCCCGCGCGCGGCACGGCGCGCGCTCTCCAGAAGAATTGCCAGGCAGCCGGCGAGAAGCAGGAAGCCGCCGATGAGCGGCGGCAGCCCCAGGAACTTCACCGCAGCGGTGATCAGCGCAATCAGGATCAGCGCCAGCAGCGCAAGATTGCCATCGTCGACGAACATGCCGACGAGCTCCTTGAACACAAGACGCATCATGGTCATCGGGCAACTCCTTCGGCGGCTGCCGGATAAGCGCTGCGCAGCCAGCGCACGATTGCGAAGGAAGCCGCGGCAATGATGGCGAAGATGGCGAGCAGGGCGAGATCGGCGCCCGGCCACTCGGCGCCGAGGCCTTCGCCGGTCCAGAACACGCCGAAGCTGGTCAGCATCAGCCCGACGACGAATTTCAGCGAATTCTCGGGCACGCGCGCCAAAGGCCGATGCACGGCGAGCCCGATCAGCATCACCAGCACGAAGGCCGCCAGCGCGCCGAGGCCGGCATAGAGCGTCTGTCCGTGCGCGGCGCCGACGGCAATGACGATGAACACCACCTCGACACCCTCGAGCAGCACCGCCTTGAACGACGCGACGGCCGCCAGATAGTCGGCGCGGCGGTCGTCGGCCTGCCGCCGCAAGGCCGCCGTCTCCTTGGAAAAGGCCTGCTCCTCGTCATGCAGCGCGATCACGCCGACGCTGCGCAGGATCGCCTTCCTCAGCCAGCGCATGCCGAACAGGATCAAGAGCACGCCGACCACGAATTGCAGGACGGTAATGGGAACGAGCGCCAGCAGCGGTCCGAAAATGAGCACCAGCGCCGCCAGCAGGACGAGCGCCAGGGCAGCACCCGTCAGCGCCGGGCGCCAGCTGCGCGTCACGCCGACGGCAAGCACGATGGTGAAGGCCTCGACGACTTCGACGAAGGACGCCAGGAAAGAGGCCGTCACGGTGGAAAGTATGGGTGTCAGGCCATGCATGAAGGCTCCGTCCAGGGAATCATCGATCGGCGGAAACGATACAGCGCTCTGGCGACGGCGAGAATGCGGAGATGAGCTTATCCGGTTTCGCATGGCGCGGGACGGCGCCGGAGCCGGGGCATCTCGAAGAACTCATTGACGGTCTGTATCCGTTCGGTGTCCGTTGTATCGCGGCACTGCCCTGGCTATCTGCTGGAGCAACAAGGGGTTTGAGCGGCCGATGGGCTGCTCCAGCAGGAACGGAGCACATGAAGAAGATCGGGTTTCTGTCGTTCGGGCATTGGTCGCCCTCGCCGCAATCGGGCACGCGCTCGGGCGCCGACGCGCTCCTGCAGTCGATCGACCTCGCGGTCGCGGCCGAGGAGCTCGGCGCCGACGGCGCCTATTACCGCGTCCACCATTTTGCCCGGCAGCTCGGCTCGCCCTTCCCGCTGCTGGCGGCGGCCGGCGCCAAGACCAAGCATATCGAACTCGGCACCGCCGTCATCGACATGCGTTACGAGAACCCGCTCTACATGGCCGAGGATGCCGGCTCCGCCGACCTGATTGCCGGCGGACGTTTGCAATTGGGGATCAGCCGCGGCTCGCCCGAGCAGGTGATCGATGGCTGGCGCTATTTCGGCTACGTGCCGGAAGAGGGCAAGAGCGACGCCGACATGGCGCGCCGCCACGCCGAGATCTTCCTCGACCTGTTGCGTGGCGAAGGCTTTGCCCAGCCCAATCCCCGGCCGATGTTTCCCAATCCGCCCGGCCTGCTCAGGCTCGAGCCGTTCTCGGCCGGCTTGCGCGAGCGCATCTGGTGGGGCGCGGCCACCAACGCCACCGCCGTATGGGCGGCCAAGCTCGGCATGAACCTGCAGAGCTCAACGCTGAAATTCGACGAAGGCGGCCAGCCGCTACACATCCAGCAGGCCGAGCAAATCCGCGCCTACCGCGCCGCCTGGAAGGAGGCCGGCCACGCCAGGGAGCCGCGCGTGTCGGTGAGCCGCAGCATTTTTGCCATCGTCAACGACATGGACCGCGCCTATTTCGGCGGCAGCGAGGGCGAGGATCATTTCGGCTATATCGAGCCGGAAAAGCGCGCCGTGTTCGGCCGCACCTACGCCGCGGAGCCGGATTTGCTCATCGAGCAGCTCAAGGAAGACCAGGCGATCGCCGAGGCCGACACGCTGCTGCTCACCGTGCCCAACCAGCTCGGCGTCGACTACAACGCCCATGTCATCGAAGCGATCCTGAAGCACGTCGCGCCGGCGCTGGGGTGGCGGTGAAGGCGTCTATACTTGAGTGAATCTGCACCCGATGCAGACACGCCTAAAGCGGAAGAGGACGCAATTTGCTTATCCGCTTGATAGGGATCTCGTGCATCGATGGCGCGGCGACGAGATTGGTGACCGCCTCGATCTCTGGCCATTTCCAGACGAGAGTGCCGGCCAATTGGTGCATTGCTGTTTTTTGGTAGGCCGGTGCGAGAATGAAGCCATGAAGACCGGCCGAGCGCAGAGCAGCACGCTCGGCAGGGTTCTTCAACACACGCCCGTCACCTGAGATGAATATCCAAGTGTCGGCTGACCTTTGAAGATGCCTGATCCAGTCGATATCGGCTGAGTGTCGGCCTTTGGGTAGGCCCGGCACGTCTTTGATGTGAAACGCTCTATGGCCGTAGTGGTGGACAAAGCCGTCTAGGGTCGTAGCAAGAAGAGGAGCCGTGCAGTTGTCAAACAAGACGTTCACGCCGCGAGTCCGTGCTCCAGGGAAGCCTCGAATTCGATGGCACGTCTTATGGCGGCTTCCGGCACAGCATACGCGCGAGCCGCACCAGAAACTCCTTCTTGTCTCGCAGCTGCCGCTAGGATGACGGTGGGCACGCTTGAGGCCGCTTCAATTGGTTGGCCAAAGGCTCTCGATGGATCAACGACGACGTTCATCCGGCGCCCACTGGGCCACCAAAGAAGCGGATTACCGTCATCACCAAAATCGACTGTTTTGAGGATCGGTTCGATGATTCCCTTAAACTCATACTGTCGCTTGAATAGGTTCAGTAGCCGCTCTCTTTCTTTACCGTCTTCGCCGGTCTCGATCACGGATACAAAAATCTCACGACCATCGGTCCGAAAACGATTAGTGGAGAGAGGCCTTTCCTGACCAATAACATCACGCGCCAAAATTATTGCGGCTCTGACCCGCTGCGCTGACACCCCCGCGCGAATGAATGCATCAGCGACGCGCACTTCCATCAGGTCTCGAAATCCAAGGAAGACGTGCTCGTCCCCTAAGTTGACTTCTGGCGTCCATAACGATGGATAATTCTGTTTTTTGATCCTGTGGCCTCGGAGCCAACGGGAAATTTTTGCCGGGCGGATGTGCAAAAGCCTTCCCGCTTCGGCAGGCGTATACACTCCGACTCCGATCAGATTGTTCAATGGAAACTCCTTGGTCACATTGATTCAGGGTCTCTGTCACCTGTCAATATGCCATCCAGTTGTGACCGAATTCGCAATGTAGCTATTGGTCATTGGGGAGTTCCTCACGAGCTCACCTTCAATCCAACCACCGCGGGGCGACGGCTGTCGCGCGCAGGCGAAACCGTCGAAGAACTCGCTTCGGACCTATGGGTGCTTTCCCATCCGGACCTGAGGGGCAATCCGCGCGTGCGCGCCTTCAGCGATTTTTCCGCCAAGTGGTTGCGCACCCGGCTGAATGCCGGTGCTCAGGGGCCAACACAGCCGGCAATTGAACTGTCACTGCCCGCGCCGCGCTGCTGCCTTACCGTCGATATTGACATCTGATAAAATAGCAACCTAGTTTGTCGCGTAATCGGTTACGTAACCGATTACGGCTCAATCAAGTGGAGGAGACTAATGAGCAAGATTTCGAATACGCACGGGTTTGGCCCGTTCTCGCGTCGTCAATTCCTGAAGACCAGCGCTTTGGCCGCCGGGGCGCTGGCGCTGCCGCTCGGGCCGGTTCTCGCCGCCGACAAGCCGAAGGTCGGCCTGGTGATGAAGTCGCTGGCCAACGAGTTCTTCAAGCAGATGCAGGCGGGTGCCGAGGACTATGCGGCCAAGAACAAGGACAAGTTCGATTTCGCCGCCGTCGGCATGAAGGACGAGCGCGACTTCGCCGCCCAGGTCGACGCGATCGAGAACTTCATCACCCAGAACTACAACATCATCGTCGTGGCGCCGGCCGACTCGAAGGCCATGGTCACGCCGATCGCCAAGGCGCTGAAGGCCGGCATCAAGGTCATCAACATCGACGTCGCGC
This sequence comes from Mesorhizobium australafricanum, assembly GCF_033977265.1. NCBI lineage: Bacteria > Pseudomonadati > Pseudomonadota > Alphaproteobacteria > Hyphomicrobiales > Phyllobacteriaceae > Mesorhizobium > Mesorhizobium australafricanum. The sequence continues at coordinate 367,715 of NZ_JAVIIT010000005.1, read as the reverse complement.
TCGACGAGAAAGCCAAGAAGAAGGCCGGCATCGACCTCGCCTTCTTCGGTCCGGACAACCGTGCGGGCGCCAAGCTCGCCGGCGACGCGCTCGGCAAGGCGCTGGGCAAGGGCGGCAAGGTCGTCATCCTCGAGGGCAATCCCGAGGCCGACAATGCCAAGCAGCGCAAGCTCGGCTTCGACGATTCGGTGAAGGAGTACAAGCTGAAGCTGCTCGACTCCAAGACCGCGCATTGGGAGACCGAGGAAGCCAACACGCTGATGACCAACTTCCTCACCCAGCATCCCGACATCCAGGGCGTGATGGCAGCCAATGACTCGATGGCGCTCGGCGTCGTCAAGGCGATCGACGCGGCCGGCAAGTCCGGCCAGATCAAGGTCGTCGGTTTCGACAACATCCCGGCGGTCGGTCCGTTGCTCAAGGAAGGCAAGATGCTCGCCACCGTCGAGCAGTATGGCGCGAAGATGGCGGCGATGGGCATCGACTACGGCCTGCGCGAGCTTGCCGGCGAGAAATTCTCCGGCTGGGTCAAGACCGATGTCAAGCTGATCACTGCCTGAGGCGAGCCAGGGCGCCGGCACTCCCTTCCGGCGTTGGCTAGTCTCATCATCGCCGCCGGCAAGTGCCGGCGGCGATGACGGCGCGCTCGTACCGCCCGCGGGGCGGAAGAGCGCAATTTCGGGATTCCGCTCAAATGGACGTTGCTATCCTTTCCCTTGAAGGGGTCGGAAAGATCTTTCCCGGCGCCGTCGCGCTGAACGACGTGTCGCTGTCGATCGCGCGCGGCGAAACGCACATCATCCTGGGCGAGAATGGCGCCGGCAAGTCGACGCTGATCAAGCTGCTCGCCGGCATCTACCAGCCGGACTCAGGCACGATCGCCTTCAACGGCCAGCCCTATCGGCCGAAAACGCCGCATGACGCGCAGCAGAGCGGCATCCGCATCGTGCATCAGGAACTCAACCTCCTGCCCTATCTCAGCATCGCCGAGAATCTGATGCTGGAAAGCCTGCCGCGGCGCGCCTTCGGCATCGTCGACCGCAAGGCGCTCAACAGCCGCGCCGTGGCGCTGCTGAACGAAGTCGGGCTCGACATCGATCCGCGCACGCGGGTCGAGGCGCTCGGCGTCGCGCAGATGCAGCTGGTCGAGATCGCCAAGGCGCTGAGCTACGACGGCAAGCTTTTGGTGCTCGACGAGCCGACGGCGACGCTGACGCCGCCGGAGATCGAACGGCTCTTCGCCATCATCAAACGGCTGAAGGCCAAGGGCGTCACCATCATCTACATCTCGCACAGGCTGCATGAAGTGTTCGGGATCGGCGACCGGGTGACCGTCTTGCGCAACGGCCGGCTGGTCGCGACCCGCGATCTCAAGGGCCTCACCGTGCCCGACCTGGTGCGCATGATGATCGGCCGCGACATCGCCGACGAATTTGGCTTCGACGCTTCGATCGTGCCGGGCAAGGTCGCGCTCAGCGTCGCCAATCTGAAGCGCGACGCTTCCACCCCGGAAATTTCCTTCGCCGTGCGCCATGGCGAGATCCTCGGCGTCGCCGGCCTGGTCGGCAGCGGGCGGACCGAGGCCATGCGGGCCCTGTTCGGCGCCGATCCCAAGCTCGACGGCGTCGTCGAGATCGACGGCAAGCCGGTGGCGATCGCCGCGCCCAAGGACGCGGTGCGACACGGCTTGAGCCTCCTCACCGAGGACCGCAAGGGCCAGGGCCTGCTGCTCGACTTGGCCGTCGACAAGAACATCACCATCACCGATCTGGGCAAGGTTTCGCGCAACGGGCTGCTCAACCGCCGCGCCGAGAGTGCGGCAGCGAACGATCTCGTCGGCCAGCTGCGCGTCAAGGCAAGCTCTATCGAGCAGGCGGTGCGCAACCTCTCCGGCGGCAACCAGCAGAAGGTGGTTTTGGCCAAGTGGCTGTTCCGCGGCACCTCGACGCTGATCCTCGACGAGCCGACGCGCGGTGTCGATATCGGCGCGCGGCGCGAGATCTACCAATTGCTCTGGATGCTGGCGGCGCAGCAGAAGGGCATCATCATGGTATCGTCCGACCTGCCCGAGCTGATGGGCATGTGCCATCGCATCATCGTTTTTTCCAGGAACAAAATCGTCGGCGAGGTGCCGCGCGCCGAATTCGACCAGGAGCGCATCCTGTCGCTCGCCTATCAGGAGTATGTGCGACCATGAGCGAGACGTCCGAAGCGATCGTTTCCGCGCCTGTTTCCCCCGGCAGGGCGAAGTTCCTGCGTTTCCTCGTGCGCGATGCCGGCGTGCTGCTGGCGCTGGTGCTGATAACGCTGTTCTTCTCGGTCAGCGCGCCTTACTTCGCCACCTCCGGCAATGCGCTGAAGATCTTCGTGCAGATCGCCATCAACACGGTGCTCGCGGCAGGCATGACCTTCGTCATCCTCACCGGCGGCATCGACCTTTCCGTCGGTTCGGTGCTGGCGCTGTGCACCGTGGTTGGCGCCACCGTCATGATCAATGAGAGCCTGTCGCCCGCCGCGGCAATCACGCTCGCGCTGCTCGCCTGCATGGCGACCGGTGCTGCCTGCGGCTTCCTCAACGGCTGGATCTCGACGCGCTGGAAGATCCCTTCCTTCATCGTCACGCTCGGCATGCTCAACATGGCCGCGGGTGCCGCCCGCGTCGTCAGCGACAATTCCACCATCACCGGCCTGCCGCAAAGCTTCGTCGATTTCGGCAACCTCATCATCGGCGGGTTCCTGCCGTCGATCTTCCTGGTGGCGGTGCTGGTGATCGCGGCCGGCTGGTTCGTGCTGCGCTTCACCGTTTTCGGCCGCATGATCTTCGCCGTCGGCACCAATGACGAAGCGGTGCGGCTGTCGGGCCACAATCCGGATTTCTACAAGGTCGCCGCCTTCACCATCAGCGGGCTGACCGCCGGCATCGCGGCCATGGTCTATCTCTTGCGCCTCAACATCGGCAGCCCGATCGCCGGCGTCGGCTACGAGCTCAACGCCATCGCCGCCGTCATCATCGGCGGCACCAGCCTCAGCGGCGGCAAGGGCTCGATCATCGGCACGCTGGTCGGCGCCTGCATCCTGCAGGTGCTCAGCACCGGATTGCAGCTGCTCGGCGTCGGCGACAATTTCAAACCGATCGTAATCGGCCTTGTCATCGTGCTCGCGGTCATCCTAGACGCGTACCGGGAGAGGCTGTTGCGCAAGATTCGCTGAGCCTTTGCGGGAAAACGCCCGGCGTTGCGAGGAAAATGTAGGAGCAGTCGGGGACCAGGGCCATGACGACGATTGCCGATGTCGCGCGCTATGCGGGGGTGTCCGTCGCCACCGTCTCGCATGTGATGAACCATACGCGCCATGTCGAGCCGGAAACGGCCGAGCGCGTGCGCGTCGCGATCACGGCGCTGCGCTACAGCCCGAACTCGGTGGCGCGGAGTCTCAGGCGCGGCGAGACCAAAACGATCGGCCTGCTTCTGCCCGACAACTCCAACCCGTTCTTCGCCAGCGTCGCACGGCAGATCGAGGATGCCGGCTTCGTCTCCGGTTACACGGTGATCCTTTGCAACTCCGACGGCAGCGCCGAGAAGGAGGAGCGATATCTCTCGGTGCTGATGGCCAAGCAGATCGACGGGCTGATCTTCGCCGGCTCGTCCGACCATGCGCGGGTCTTCGCCCGCCTCTTGCCCAGTGTGCCGGCGGTGCTGCTCGACCGCGAGATCCAGTCGGTCAATGTCGATTCGGTGCTGGTCGACCATAACCATGGCGGCTATCTCGCCGGCAAATACCTGACCGGGCTCGGGCATCGAAAGATCGGCGTCATCGGCGGCCCGCGCGATTCGAGCTCCAGCCCGGCCCGCCTGCGCGGCTTCGCGCGCGCGCTTGGCGAGGCCGGCATCGAGCTGCCGGCTTCATCGATCGTCGATTCCGACTATCATTTCGCCGGTGGCCGCCTGGCGATGGAGCAGCTGATGGCGCAGGCGCCGGGCATCACCGCGCTGTTTGCCTGCAACGATTTGATGGCGATGGGCGCGCTGACGTTGCTGCGCTCGCGGGGCATGCACGTTCCCGACGACATGTCGATGATCGGCTTCGACGACATCCCCTATGCCGTCACCACCTGGCCGCCGCTGACGACGATCGCGCAGCCGGTGGAAAAGATCGGGACGCGGGCGGTGAGCCTGCTGCTCGAGCGCCTCGGCGAGCCGGAAGCGCCCTCACGCCGCGAGGTGCTGGCGCCGGTGCTGGTGGAGAGGGAAAGCTGCGCGGCTTTACGTTAGCCGTGTTTGTCGACGCTGGCGCTGGCCCCTCATCTGCCTGCCGGCATCTTCTCCCCGTGAACGGGGGAGAACAGGGCTGGCCGCCGCCTCGCCGCCCATCCTGCAACGTCTGTGATTGGCGAAAGCGCCGATGCCAGCATCTTTCTCCCCGTTCTACGGGGAGAAATGCCCGGCAGGGCAATGAGGGGCGGCGCCGAGGCTGCGAGGATTGCCTTCAAAAGCCATCCTAGGAGGCCGCAACGCGCTCATCTTCGACCGCTGGCGCTGCCCCTCATCCGCCCTTCGGGCACCTTCTCCCCGTGTAACGGGGAGAAGGGAAGGCTCTACGCCGCCGGCTGCATCGCGGCTCTCAGCAGCATGCCGAACAGGTCGCGCGGCTCATCGGGGTCGGCGAGCAGGTCGAGCTCCTCGTAGAGGCCGGTGGCCTGGAGCTGGTCGCGGACATAGCGCAGCGCTGAAAAATCCTCCGTCGCGAAGCCGACGGAATCGAACAGCGTGATCTGCTCGGGCGCCGTGCGGCCCTCAGCCTTCCCGGTCATCACCTGCCACAGCTCGGTCACCGGATGGTCGGCGTCGAGCTGCTGGATCTCGCCCTCGATGCGCGTCTGCGGCGGAAACTCGACGAAGATGTCGGAGCGCAGCAGGATGTCGCGATGCAGCTCGGTCTTGCCAGGGCAGTCGCCGCCGACCGCGTTGATGTGGACGCCGGAGCCGACCATGTTGTCGGTCAAGATGGTGGCGTACTGCTTGTCGGCCGTCACCGTGGTGATGATGTCGACGCCTTCCACCGCATCCTGCCCGGTCGCGCAGATGGTGATGTCGAAACCCTTGGCCGCCAGGTTGCGCGCGCATTTCTCCGAAGCGGAGCGGTCGATGTCGTAAAGCCGCAGCCGGTCGATGCCGGTGAGCGCCTTGAAGGCGATGGCCTGGAATTCGGACTGGGCGCCGTTGCCGATGATGGCCATGGCTTGGCTGCCCTTGGGCGCCAGGTATTTTGCCGCGACGGCGGAAGTGGCCGCGGTGCGCAGCGCTGTCAGGATCGTCATTTCGGTGAGCAGCATCGGATAGCCGGAGCCGACATCGGCCAGCACGCCGAAGGCGGTGACCGTCTGGCGGCCCTCGCGCATGTTCTTCGGATGGCCGTTGACATATTTGAAGCCGTACATCTTGCCGTCGCTGGTCGGCATCAGCTCGATGACGCCGTCATGGCTGTGCGATGCGATGCGCGGCGTCTTGTCGAACAGCTCCCAGCGGCGGAAATCCTCCTCGATAAAGGCGGCGAGCTCGGTGAGGAAGCGCTCGATGCCGATGGCGAGAACCAGCTTCATCATGCGGTCGACGCTGACGAAGGGGACGATGGCGAGGCGCGAAGGCTGGGTCATGGTCAGAGGCTCCCGGAATGGCTGCGGGTCGGGCGGTCCATGATGCGGCGGCCCATCAGGCTGGCGGTGAGGTCGACCATCAAGGTTGCGGTGCGGCCGCGCTCGTCGAGGAACGGGTTCAGCTCGACAAGGTCGAGGCTGGAAACCAGGCCTGAGTCGGACAGCATCTCCATCACCAGATGCGCCTCGCGGAAAGTGGCGCCCCCGGGCACGGTGGTGCCGACGGCCGGCGCGATCGAAGGGTCGAGGAAATCGACGTCGAGGCTGACATGGAGCAGGCCGTTCTCCTTCTCGACGCGGGCCAGGAAGGCGCGCAGCAAGGGCGCGATCCCATGCTCGTCGATGGCGCGCATGTCATGCACGGTGACGCCCGCTTCTGTAAGCGCGCGGCGCTCGGCCGGGTCGACGCTGCGCAGGCCGATGGCGCAGATGCGGGCCGGGTCGACGGCTTCAGGCAGATCCGGGAAATAGCCTTTGAAACTCGCCTGCCCGCTGGCATAGGCGAGCGGCACGCCATGCAGGTTGCCGCTGGTGGTGGTGTCGAGCGTGTGGAAATCCGGATGCGCGTCGAGCCACAGCACAAAGAGCGGCCGACGGCGCTCGGCGGCGTGGCGCGCCACGCCGGACACGGTGCCGGCGGAGATCGAATGGTCGCCCCCGAGGAAGATCGGCATGGCCTCCTTCGAGGCCGCATAGGCGGTCTCGGCGATCGCCGCCGTCCAGGCGGAAATCTCCGGCAGCGCCTTAAGCGCGAGGTTGCCATGCACCACCGGGCGTGCCACGGCCTTTTCGACCGCGCCCCAGTCCTCGACCTCATGGCCCAGCTCGGCCAGCACCGAGACCAGCCCCGCCGTGCGCAGCGCGCTCGGCCCCATTTCACATCCCATCCTGCCCGCGCCGTCCTGTACCGGCGCGCCGACGATCCTGCAGCGCATGATTCTTTTGGCCCTAATGAATATTGCGAGATTGGATCATCGGCGGCTGGCGGTTTGAACAGCGAAAATTGGCATTTCGAGAAGGCTGATCTATCATATTGAATAGATGATTTGATCGAAATGGACAGAGATGGACGCTCTCGACGAGAAGCTGGTGACGCTGTTGAGGCATGATGCGCGGCGCAGCGTATCCGATCTCGCCATCGACCTCGGCGTGTCACGCGCCACGGTAAGGTCGCGCATGGAGCGGCTGGAGAAATCCGGCGAGATCATCGGCTACACGGTGGTGCTGCGCGCCGATGCGGTCGATCAGAAGATACGCGGCGTCATGACGATCGAGATCGAAGGCCATGCCGCCGACCGCGTCGTCAAAGCGCTTGGCGGCCTCGCCGAGGTCTCGACCATCCACACCACCAACGGCCGCTGGGACCTGGTGGTGGAGCTCGGCACCGCCACGCTCACCGATTTCGACGCAGTGCTGCGGCGCATAAGGCTGATCCCGGGAATAACGGGGAGCGAAACCAGCCTTTTGCTGGCGACGCCACGGACGACGAGAGCGCGACTGGCGTAGTTGCACGACCAGCCTGCGCTGGCCGGCCGCGTGACATCGCAGCTTCGTGAGGCTCGGGACGATCGGCGGACCGAAAAGCGTTTGTAGCTGCATGATGTCCGTCAGCCGGTCGGATAACACCCTCCGTCGGAGCCGTCGCCCATGTAGGTTCCCTGGCCGGCGGCACGCTGAAGCCGCTGATGCAGCTCATTGATCCGCCCCAGGATCGAACGGCCTGAAGTCGACACGCCCTGAAGTCGATGAGGTGTGCTGGATGGTATCCGCCTGCTGCATCGCAGCGGGTGGGGCGATCCGGCCCGGCGTCTTCAGGCGACGTCGGCGAACGGGACCGACGAATTGACGGCCTGCCCGACAATTCCTGCATTGGCCTGGTCGGCAAGTTGCTCGGCTTCCTGTCGCGTCAGCCCGATCAGCAGCCGGCCTTCTATTTCCGCCGGAAGGCCGGAAACCAAATCACAGACAAGCCAGCTATCACATGGATCCTGTAAGGCTGCGTACCCCATGACCGATGTTCTTTGATCTGGTTATGCCCCAACGTAACGACTTGCGGGAAATGCTCCCGGCTAAACTGCCCGGCCGGATTTTCTCCAGCACTTTCACCGAACAGTACAGTTGTCGGACGCCAGGCAAAAGAGGCTCTACAGTCCCTTTGGCATGCGACCCAAGTCTGATGAGCCGCCGACACTTTCCACACGATGGCCGCTACCTGCCAGGAGAAGCTAGCGCGCGGCTTGTGCCGTCGATCTCTTCTGCAGGAGATCCGTTGCGGAAATACGCGATCGACGGCCTCTCCGACAGTCCGAGCGCAATCCTGGGGATTGGCAGCCGGGCTCTTCGCAAGTCCCAAACGCGAAAAAGCCGCGGTGAACCGCGGCTTTTCGTTGCTTGATCCCTGGAGGGAAACTGGAGCGGGTGAGGCGATTCGAACGCCCGACCCCAACCTTGGCAAGGTTGTGCTCTACCCCTGAGCTACACCCGCTCGCGCGGCCTTGGGCCGCAAGCCGCGCCTATATGGCCGAAGAGCGCGGCGATTGCAACAGGGAAATGACGGTCTTTTTGGAGCGAGCTCTTTCCGCGACGAGGTTCGCTTCGGAAGCGTTGAAGCGGGCGGTCCGAAACCGGACCGATCGCAATTCCGCACGGAAAACCGCGATGCACCTCCTGGAACTGCGCTCGTGCTTGCCGCAATTTTGCACGGAAGCCGCTGCGCATTTCCTGGAATTGCGCAGGCAGCCTTGCCCCAAAGGCACCATTGGCCGTAAACGGCAAGACCCTGCCGGACGATGCGAGGACCGATGCCGAAAACCGAAGCCGAGCTCAACGCTTTTCTTGCCGATCTCGGCATTGCCGTCTCGACCGTGCGGCATCCACCCTTGTTCACGGTCGCCGATTCGCAGGCCCTGCGCGGCGAAATCCATGGCGGCCACACCAAGAACCTGTTCCTCAAGGACAAGAAGGACAATTATTTCCTCGTCACCGTCGGCGAGGAGGCCGTGGTCGATCTGAAGCAGATCCATCACCTGATCGGCGCCGCCGGCCGGGTGTCGTTCGGCAAGCCCGAGATGCTGATGGCGCTGCTCGGCGTCATCCCCGGAGCGGTCACCGTCTTCGGCCTGATCAACGACACGGAAGGGAAGGTCAAGGTGGTGCTCGACCAGGAGTTGATGAGCCACGACGTCATCAACGGCCATCCGCTGACCAATGAGGCGACGACCTCGATCGCCGCAGCCGATCTGATCAGATTCGTCGAGGCAACCGGCCACGATCCTGTTATCTTGAAAGTCCCATTATCTTGAAAAGCAGGGGCTGATCGCCACATGGAGGGCGGTTCCGAAATCCGACAATGACGCGCCGGGCGCCGACGCCGGGAGCGCGACCGAAAGGGCGAGACGATGAGTGACAACAATCCGTACAGCAGCTCGTTTGGCGGCAATGGCGGCCAATACGCCCAGACGGTGCAATATGGCGCTGGCGACCGCGCCAAGGTTTCGCTGGGCGACGCGCCGGCGGCGGCCGACCTGATCAAGGACACCACGACCGCCAGCTTCGCCGCCGACGTCGTCCAGGAATCGCGCCGGCAGCCGGTGCTGGTCGACTTCTGGGCGCCATGGTGCGGGCCCTGCAAGCAGCTGACGCCGCAGCTCGAAAAGGCGGTGAAGGACGCCGGCGGCAAGGTCAAGCTGGTCAAGATGAACATCGACGACCATCCCTCGATCGCCGGCCAGCTCGGCATCCAGTCCATCCCCGCGGTCATCGCCTTCAAGGACGGCCAGCCGGTCGACGGTTTCATGGGCGCGATCCCGGAAAGCCAGATCGCCCAGTTCATCCAGAAGGTCGGCGGCAAGGGCGGCGGCGCGCCGCAGATCGCGGAGGCGCTTGCCGCGGCGACCGAGGCGCGTACGGCCGGCGACGCGCAGACCGCGGCCGACATCTATGACGCGATCCTGGAGCAGGCGCCGGAGACGATCGAGGCGATCGCGGGCCTGGGCGAGATCCTGTTCGATGCCGGGGACGCGGAAGGCGCCGAAGCCGTTCTGGCCCGGGCGCCCGAGGACAAGAAGGACGCGCCGGCGCTGGCCGCGCTGCGTGCCAAGATGACGCTGGCGGCGGAAGCCGCGGTGCTTGGCAATCCGGCCGAGCTCGAGCGCCGGCTCGCCGCCAATCCGGCCGACCATCAGGCGCGCTTCGACCTGGCGATGATCCAGAACGCGCGCGGCGAGCGCGATGCGGCGGCCGATAATCTGCTGGCGATCGTCAAGGCCGACCGGACCTGGAACGACGACGGCGCGCGGGCGCAGCTGTTGAAGCTCTTCGAGGCCTGGGGAATGACCGACGAGGCGACGCTGGGCGCGCGGCGCAAGCTGTCGTCGCTGCTGTTCTCGTAGAGCGGCTCGGCGTTTCACAGAATCGCCGAACCGTTCTTTGTTTGTTTTGCGCAATTCCGGAGGGAAGGTTACGCCAAAGGCGCCGAGCCCAACCGCTACGCAGTTTTCCTGGAATTGCTCTGAAGTTTTTTGCCGGCTGACGTGGCCGGCGGGCTTGAGCAGCGGGGCTTCAGCGCCAGATAAGGGCAGGGCCGGCGGTCAAGACGAGTTTGCCGGTGCGAGAGGAGATTGCAGGTTGATGCGCTTGCCGGCGTTGCTTTGGGAGGGTTGCGGTGCGCGTCGGTAACGCACTCTACCGGCTTGCCAAGGATCTGCCGCCGGCGATCCCGGTGTTCCCGCTTGCCGGAGCGCTGCTTCTGCCGGGCGGCCGCATGCCGCTCAACGTCTTCGAGCCGCGCTACCTGCAGATGATCGACCAGGCGATGGCGGGCTCGCGGCTGATCGGCATGATCCAGCCGAGCCTTGACGGCGCATTGCGCGATGACGGCGAGCCGGAGCTGTGCAGCGTCGGCTGCGCCGGACGCATCATCTCGCTCGCCGAGACGGGCGACGGCCGCTACCTGATCTCGCTGCAGGGCGTGTGCCGGTTTCGCATCACGCAGGAGCTCGCGGCAAAGGCGCCGTTCCGGCAATGCCGGATCGCGCCCTTTCTCGCCGATCTCGAGGAAGATCCGGCCGGCGCCGAGGTCGACCGGCCGGCGCTGCTCAAGGCTTTTCGCGCCTATCTGCAGGCCAATGATCTCGAGGCCGACTGGGAGAGCGTCAGCCGCGCCGAAAACGGCATGCTGGTCAACGCGCTGTCGATGATGGCGCCTTACGGGCCGGCCGAGAAGCAGGCGCTGCTGGAAGCGGCGGACCTGAAGACGCGCGCCGACACGTTGATCGCCATCACCGAAATGACGCTGGCGCGCGAGGATGACGATTTTGGCTCCAGCATCCAGTAGGTGTATTGATATTCAGGTGAGGTCGGCCTGATCTGAATCAAGCCTGTGCAGCGGATGGAAAATTGCCATGGCAGCGGATGGACGTGACGGGCGCAAGGCCGAGGTCGACCCGAAGCTTCTGGAATTGCTGGCCTGCCCGCTGACCAAGGGGCCGCTGACCTGGGACGCCGAGCGCGGCGAGCTGGTTTCGCGCGCGGCGAAGCTTGCCTATCCGGTGCGCGACGGCATCCCGATCATGCTGCCTTCGGAGGCGCGCACGATTTCGGCCGAGGACATGCTGGCACCGCCGCCGCCGCGGCTCAGCGGGCCTTCGTAATCGGGTTTGCGCCGTCATGCGGCCTTCGAGATTGGCGGGACGTCCCTTACCTCGTCATCCCAGGGCAGAGCAGTCGCGAAGCGGCGTCGCGGAGACCCTGGGATCCATGCCGTGACATTGATCATAGAGTACAGCTGAGCAGAATTCGGCACCGAGGTGGCGTTCCGAGGTCACGGCATGGATCCTCGGGTCTACGCCGCGTCGCTACGCTCCTTGCTCCGCCCGTGGATGACGAAGGCGCTTTTTCGCTCCGCATTTCGTTTCATATCATGCCGGAAACGTTCCTACTGAAAATTGCGCCCCTTGGGCATGACCTGCTGTGCCGAACCAGACAGTGTCGCGATGTCCTCCCGCACCGGCAGACTGCCGCTTGCAGGCCGGTTCGCATCGCCATCCGACTGATGCTCGATGACGGGTGCTTCGTGCAGCAGCACGCTCAGCCAGGAGGTCAGGTCCTCGATCCTGTCGGCGACGATGTGGATGACGTCCGATTCATGCTGCAGCTTGCCGGTGACGCGGATGAAGCGCGCGCCCATGACGATCGAGCGGAAGCGGTCGAAGACCCGCGGCCAGATGATGACGTTGGCGATCGACTTTTCGTCCTCCAGCGTGAGGAAGATCGCATTGCCCTTGCCCGGACGCTGGCGCACCAGCACCAGCCCGGCGACGGAGACGCGGCGGCCGTCGCGCACCGATGGCAAGCGGGCATTGGGGGTGACGCCGGCTCGGGTTAGCCGCTCACGCAGGAAGGCTACGGGATGCTCCTTCAGCGACAGGCCGAGCGAGCGGTAATCATGGACGACATGCTCGCCGAGCGGCATCTTCGGCAGCTTCGTTTCCGGCTCCAGCTCGCGCAGGCTGAGCGACGGCTGGTCGAACAGCGGCAGTTTCTCGGCGGCGCTCTTGCCGTCAAGGGCGCGGACTTCCCAGAGCGCGGCGCGACGGTCGAGGCCGATCGAGCAGAACGCGTCGGCCTGCGCCAGCTTTTCGATCTCGCCGACATCGAGGCCGGAGCGCAGCCAGACATCCCTGACCGACCGATAGCCATTGCCGCGCCGGGCGACGACGGCGTCCATGCGCTCCTCGGACAGGCCCTTGATCTGGCGGAAGCCAAGCCGGACGGCGTGAGCCGTCTCGATGACGCCGCGCATCGAGGCGTGGCGCTCAAGGATACGGAACGCATCGAAGGCGGTGGCCTCCAGCGTGCAGTCCCAGACGGAGTGATTGATGTCGACCTCACGCACCTCGACGCCATGGTCGCGCGCGTCGCGCACGAGCTGGGCCGGCTGGTAGAAACCCATCGGCTGCGCGTTCAGGATCGCGGCGCAGAAGACGTCGGGATAGAAGGTCTTGAACCAGCAGGAGGCATAGACCAGCAGCGCGAAGGACGCGGCATGGCTTTCGGGAAAGCCATATTCGCCAAAGCCCTCGATCTGCTTGAAGCAGCGCTCGGCGAAGTCTCTAGGATAGCCCTTCTTGACCATTCCTTCGACCATTCGCGTTTCATAATTTCCGATCGTGCCGGTGCGCTTGAAGGTCGCCATGGCGCGGCGCAACTCATCGGCCTCGCCCGGCTTGAAGCCGCCAGCGACGATGGCGATCTTCATTGCCTGTTCCTGAAACAAAGGCACGCCCAGCGTCTTGCCGAGAATCTCTTCCAGCTCGGGCTTGGGATATTCGGCCTTTTCCTTGCCCTGCCGGCGGCGCAGATAAGGATGCACCATGTCGCCCTGGATCGGGCCGGGCCGCACGATCGCCACTTCGATGACGAGGTCGTAGAAATTTGCCGGCTTGAGGCGCGGCAGCATCGACATTTGCGCGCGCGATTCGATCTGGAAGACGCCGAGCGTGTCGGCTCGCTCGATCATGGCGTAGACGCGCCTGTCTTCTTCCGGGAGGGTGGCGAGCACATAGGGCTGTCCAAACGGATCGCGGGCTCGCGGATAATGGTCGTTGAGCAAGGTGAAGGCGCGCTTCAGGCAGGTCAGCATGCCGAGCGCCAGCACATCCACCTTGAGGATCTTGACCGCGTCGAGGTCGTCCTTGTCCCACTCGACCATCTTGCGCTCTTCCATCGCCGTCTTGACGATGGGCACGACCTCGTCGAGCCGGTCGCGGGTGATGACGAAGCCGCCGACATGCTGGGAAAGATGGCGGGGAAAGCCCATGATCTCATTGGCGCGCTCCAGCACCTGCCGCGACAGCGGATCGGTGCGGTCGAGCCCGCCGGCATTGGCTTCCCTTTCGCCGAGCTCGGAGGTCGACCAGCCCCAGATGGTGCTCGACAGCGCGCTGCGCACATCCTCCGACAGGCCCATGGCCTTGGCCACCTCGCGCAGGGCCGAGCGGCCGCGATAGCTGATGACGGCGGCGGCCAACGCGGTGCGCTTGGCGCTGTACTTCTCGTAGATATAGGCGATGACCTCGTCGCGCCGCTCATGCTCGAAGTCGACATCGATATCGGGCGGCTCGTTGCGCTCCTCCGAGATGAAGCGCTCGAACAAGGTGTCGATGCGTTCGGGGCCGACCTCGGTGATGCCGATGCAGAAGCAGATGATCGAATTGGCGGCCGAACCTCGGCCCTGGCAAAGAATGTCCTTGCTGCGGGCGAATTTGACGATGTCATGGACGGTCAGGAAATAGCGCGCATAGTTCAGGCGCTCGATCAGGGCGAGCTCGCTGTCGATCCGCTGCGTGACGTGGTCGGGAACACCGGCCGGATAGCGAACGACCGCGCCTTCGCGCGCCAGGCGTTCGAGCTCGGCCTGCGGGCCGAGACCGGATTCGGTCGGCTCGTCCGGATAATTGTATTCGAGATCGCTGAGCGAAAAGGCGAGCTCATCGGCAAAGCGCAGCGTTTCGGCCAGCGCTTGCGGGTGGCGGCGGAAAAGCCGCGCCATCTCCAGCGGCGGTTTCAAATGGCGCTCGGCATTGGCGGTCAGCTCAAGCCCGACCTCGGAGACAGGCGTGTTGAGGCGGATCGCGGTGAGCACGTCCTGCAGCGGCCGGCGATCGGCGGCATGGTAGAGCACGTCGTTGGTCGCCATAAGCGGGACGCGCGCGTGCTCCGACATCGCCGCCGCCTGCTCGATGCGGAAACGGTCGTTGCCGGCATAATCCGGCGCCACGGCCAGCCGGAGCGCCGAGCCGAAGCGGTCTTTAAGCCGGCTAATGAGCCGCAGACTGTCTTCCGCGCTGCCGGACAGATCGGGCAGCACCGCCAGCGACATCAGATCGCCCCATTCGAGCAGGTCGTCGAGCTCGAGCAGCGTCGCGCCCTTCTCGTTCTCATCGCGCAGATTGGCCTGGGTCAGCATGCGGCAGAGATGTCCCCAGCCCTGGCGGTCGCGGGGATAGGCGAGGATGTCCGGCGTGCCGTCGCCAAAAACCAGGCGGCAGCCGGGGTGGTAGGCAAGTTTCTCGACCCTGGCCTGCTGCCAGGCGCGCACGACGCCGGCGACCGTGTTGCGGTCGGCAAGCCCGATCGAGGCAAAGCCATAGAATTTCGCCGTGACCACCAGTTCCTCGGGTTTCGAGGCGCCGCGCAGGAAGGAGAAGTTCGACCGGATGCCGAACTCGGCATAGGGGATGACGGTCAGCGCGTTCATGCGAACATCCCATGCATGAACCAGCGTGGCGTCGCGGCTTGCGGAGCGGTGCTGTAGAGGCCCTGGCGGTAAAGCCAGTAGCGGCGTCCCTCGCTGTCCTCGATGCGGTAATAGTCGCGGGTCGGCGCCTCGTCCTCGCCGGGAAGCTGCCGCCACCATTCGGCGGCGATGCGCTCCGGCCCCTCGGCGCGGGTGACGCGGTAAAGCGCGCGCCGCCAGCGGAAATTCATCGGCGGGCCTTCCGGGATCTCGGTCGCCGGCACCTCGATCGGCTCGGGCGAGCGGAACAGCCGCACCGGCCGCTCCGGCGGGTAGATGGTCATCGGCGGCGCTGTTCGGGGCGCCGCGGCCCGGCCGGTCGCCGGCGCCCGCCTTTGCGGAGCTTCCGCGAAAGGCACGATTGCGACGGCGCGCTCCGGCAGATGGCTCTCGACGACGACCGGCTTCAGCACGGCGGCCTCGCCGAGGCGGGCGCGGACGCGGTCGGCAAAGAGCGCGATGTCGGCGTCGTCATCGTCCGCCTCGCCGGTGAGGGCGCCCTGAGCCAAGTCGAAAGCGGCGACCGACAGCACGGACAGCCGCACAAGGTCGAAACCGAAGCCGGCGTCGATGTTCTGCTCCAACGCGGTGAGCCGCTCATGGAACAGTTTTTGGATCAGCCGCGGCTCGCGCATCGGGCGCGAGGTGCCGACCGCGATGCGGCTGACGGCGCCGTCGACGCGGAAGAGAAGCAGCGCCAGCGTCCTTGCGCCTTCGCCGCGCCGTTCGAGGTCGGTCTTCAAGGCGATCGCCAGCCGGCTCACCAGCCGCTCGATATCGTCGGTGTGCATGACCGGCTCGGCAAGGTGGCGCTCAACCGAGAGCGGCGCGACGGGAAGGCGCGGCGACACGGCCTCGTCGAGGCGGCCAAGCGCCTGGTCGAGGCGCAAAAGCAAAGTGGCGCCGAAGCGGCGGGCGAGCGGCGCGCGGGGCGCGGCCATCACCGCGCCGGCGGTGCGCAGGCCGACGCTCTCCAGGCTGGCGCGGGTTTCCGGGGCGATGCGCAGCGCCGACAGCGGAAGTGGCGCCAGCAGCGCCTCCTCCTCGCCGCCGGCAACGATGCGGTCGCCATGGAAGTGCGCCGCCGCCCAGGCGGCGCCCGGCGTCGAGGCGAGGCCGGCGCGGACATCGAAACCCTGCTGGAAGAAGCGGGTGAGGATCTCGTCCTGCATGGCGCGCTCGCCGCCGAACAGATGCGTGCAGCCGGTGACGTCGAGGAACAGCCCGTCCTCGGCGTCGATCGCCACCAGCGGCGTGTAACGGTCGCACCAGTCGGCGAGGCCTTCGAGCAGGCGGCGGTCGGCTTCCGCGTCGGCCTCCACCACATCGATCGAGGGGTGCATGGCGCGGGCATCGGCAATGCCCATGCCGCGCTTCAATTTGAGCGCCTCAGCCCGCTCGTCGAGGGCTGCGATGCGCTGGGTGTTGTTGTCGCGATGGCTGATCACCAGTGGCAGGTGATGCGAGGGCCGGGAACGCCAGGACCGCCCCAGACGCTGGCGCAGGATCCGCTCCGCGGCCAGATGCGGGAACCACAGCGACAGAATTCTCTGTTCTTTCTGCAAAAGCGTGCTCATTTGGGTTCCACTCCAGTGTGAATTGTCCGGGCAGGGCCGTGCGGCTCTTGCCGATATCGACTTTGAAGGCGGGACGGCCGATCGAGCCGGCGAGCGGCCCGGCGACCGTTCCGCGGCTTGCCGCCGGTGCGGCCGAAACGATGAGGCGCACGGGCGCGGCGGTGGGGTCGGCCTCGCCGGCCTGGCGCAACAACAGCACCGGCCGGCCGGCGCTCTGGGCGCGGGCGTGCAGGCGGCGCGTGGCAGTGAGGTCGAGCCGTTGCGGACTTCCGCGGATCTCGAGAATGACGGCGGCGAAGGCCGTCATGCGGGCGGCCTCCTCGGCGATCCACAGCGCGTCCAGCAGCTTCGGCGCCTCGGAAAACAGCAATTGCTCCGGCGCGATGCCGAACAGGGCGTGAAGCCCCCTGGCATAGGGAAGGCCAGCCTCATGAAAGATTTCCGACGTGCCGACCCAGAGGATCGGCAGGCCCTGCTTCTCTCTGAGGATCAGGCTTACGAGCGAGAGCGCGAAGCCGGTGACAGCGCCGGCATCGCGGGTCTCCAAGCCATGGATCTCGCTGAGCGCCGCCTTGGGCAGGCCGCCGCCAAGGGCGGTGTCGAGGCGCTCGATGCCGGTATGCAGGAAGGCGTCCGCCGAGGCCACGGCGAGGCCGCGCCGGACGATCGTCATATCCGGCGTCATATCCGATCCGCCCGCATCGTTAGAGCGGTTCAGCCCTTCCGCAATTCCGGACGGAAAACCGCCTCGCACTTTTCCTGGAATTGCTCCAGACACGCCAGGCGCCGGCGCTTGCAGGCGCTCGGGCAGCGTTCCTTCGATCTTCGCGATCTGGCGGCGCAGGGCAAAAACAGTATCCCGCGCCACGGCGTTCATCGCCATGACGTTCACTTCCGGCAGAAATTGTTCCTGTTATGTTCCTATAGATTCCAGAGGCGCCCGGAAGAGTCAAGCAGAGTCACAAGGAATTTATTCCTTCGCCTTTTACCGTGAAAGCGAACGGCCAGCCGGCTCATTTGCCTCGACCGTCGCGAAAGCCTATATGCCGGGATCAAAGGACATTTCATGGCCCGTATCTACAAGACACGCACCTGGCACGACCAGCTCTCGCCGTCGATCGACGAATTGGAGCTTCTGGCGCTGGAGACCTATGCCCATCTGCCGGACGAGTTCCGCAAGCTCACCGGCGAGATCATCATCCAGATCGCCGATTTCCCGACCGACGAGATCATGGACGACCTGTCGCTGGAGACGCCTTTCGACCTGCTCGGCCTGTTCGAGGGGCGCGGCATCGCCGAGCGCTGGAACCCGCAGACCGGCGAGGGCCCGAACCGCATCACGCTCTACCGCCGCGCCATACTCGACTATTGGGCCGAGAACGAAGAGACTATGGGCGACATCGTCACCCATGTGCTGATCCACGAGATCGGCCACCATTTCGGCCTGTCGGACGACGACATGGAGCGGATCGAGGAAGCCGCCGAGCAGGTGGCGCTGGGGTGAGCGCACCTCGTCATCCTAGGGCGAAGCAAGGAGCGAAGCGACGCGCGCAGACCCTAGGATCCATGCCGTTCCATCAACACCAAACCAGCGGTGCAGAACAGACGCTTGCCGCCTGACACACACTGCAAATCGTCCACGAATTCTGATCCGCCGCGCCCTCCGGCAGGGGTCACGGCATGGATCCTAGGGTCTGCGCTCCGCTTCGCGTCGCTACGCC
This sequence comes from Mesorhizobium australafricanum, assembly GCF_033977265.1. Lineage (NCBI taxonomy): Bacteria > Pseudomonadati > Pseudomonadota > Alphaproteobacteria > Hyphomicrobiales > Phyllobacteriaceae > Mesorhizobium > Mesorhizobium australafricanum. The sequence continues at coordinate 349,466 of NZ_JAVIIT010000005.1, read as the reverse complement.
CTAGGATGACGAGCGAGAGGGCCTTCTGCCCTGCCTCTACCAGTCGCTCAGCTTGGTATCCGGCGTGTATTCCTGGCCTTCGACGTCCTTCACCACGGCCTGGCCGCAGCGCATCGATTTCGCCTCCTGGTCAAAGCCATAGGTCGGCGAGCCGAACAGGTGCCAGCCCTTGTTCAGCGCCGCCGTCACCTTGTGGCAGAAGGTGGCGTCGTCCGGGCCGGTGAGGAAGCGGTAGAGTTTCATCGTGTCTATCCTGTCGTGACCGGACGGAAAGCCGCCCACAGTCCTGTGAAATCGTTTCTGTCCCGCCTTGCGCATCATGCGCGAACAGCGGCGGCCTTCGCCAGAAGTTTCTCCGCCTCGGCCAGGTGCAGCCGCTCGACCATGCGGCCATCCATCGCAATCACGCTCTTGCCGGCATTTTCGGGCCGCGCGAACGCATCCCTGATTGCACGGGCCGCGGCCAGCCTCTCGGGCGACGGCGAAAAGGCGCGGTTCGCCGGCTCGATCTGGTTGGGATGGATCAGCGACTTGCCGTCAAAGCCCATGGCGGCGGCCTCGGCGCACTCCCGCGCCAGGGCATCGAGATCGCGAAAATCATTGGCGACGCCGTCGATCACGTCAAGGCCGCCGGCCCGCGCCGCGAGCACCAGCTGCATGAGCCAGGGCATCAGGTAGCGCCGGTCGGACGTTGCCAGAATGCCGGTGCTCTTCACCAGGTCATTCGTTCCGGCCACGAAACAAGCCAGCCGCGACACGGGATCGCGGCCGAGCTCGGCGATGGCGCCGATGTTGAGCAGCGCCTTGGGCGTCTCGACCATCGCCCATAGTTTCACGCTGTCCGGCGCGAAATTGTCGTCGAGCAGGTCGCCGGCTTCGAGGATGTCGCGCGGCGTGCCGATCTTGGGCAGAAGAATGCCGTCGGGTTCGGCCCCGGCCACGGCCAACAGGTCGTCGGCGCCCCATTCGCTGGCTAAAGGATTGATGCGCACCACCATCTCGCAGCGCCGTTCGGGACCGGCGAGGATGCCGGCAATCTTGTCACGCGCCGCCGGCTTGTCGGCGGGCAGGACGGCATCCTCGAGGTCGATGATGATGGCGTCGCAGGCAAACGAGGCGAGCTTGGCGAGCGCCTTGTCGTTCGAGGCGGGAATGTAAAGCACCGAGCGGCGCGGGCGATAGGTGTCGACGGTCATGGCCGATCTATGCCGGGTGATGGCGGGCGAGGCAAGCTCGCTGCACGAGCAACCCCGGCCTCACGAGCATCTGCAAATCGTCAAAGCTGGCGCCGCCCCTCATTGCCCTGCCGGGCATTTCTCCCCGTAAACGGGGCGAAAGGGCTGGCTGCGGCCTCGGCGGCTACCTTGCAACGCTGGCGGTTGGCGAAAGCGGCGATGATAGCGCCCCTCGCCCCGTTTACGGGGAGAGGACGCCGGTCCACCCTCCGCAGCTGCAGCGCAGCTGCTGCGGAGGACGGGCAGGCAGGTGAGGGGCGGCGCCAGCCTCAACCGATTTGCTCCTGCACCAAATCTGCAAAGCAGTGCTGAAAAGCTCCTCCAATCCGCCGCGCGCTTTCCGCGCCGGCCGGCGAAACAGGAGGCATGCGAACAGATCACAAATTCCGTTGGTCGCTGCCACGCCGTCTGCGCAATGAAGGCTGGTGGCTCGTCGAGCCGCAAGGGCCGCGCCGCACGGCGAGTGTTCTGCCTTTCGTCCCGAGATCGCGACATGCCGTCCGCCCAGCCCTGTCAAGGGGCGCGAGACCACGACAGCGATATCGTTTGGCTTGAACTCTCCCGCCGCATCGGCGAACCGGCCTTTCGCGACCGGCGGCTTTTGCGCTATCTCGACAGGAACGGCGCGCTAAAATCTAACTAACCTGCCGCCACCGAACCATACGCACCGGGCCGCTGATTAAATGCCGCACAACATCCTCGTCGCCGACGACGACCCGCATATCCGCGAGATCATCTGCTTTGCGCTGGAGAAGGCCGGCATGAAGACGGCCGCCGTCGCCGACGGTGCGGCAGCGCTGCAGGCGGTCGAACGCCGCGCGCCCGACCTCATCGTGCTCGACATCGGCATGCCGGAGATGGACGGGCTGGAAGTCTGCCGCCGGCTGAGGCAAAAATCCGACGTGCCGGTGCTGTTCCTGTCCGCGCGCGATGAAGAAATCGACCGCATCCTCGGGCTGGAGATGGGCGGCGACGACTATGTGACCAAGCCGTTCAGCCCGCGCGAACTGGTCGCCCGCGTCAACGTCATCCTGCGGCGCGCGCGTCCGGCAGCCGTGGAGGAAGAAGCGGGCGACCGGCAGTTCGCGCATGGCAAGCTCATGCTTGTCCCGGCAAGCCACGAAGCCCGTTTCGACGGCAAGCCGCTCACCCTGACGGCGATCGAGTTCGCTATCCTGAAAGGCTTTCTTGCCCGCCCGCAGCATGTGCTTGGCCGCGACGCTGTGATGGCCAATGCCTATGCCTCGAACATCCATGTCTCGGAACGCACCGTCGACAGCCACATCCGCAACGTGCGGGCCAAGCTGGCGGCGGCCGGCTGCGCCGACGCGATCGCCACGGTGCATGGTGTCGGCTTCCGGCTCGGCCGATGCGGTGGTTGAGCAAGGAAAGGTGGCGGCCGCGGCTCGCCACCGTCGTCATCGCCATCCTGATCGTGGTCATGGCGCTGCCGCTGGTCGGGCTGTTCTTCTTCCGGCTCTATGAGAACCAGCTGATCCGCCAGACCGAGGGCGAGCTGATTGCGCAAGGGGCGGTCGTCGCCGCCGTCTATGCCCAAGAGGTGCGCGCGGCCGGCATTGCCCAAGAACAGTTGGGGGCGCCGGTCTCGGCCGATCCGGCAAGGGACAACAACTATCCTTACGAGCCGGTCGAGCCGCGCCTCGACCTTGCCTCCGACGATGTCATGCCGACGCGCCCCGCTGCCCTTCCCGCCACCCCCGATCCCGCCTTCGCGGCAATAGGCGCGCGGCTCGACGGCATTCTGGACGAGACGCAGAAAACGACGCTTGCCGGCTTTAGGCTGCTCGACCCGCATGGCGTTGTCATTGCCGGCGGCGACGAGGTCGGCCAGTCGCTCGGTGGGGTCGAGGAGGTGCGGACCGCACTTTCGGGCACCTATGCCAGCGAGCTCAGACTGCGGATCCCCGACCAGCCGCCGCCACCGCTTTACTCGGTGAGCCGGGGCACCAGGGTGCGTGTGTTCGTCGCCCTGCCGGTCGAGCTCGACGGCAGGGTCGCCGGCGTCGTCTATCTGTCGCGAACGCCCAACAACATCGTCAAGCACCTCTATGGCGAGCGCGGCAAGGTAACGTTGGCGGCGATCGCTATACTCGGCGGCACGCTGTTGATCGCGCTGGTGTTCATCCGCACCGTCAGCCGGCCGATCTATGCGCTGATCGACCGCACCAAACGCATCGCCGCCGGCGACCGCGAGGCGATCAGGCCGCTCGACCATCACGGCACGCGCGAGATGGCGGCGCTGTCGACGGCCTTCCTCGACATGGCGACCAAGTTGCAGGCGCGCTCCGACAGTATCCAGACCTTCGCCACCCATGTCTCGCACGAATTGAAATCGCCGCTGACGGCCATCCAGGGCGCGGCCGAGCTGCTTCGCGATTCCGGCGGCGCGATGGACGAGGCCGAACGCCGGCGCTTTTCCAACAACATCGTCACCGACGCCGGGCGGCTCAATCTCCTGGTGCGCCGGCTGCTCGACCTGGCGCGCGCCGAGAACCTGGCGCCAAGCGGCGAAAACACGACGCTGGGCGGCGCGCTGGCACTGCTGCCGGTCGACACAAGGCTGGAGGCGCGCATCGAGGCCGGCAGCGAGATCGGCCTCGGCATTTCCGGCGAGAACCTGGCGATCGTGCTCGCCAACCTCATCGACAATTCGGCACGGCACGGCGCTCGACAGGTGGCGATCGATGCTTCGGCCGCGGGCGAGCGTGTGTTGGTCCATGTCGGCGACGATGGTGGCGGCATCTCGGCCGCCAACCGCGCCAAGATCTTCGAGCCGTTCTTCACCACGCGGCGCGAGACCGGTGGCACCGGCATGGGGCTCGGCATCGTGGTGGCCCTCCTGAAAGCGCATGATGGCACGATCAGGCTGGTTGACTCCGAACGCGGCACGCGCTTCGAGATCGATTTGCCGGTAGTTTGAATCCGAGCATGATCTTGTCCGAAAACCGGTCCCCGCTTTTCGCTTTCGCGGACCGTCGGTTCGGGATCATGCTCTAGAGCTGGAGAGCCGAAAGCGTGCGCTACGACATCGTCATCATCGGGGGGGCCATCGTCGGCTCCTCGGTTGCCTATTATCTGCGCGAGGAGGGATTTTCCGGCTCCATCGCGCTGATCGAACGCGATCCGCAGTTCTCCCACGCGGCGACCACGCTGTCCCTGGCCTCGATCCGCCAGCAATTCTCGATCCCTGAAAACATCCGCCTGTCGCAGTTCACCCTGAAATTGTTCCGGCGGCTGAAGGAAACTTTCGGCGCCGACGCCGATATCGGTTTTCGCGAAGGCGGCTATCTCATCCTTGCCGGCGAGGCCGGTCTGCCGATCCTCAAGGCCAATCACGAGGCGCAGATCGCCGAGGGCGCCGACATCGTGCTGGAGGACGCCGAGCAGCTGGCGCGCCGCTTCCCCTGGCTGTCGGTGGAAGGCATCACCGCCGGCGCCTTTGGCCGCAGCGGCGAGGGCTGGTTCGACGCGCATGCGATGCTGACGCTGTTCCGCAAGGCGCTGCGCGACAAGAACATCGATTTCATCACGGCTTCGGTCACCGGCATCGCGCGCGACGGTAGCCGCGTCACCGGTGTCTCGCTCGACAATGGCGAGACGCTGGAAGCCGGCACCGTCGTCAACGCCGCCGGGCCGAACGCCGGCAAGGTCGCGGCTTTTGCCGGGCTTGCGCTGCCGGTCGAGCCGCGCAAGCGCAACGTCTTCGTCTTCGAGGCGCGTGAAAAATATGCCGACATGCCGCTGCTGGTCGATCCCTCCGGCATCTATGTGCGGCCGGAAGGCTCGGTCTATCTCACCGGCGGCGCCGAACCGGAGGAAGGCGATGTCGCGCCAGATCCGAAGGATTTCGACGTCAACTGGCCGCTGTTCGAAGAGGTGGTCTGGCCGACACTAGCCACCCGCATCCCGGCCTTCGAGGCGATCAAGCCGACGCGCGCCTGGGTCGGCCATTACGACTACAACACGCTCGACCAGAATGCGGTGATCGGTCCGCACCCGGAGGTCGAGAACTTCCTCTTCGCCAACGGCTTTTCCGGCCACGGCCTGCAGCAGGCTCCGGCGGTCGGCAAATCGCTTGCCGAACTCATCGTGCATGGCGGGTATCGCACGGTGGATTGCACGGCGTTCGGCTACGAGCGGGTGGCGGAAGGTAGGGCGTTCCGGGAGCTGAACGTGATTTGAGGGCGCCCTCCTTCTCCCCTTGTGGGAGAAGGTGGATCGGCGCGTAGCGCCGAGACGGATGAGGGGTATTCCAGCGGAGTGAGACGTTGGCGTTCCCTGGAGCACCCCTCGTCCGTCGCCTTCGGCGACACTGCCCGGCCCTTCGCAAGCTCAGGGCGTTCGAAGCTCGAAAAGCCAAGCAATTGGCTTTTCGTCCGCTGCGCAGACCGCTTCTCACCCCACAAGGGGAGAAGGTGAAGTCGCGCCGCCGAAATACCCCTGCAACCACCCAAGCACCCGCGCCCAGCCCTCGGCATGCTCGGCAGCCGCGTCCGGGAAACCGGCGAAGCCGCCATGGCAGATGGTGAGCCGGGTGCCGCCGGCGATCGGCTTCAGCAGATAGGCGAGCGTCGTTTCGTGACGACCCAGCGTCGGATGGTCCCAGTCGTAGCGCCTCGTCTGCACGATCCGGCGCGGCATCTCGATTTCGAGGAATCTGCCGTCGGCCGGCAGGCGCCTGCCGTCGGCGGTTCGCACCGTGACGCGCCAGCTTCCGCCGGCGCGAAGATCGGCCGTCCAATCGGTCATCCGGTAGGTTTCGGACGAACCCCACCAGCGCTCGACCTCTTCGGTGACCAGCGCGGCGATGACCTCGCCCGGCGAGGCGAGGAGGTCGGCCGAGGCCATGACCGTGTCCGCATTCGCCATGGCTTGCGGCAAGGACAATTGAAGCATCTAACGCACCTTTGTCAGGATCGTCTCGTATCCGAAACCAATGCTCATGGCTTTGATGGCGGGCGCTCAAATCCCTTGCCGGTCTCAAGCAGGCTCTTGAGGCTCGCCAGCACCAGCGGCCAGCCCTTGGCGACGTTCGGGATCAGACTGTGCGGGCCGTCGGCCTCGTGGACAACGGCGAGTTTCGTCAACTCGCCATCCTGCTCGATGGCGAAGGTGCAGCGCGTATAGCCATCCTCCTTCACCTCGGGCAGCCATTCGTTGCGCCATTTGATCACGAGGCGTTTGGGCGGATCGATCTCCAGGATCTCGCCGGAGTCGGCGACGCGGCCGTCAGGGAAGATCAGTTTCCAGCTCGATCCGACTTTCCAGTCGCTCTCCTGATAGGAGCAGAGGAAGAACTGCCGGTTGAAGTCCGGATCGGTCAGCGCTTCCCAGAGTTTTTCGGGCGTTGTGCGGATATAGGTGACATAGACGAAGCTGTTCTCGCTCACGGCTCTTCCCTTTCAAGGCGTTGCTTCAGGTCGCTCAATGCTTTGAGCCGATGGCGCTCGAACTTGCCGATCCAGCGCTCGGCGATTTCGTTGATCGGAACGGGGTTGAGGTAGTGCTCCTTCTCCCGGCCCCGGCGCATGGTGGTCACGAGGTTCGCCTCTTCGAGGATCGCCAGGTGCTTGGTCACCGCCTGCCGCGTCATATCCATGTGTTCGCAGAGCGCGTTCAGCGTCTGCCCGTTGCGGGCACAGAGACTGTCCAGCAACTGCCGGCGGGTCGGGTCGGCCAAAGCGCGAAAAACAGCATCCATGCTCATGGCTTAATATGCAACCATTTGGTTGCATGTCAAGCGACAAGCCAACAGAAATTGGCGCCTGCAGCTTGTAAGTCGGTCAGGCAGGGTCAGCGCTTGCGGGAGAACCAGAAGGCGTCGGTCATGCGCGTCATGCCGATGCGCTCGTAGAAACCGACGGCGTCGGGCATCGAGATCAGGCTGACGGCGACCGAAGGGCCGAGCTGCCGCTGCGCCTCGTCCATCAGGCCCTTGCCGACGCCGAGCCCTTGCGCTGCCTTGGAGACGGCGAGGTCGGAAATGTAGCAGACCCAGGAGAAATCGGTGATGCCGCGCGCCACGCCGACCAGTTGCCTGTCCGCCCGGTCGAGCCGCGCGGTCAGCACCAGATTGGCGTTGTCCAGCATCGTCTTCAGTCGCGCCTCGTCGTCGACGGGCCTCACCTTGCCAAGGCCGGATTCCACCAGTACGCGGCGGAATTCGGCGACGTCGAGCGCGGGCTCGCTGGCGTAGAGGACTTTGGAAGGCACGGCCATGCCGGCAAAGTGGCGCAGTTGGCGGCGTTTTGAAAGCGCCCGGTGCCGATCTTGTGTTCGATGGCTGAAGCCAAGGCGCCAACACCTGCCTTTCATTTGCCCGGCGCTTTGTGTAAACCGTGCCCAGCAATCAAGACGGGCAAAGACCATGGACAAATTCACAAAGCTCACCGGCGTCGCCGCGCCCATGCCGATCGTCAATGTCGACACCGACATGATCATCCCGAAGGATTATCTGAAGACGATCAAGCGCACCGGGCTTGGCACCGGCCTTTTCGCCGAGATGCGCTACAATGAGGACGGTTCGGAGAACCCGGATTTCGTGCTCAACAAGCCGGCCTATCGCAAGGCGCAGATCCTCGTCGCCGGCGACAATTTCGGCTGCGGCTCGAGCCGCGAGCATGCGCCCTGGGCGCTGCTCGATTTCGGCATCCGCTGCGTGATCTCGACCTCCTTCGCCGATATTTTCTACAACAACTGCTTCAAGAACGGCATCTTGCCGATCACCGTCAGCCCTGAAGACCTGGACAAGCTGATGGACGACGCCTCGCGCGGTTCGAACGCGACAATTTCGGTCGACCTCGAAGCCAAGGAAATCCGCGGTCCGGATGGCGGCGTCGTGACCTTCGACCTCGACGACTTCAAGCGCCACTGCCTGCTCAACGGCCTCGACGATATCGGGCTGACCATGGAGAAGGCGACCGCCATCGCGTCCTTCGAGAAGAAGAACGCCGAGCTGCGCCCCTGGGCCTGAGCGGCTTTGGGGCGGTTTGACCGCTTCATCGAAACGGCGCTCCGCTCTGATGGAACGATAGGCCCGGCCGTTGCAGGCCGGGTTCGTGGCGACTGAATGGAGGGACAGTCATGACACGTTCGCTTCTGGCCGCCGGCGCCTCAGTGGCAATTCTTCTCGCCACGATCGGGGCCAATGCGCAGACCACCGCGCCGGCAACGCAGCCGGCGCCCGCCGCGTCGGACCAGGGATCGGACAGCGACCAGGCCGGTTCGGACGAGGAAAAGCAGGCGCCCATCCCTTTCGAGGGCGGCCAGTTCACCATCACCCAGCAGGAGCAGTATGGCGAGAAGGTGCTGGCCTTTGACGGCAAGCAGCTTGCCAGCAACTACGACGTCTTCTTCGAAAAGATCGTCAAGGTCGGCGACGTCAATGTGGCGCTGTTCGACGTCGGCGACGGCGGCAATCAATGCGGCCCGGCGAGCCTGATCGCCTGGAAGCCGCAAGACGGCGAAATCCAGACCACCACCGTCGAGCAGGACGAGTGCGGCGCGCCGCCGGTCGCGATCTCCGAGAGCGCCATCTACTACGTGCCCTATCTTCTGCCGGGCGATTCCAAGCCGGCGCTGCAATGGTCGCCCACGGAAGGGTTGACGACCTCCGGCAACCTGGCCTACACGCCGGAACCCGGCACTGACTGGAAGGATGTCGACCCGTCGAAATACGATAACATCATCGACGCCTTCCACAACGAGGCCGTCTACAAGGCCGGACAGGCGCTGCTCGGCAACGACATGCCCGACATGGCGACCAGCCTGCTGGTCGGCGGCGGCACCGAAAAGACCGCGTCGGGCGCCTTCTACGCCACCGGCTGCGTGCCGCATGATTGCGGCGGCAATGACGGGTTCATGGCCGTCGACCCGGCCAGGCACAAGGTCTATTTCGCCCGCCGTGGCGACAATGGCGAGCCGCAGGCCTGGCCACTGGTGAAGGACTGGCCGGCGGATATCAAGAAGGCGTATGACGACGCGCAGGGGTCGGGGAATTAGGGTTTCGGCTCTGCTATCCGCGCGGCTTCGTCATCCACGGGCGGAGCGACGCGAAGCGGAGCGCAGACCCGAGGATCCATGCCATGACAGTTGCCGTAGAGTGCGACGATGCGGAGTTCTGCGCCGCTGGCGGCGCTTCGGTGAAACGGCATGGATTCCAGGGTCTGCGCGCGTCGCTTCGCTCCTTGCTCCGCCCTGGAATGACGACCGGAGGGGGGCCGCGGCCAATCTCCGAAGCTTGCCCTTTGCTGGACCACGACAACGGTCCGTCCAGCTTGGCCCACGACCACGCCGTCTTCCGCTGCTAGACGGGTGGCAACCGACGCGAGACCTCCCATGCGCAAACTCATCTCAACCGGTTCGCCCTTCGAAAAAACCGCCGGCTATTCGCGCGCGGTGGTGCAGGGCGACTGGTGCTTCGTCTCCGGCACGACCGGCTACGACTATGCCACCATGACAATGCCCGACACGGTCGAGGCGCAGACGCGCAATTGCCTCGCCACCATCGCCAAAGCGCTCTCCGATGGCGGCTTCGACATGGCCGACGTGGTGCGGGCGCATTACTACATCACCGACCAGGCTTTCGTCGACGTGGTCTTCCCGATCCTCGGCGAGGCGTTCGGCGACATCCGCCCGGCGGCGACGATGATCGTGTGCCAGCTCAACAAGCCGGAGATGAAGATCGAGATCGAGGTGACGGCGCTCAGGCGGACGGCCTGAGGGGGCTGCGATGACAGTCCGGCGCATCGTAACCAACATTGCCACGAAGGATATCGCGGCGGCGAAGCGCTTCTATCATGACGTGCTTGGCCTCGACATCCTCATGGATCACGGCTGGATCGCCACCTACGGCTCCGATGAAAGGATGCAGGTGCAGGTCAGCTTCATGGCGCAAGGCGGATCGGACACGCCGGTGCCGGAGCTTTCGATCGAGGTCGACGATGTGGACGCGGCGCTTGTCGCTATGCGCGAAGCGGGTTTCGCCATCGAATACGGCCCGGCCGACGAGCCCTGGGGCGTGCGGCGCTTCTATGTGCGCGACCCGTTCGGGAGATTGGTGAATATTTTGTCGCATCGGTAGGCGCGCCCACGGGTTTCTCGCGAGACGCCGGCGGGACAGCACCCCCCTCTGTCCTGCCAGGCATCTCCCCCGCAAGGGGGGAGATCAGATGTCGCGCAGGCTTTCGGCAATCGCCAACGTTGCAGGGGAGCGCCGGCGCCCAAGCTGCCAATCTCCCCCCTTGCGGGGGAGATGCCCGGCAGGGCAGAGGGGGGTGCGAAGGATCGCCGAGGTCTGTGATTGTCTTCACCACTGTTCCGGCTTGCACACAGCCCGCTTGGCGTTTAGCAAGGCCGCGTTTCTCCAAACTGCATTGGGACGGTTCTCCATGGCTTCGAAAAATCTCTTCCTGCTCGCCGGCGACGGCATCGGCCCCGAGGCCATGGCCGAGGTGAAGAAGCTGATCAAGGCCATGAACGACAAGCTCGGCAGCGGCTTTGCCACCGACGAGGGCCTGGTCGGCGGCTGCGCCTATGACGCGCATGGCGTGGCGATCTCCGAAGCCGACATGGCAAAGGCTGTTGCCGCGGATGCGGTGCTGTTTGGCGCCGTCGGCGGGCCGAAGTGGGACAAGGTACCTTACGAGGTGCGTCCCGAGGCCGGGCTTTTGCGCCTGCGCAAGGACATGGAGCTGTTCGCCAACCTGCGTCCGGCGATCTGTTATCCGGCTCTCGCCGCCTCTTCCTCGCTCAAGCAGGACGTGGTCGAAGGCCTCGACATCCTGATCGTGCGCGAGCTCACCGGCGGCGTCTATTTTGGCGAGCCGAAGCAGATCATCGATCTCGGCAACGGCCAGAGGCGCGGCATCGACACCCAGGTCTACGACACGTTCGAGATCGAACGCATCTCGGGCGTCGCCTTCGAATTGGCGCGCACCCGCAAGAACCACGTCACCTCGATGGAAAAGCGCAACGTCATGAAGTCGGGCGTGCTGTGGAACGAAGTGGTCAGCCAGACGCACAAGGCCAGGTACAGCGACGTCAAGCTCGACCACATGCTGGCCGATGCCGGCGGCATGCAGCTGGTGCGCTGGCCAAAACAGTTCGACGTCATCGTCACCGACAATCTGTTCGGCGACATGCTGTCCGACATCGCCGCCATGCTCACGGGCTCCATCGGCATGCTGCCCTCGGCCTCGCTCGGCGCGCCGGACGTGAAGACCAAGAAGCGCAAGGCGCTCTACGAGCCGGTGCACGGCTCGGCGCCCGACATCGCCGGCAAGGGCATCGCCAACCCGATCGCGATGATCGCCTCCTTCGCCATGTGCCTGCGTTATTCCTTCGGCATGGTCGCCGAGGCCGACAAGCTCGAAGGCGCAATCGCCGCCGTGCTCGACGACGGCCTGCGCACCAAGGACATTTCTTCCCCGGGCATGACCGAGGTCGGCACCACCGCGATGGGCGACGCCATCATCGCCAAGTTCCTGGGGTGATCCGTCACGGCCGGTGGTGGCGGGCGCCTGGTTGCACCCAGGCGCTCACACCTGCCAGGTCCGCGATTGGCGGTGGGCGACCATCCATCGTCATTCCAGGGCGTAGCGACCCTGGAAGCCATGCCGTGACGCCTGCCGAAGAATGCAACAGGGCAGAAAGAAAGCCTTGGCGTTCCGGTTGCCATGATCTGCACCGCCGCGACGCTCATAGGTCACGGCATGGATTCCAGGGTCTGCGCGCGTCGCTTCGCTCCTTGCTCCGCCCTGGAATGACGAAGTCAAACTACCGCTCTTGAAAGCGAGGCTGCTGGCGCGTCGGCTTACAGCTAGATTGGCCGCTTCTTCGACTTCTTGTTTTTCGCCGGTCCTGGCTTGTCGAACTTCGCCTTACCCGCCTTCTTCGCCCACGGCTTTGAGTCCGGCGCGCCAGCAGGCTGCCGCTCGCCCGGCGCCCGCTTCTCGAATCCGGGCGCGTTCTGGTCAAAAGAACGCTTGCCGCGGTGCGGCTTCTTATCCGGTTTCGGTGGCTGGTAGCCGGCGCGCGACAGGTCCGGCGTGCCGTCGATCCGCTTGACCGCGATGTTGCCCTGCAGCTTGCGGTCGGGGCCGATCGCCATCAGGAACCGGTCGGCCCACTCGGCGGCGATCTGCACGAAGGTCTCCTCCGGCTGCATCTTGATGGCGCCGATCTCTCGCTTGGACATGCCGGCGGTGCGGCACAGCATCGGGATCAGCCAGCGCGGCTCGGCATTCTGCCGGCGCCCGACCGACAGCGAGAACCAGACGCTGTCGCCGAAATCGTCGCGGCGGGCTGGGGCCTCGTCGCTGCGCGCAAATTTCTCACGCGACGGTGCGAAAGGCGCGACGTCAAGCAGATCCTCCGGCGCGGAGCGGCTGGCGCGGCAGAGCCGCACGAAGGCGGCGGCCACCTGCTCGGCGCCGTGCTTTTCCAGAAGCGTGTCGATAAAGCCACGCTCCTCCTCGCGCACCGGTTCTTCGAAGGCCGGGTCGGCAAGGATGCGCTCGTCGTCGCGGCGCAGCACCTCGTCGGCCGAGGGCGGGCTCGCCCAGGTCGCGGTGAGCTTGGCGTTCTGCAACAGCCGTTCGGTACGCCGGCGGGCGTTGTTCGGCACGATCAGCGCGCTGACGCCCTTGCGCCCGGCGCGGCCGGTGCGACCGCTGCGGTGCAGCAGCGTCTCCGGGTTGCTCGGCAGGTCGGCATGGACCACCAGTTCGAGATTGGGCAGATCGATGCCGCGCGCGGCGACGTCCGTCGCGATACAGACCTTGGCGCGGCCGTCGCGCATCGCCTGCAGCGCGTGGCTGCGCTCGTTCTGGCTGAGCTCGCCCGATAGCGCCACAACGGAAAAGTTGCGGTTGTTGAAGCGCGCGGTGAGATGGTTGACCGCCGCACGCGTGTTGCAGAACACCAGCGCGTTCTTGGCCTCGTAAAAACGCAGCACGTTGATGATGGCGTTCTCGCGGTCGGCCTGGGCAACGTTCAGCGCCCGGTATTCGATGTCGAGATGCTGCTTCTCCTCGCCGCCGGCCGAGATGCGCACCGCATCGCGCTGGTAACCCTGCGCAAGTGTGGCGATGGAGCGCGGCACCGTAGCCGAAAACATCAGCGTGCGGCGCTCGGCCGGGGCGGCGTCGAGGATGAATTCGAGATCCTCGCGAAAACCGAGGTCGAGCATCTCGTCGGCCTCGTCCAGCACCACCGCCTTCAGCGCGGACATGTCGAGCGCGCCGCGCGTGATGTGGTCGCGCAGCCGGCCCGGCGTGCCGACGACGATGTGGGCGCCGCGCTCCAGCGCGCGCCGCTCGGTGCGCATATCCATACCGCCGACACAGGAGGCGATCTCAGCGCCGGTCAGTTCGTAGAGCCATTCCAGCTCGCGCCGCACCTGCAGCGCCAGCTCGCGCGTTGGCGCCACGACCAATCCCAGCGGCGCGGCCGCCTGGGCAAAACGCTCAGCGCCGCCAAGCAGGGTCGGCGCCACGGCAAGGCCGAAGGCGACGGTCTTGCCGGAGCCGGTCTGCGCCGAAACCAGCGCGTCGGCCTCGCCGAGCTCCGGTCCAAGCACCGCCTTCTGCACCGGCGTCAGCGCGGCATAACCGCGCTTTTCCAGCGCCTGCGCCAGCGCAGGAACGATCGTTTCGAAACTGGACATTTTCTTCTTTCGGAATTCGGAGCTTGCTTATCGAGCAGCACATGCAGGCCTGACGCATGCAGGCCAATGGATATTTTGAGCGTTCGTACTTCTTGCGACTGCGATTGTACAGAGCGGGAGGCACGGGCTTCCCCTTCTCCCCTTGTGGGAGAAGGTGTCGCCGAAGGCGACGGATGAGGGGTGTTCCAGGGAAAGCCGACGTCTCACTCCGCTGGAACACCCCTCATCCGTCTCGGCGCTATCGCGCCGATCCACCTTCTCCCACAAGGGGAGAAGGAGAGCGCTGGCGCCGATTGACTCTTTTACCAAACCGCGTAAAAGCCCGCGTCGAACGGGATCGTTTTTCGATGCGCGGCCTTTTGATGGCTCTTCTTGCATTCGACGCCCCCAGCCACGATGTTAAGCATTGGGCCGGGCGCTCCGACGCGTCCGTCCGTTCCAGCAAAACTACGGCCAAAACCACCACCAAAACGGTGTGATTCCCTTGGCCTAACCACCCTCTCCCGGGTCCGGCCCGGGGGACGAAACCCGCATGAGGCCGGCGGGTTTTCTCCAACAACCAAGCGGAGAGGGACAGGAGATCTTTATGAGTTTCAAGGTTGCGGTAGTCGGCGCCACGGGCAATGTGGGCCGCGAAATGCTCAACATACTGGACGAGCGCGGCTTCCCGGTAAGCGAAGTCGTGGCGCTGGCCTCGCGGCGCAGCCAGGGCACCGAGGTGTCGTTCGGCGATCGTACGCTGAAGGTCAAGGCGCTCGACCAGTATGACTTTTCCGACACCGACATCTGCGTCATGTCGGCCGGCGGCAACATCTCGAAGGAATGGTCGCCCAAGATCGGCAAGCAGGGCTGCGTGGTCATCGATAATTCGTCGGCCTTCCGCTACGACCAGGACGTGCCGCTGATCGTGCCGGAGGTGAACCCGGACGCGATCTCGCTGTTTACCCGCAAGAACATCATCGCCAACCCGAACTGCTCGACGGCGCAGCTGGTCGTGGCGCTGAAGCCGCTGCACGACGTCGCCACCATCAAGCGCGTCGTCGTCGCCACCTACCAGTCGGTCTCAGGCGCCGGCAAGGAAGGCATGGACGAGCTGTTCACGCAGACCCGCGCCGTGTTCGTCGCCGACCAAGTCGACGTCAAGAAGTTCACCAAGCGCATCGCCTTCAACGTCATCCCGCATATCGACGTCTTCCTCGACGACGGTTTCACCAAGGAAGAGTGGAAGATGGTCGCAGAGACCAAGAAGATGCTCGACCCCAAGATCAAGCTGACAGCGACCTGCGTGCGCGTGCCGGTGTTCATCGGGCATTCGGAAGCGGTCAACATCGAGTTCGAGAAGCCGATCACCGCCGACGAGGCGCGCGAGATCCTGCGCGAGGCGCCCGGATGCCAGGTGCTCGATAAGCGCGAGGACGGCGGCTACATCACGCCGCTGGAATCGGCCGGCGAGGACGCAACCTTCATCTCGCGCATTCGCGAGGATTCGACCGTCGACAACGGCCTGTCGATGTGGGTCGTTTCCGACAATCTGCGCAAGGGCGCGGCGCTGAACGCGGTGCAGATCGCCGAGCTCCTGGTCGAGCGCGGCCTGATCCAGCCGAAGAAGAAGGCGGCATAATCTCGCTCACGGGCCGCACCGCCGCTGCCGCGGCTGGCCCTCCGCGGGGGCGCCGGACGACCGGCGGCCCGCAGTCGCGGGCTCGGCCTTCAGCCGGGGCGCCTTTCCTTCTCCCCGTTTTACGGGGAGAAGGTGCCCGAAGGGCGGATGAGGGGCAGCGCCGGCATGTCCAGTTTTCCTGAAATCTTGCTTCGCCCAGCCACAAGCTCGGACGCCGCCGCCATCGCGACGATGATGCGTGCATCGCTCAATGCCTTTGACTGGATGCCGGTTCTGCATACGCCGGATGAGGATCTTTTCTTCATCCGCGACATCCTGCTGCCCAGTCAGCAGGTGACGGTCGCCGAAGCCGGCGAGCGTATCGTCGGCTTCATCGCCGTCAACGGCGATTGGGTCGAGCAGCTCTATCTCGATCCAGCCTGGACAGGGCAAGGCATCGGCAGCCGGCTGCTTGTCCAGGCCACTGGCGGCCTATCTTCGGTAAAACTTCACTGCTTCCAGGCCAATAGCGGCGCGCGACGGTTCTACGAACGCCATGGCTTTCGCGCAGAAGCCTTCGGCGACGGCTCGACCAACGAGGAAGGCCTGCCGGATATTCTTTACGTGCTCAGGCGCTGAGTTCACTGCTTTCCGCCGCTAGCTCGCGCAATATGGTGAGCGCTTCTTCCGCCCGCTCGGCCGGCACGAAGAGATGATCGTGATAGAAGGCCGAGACCGGATTGACGCCCATGCCGGCGGCGGCCAGCCGCGCCGTGATGGCGGCGAGGAAGCCGACGGCCTCCAGCGACGAATGGATGTCGAGCGTGATCATCCGGCAGCGGAACGTGCCGGCGAGGCCGGCGGCCTTCGCTTCGTCCTCCGTCACGATCAGCGTCAGCCCTTCGCGCTCGCGAAATTGCATGACGGGTTCGAGCCCTGCCGGGATCGGCACATCCGAAGCCAGCGTGGCGAAGACATAGGTTGCGGGAAGCAGCTGCGGCGTCATCGACGCGAGCAGTTTTCGCAGGTCGGTTTCGCCTGTCATCGTCCCTTCTCGACACCTATGCGCATCGCAATCTGCAATTCTCGATACCCGCAAATGCCAGCGGCGCGCCAGGACCATGCCGACGACATGGCGATGTCGCTTGCGGCTGCGCCGCGGGCCTTTGCCACACAATAAGACATCAAAGCCAAGCCGGCTCGCAAAGGTTCACGCAATGATTGTCCGTCCGCGCCCGACATTCCTGCAGCTGTTCTTCATCATGCGGGGTTCGGTGGTGCCGCGCATCCTGCCGCAGATCATCGGTTTTGCCATCTATTCGGCGGTCGTCCTGCTGCTGGCACGGCGGTTCCATCTCGACCTCAGCGCCTTCAACATCACACCCTTCGGGCTCGTCGGCGTGACGCTGTCGATCTATCTGTCGTTCCGCAACAACGCCGCCTATGACCGCTGGTGGGAGGCTCGCAAGCTCTGGGGCGCGCTGGTTTTCGAGATCCGCAACCTGGCGCGCGCCACCACCAGTCTGGTCAGTGACCGGACCGAGCAGCGCGCGCTTTTGATGGAGGCGCTTGCCTTCTGCCATCTGCTGCGCGGGCAATTGCGCAGGATCGACAGTATCAAGGACGCGCGCGCCTTCATCGGCGACGAGGTCGACCAGGCAGCCGGCCGCACCAATCCCGCCGACGACATGGTCCGCCGCATGGGCCGTCGCGCCAATGCACGGCGCGAGGCGGGCGCGCTCGATCCGATCGGCTTCCGCATCCTCGATGAAAGGCTGGCCGCGATCGCCGCCATCCAGGCCGGCTGCGAGCGGATCGCGGGCACGCCCTTGCCCTTCGCCTATACGCTTCTGGTGCATCGGACGGCCTATGTCGTCTGCCTGCTTTTGCCGATCGGCCTGATTTCGACCACGGGCTGGGCGACGCCGCTGTTCACGGCGCTGATCGCCTATACTTTCTTCGGCCTCGACGCACTGTCGGAAGAGCTCGAGGACCCGTTCGGCATCGAGGCCAACGACCTTGCGCTGGACGGGCTGTGCCGCGTCTGCGAGATCTCCGTGTTCGAGGCGCTGGACGAGACGCCGCCGAAAATGATTGCGGCCGACAAGTTTTACTTCTCGTAGAATGTCGGCTGCCTGGGAGATTTGCTGAAACGCTTCGCTCTTCGTCATCCTCGGGTCTCCGCGTCCGCTTCGCTCCCGCTCCGCCCGTGGATGACGGAGGCGCAATTGAGACGGCGCTAAAAAGACTCCGCCCCCTGTAGGATGGCCGCGTCCTGGCCCGTCCTTGGCTCGAAGCTGGCAGACGCGCCAGTTCTTGAACCGTGGAGGGAACATCCATGAGCATTTCCCAGGCCGTGCCTGCCTCAAAAGGTGTTTTATGGACCGGGCGCGCGCTCAGCGCCGTCGTTGTCCTGTTCATGATCTTCGACGGCGTCATCAAGCTGCCGCCGCTGGATATCGTCACCCGGACGATGACCGAACTCGGCTGGCCGGCCGACGCCAATGTCGCGCGCCTGATCGGGATCGTCGGCCTGATCTCGACCGCGCTCTATGCCCTGCCGCGCACCTCGGTGCTCGGCGCCATCCTGCTCACCGGCTATATGGGCGGCGCGGTCTCGACCCATGTGCGGATCGGCAACCCGGTCTTCTCGCACACGCTGTTCGGCGTCTATCTCGGCATCATCCTGTGGGGCGGGCTCTATCTGCGCGACCAAAGAGTGCGGGCGCTGATCCCGTTCGGCCGATAAGGGGAGAAAAAGATGCTCACCGCCATCGTCATCATCCTCGTCGTCATCGTCGCCGCCGTGCTGATCTACGCTGCGACACGGCCGAACGAATTCGTCGTCACCCGTTCCGCCAGCATCAGGGCGCCGGCCGAGACGATCTTTCCGCTGATCAACGATTTCAGGCGCTGGCCCGAATGGTCGCCCTTCGAAAAGCTCGATCCTGAGATGAAGCGCACGCTTTCCGGCGCCGAAAGCGGCAAGGGCGCGGCCTATGCCTGGGAAGGCAATTCCAAGGCCGGCAAGGGCTGCATGGAGATCACCGGTTCGGCGCCATCGTCGCTGGTGTCGCTGAAGCTCGATTTCGAAAAGCCGTTCAGGGCCAACAACAGCGTCGACTTCTCGCTTTCGCCGTCGGGCGACGGCACGACGGTCACCTGGACAATGCGCGGCGCCAGGCCGTTCATCGCCAAGCTGATGGGCTTGTTCATGAACTTCGATACGCTTATCGGCAAGGATTTCGAGGCCGGGCTCGCCAATCTCAAACGCGCCACCGAACGATAGAAAATCTATTTGTTTCAATGAGATCGTGAGATGCCGGCGCAACCTGCGCCGACGCCAATCGGCAATCTTCATCCTCTTCGGGATCAAATTAGCCGTCCGTGAGTTTAGACCATGGCGGCGAGGACCGCGATCCCCGTGAGAGAGGAACCACAATGAAGAAGATACTGACCATTTTGGTGCTGACGGCAGCGCTCGGCGCTTGCTCGCAAACGGAAAAAGGCGCGGCGATCGGCGGCCTGGGCGGTGCGGCGGTCGGTGCCGCGGTTGCCAACAATCCAGTGCAGGGCGCGGTTGTCGGCGGCGCTGTCGGCGCGGTGGCAGGTGCACTGATCGGCCACGCCAGCGAAAGCGGCCAATGCCGGTATCGCGACCGCTACGGGCGCGTTTACATCGCGCGGTGTCCGGCGGGTTACTGACCGGCAGGCTACTGAGGTATCAAACCAAAAGAAAAACGGCGGGCAAGGCCCGCCGTTTTCGCAAGTGAGAAAGACCGAGATTACTCGGCGGTAGCGGCTTCAGCCTCGGCGGGAGCGGCAGTTGCGGCGGCAGCCGCTGCTGCTGCGTCTTCCTGCGCCTTCTTCAGCAGCGCAGCGCGTTCCTGCGCCTTCTTGCCGGGCAGGGCCTTGTTCGGGTTCGAGCGGGCGTCACGCTGGGCAAGGCCGGCCTCGTCGAGGAAGCGCAGCACGCGGTCGGTCGGCTGGGCGCCGTGCGACAGCCAATGCTTGACGCGGTCGGCATCGACCTTGACGCGCTCGCCGTCCTTCGGCAGCAGCGGGTTCCACGAGCCGAGCGACTCGATGAAACGGCCGTCGCGTGGCGAACGGGCGTCGGCGACGACGACGTGGTAGTAGGGACGCTTCTTCGAGCCCGCGCGGGCCAGTCTGATCTTCAGTGCCATTTCTTTTCTCCTAAAGCTCTGATTTCGTTGATCGGTTCAGGCTGGTTATCAGCCGGTTTTCGTCACGCCGTTGGCAGCGGCGATCTGTTCGTGGTGCCGGATCACTTCGCGGACGACGAAGTTCAAAAACTTCTCCGCGAAATCCGGATCGAGATGCGCATCCTTCGCCAGCTGGCGCAGGCGGGCGATCTGCTGCTGCTCGCGCGCCGGATCGGCGGGCGGCAGGCCATGCTCGGCCTTCAGCACGCCGACCGCCTTGGTGCAGCGGAAGCGCTCGGCCAGCATATGGATGAGGGCGGCGTCGATGTTGTCGATCGAAGCGCGGTAGCCAGCCAGGATGACGCGTGCGTCGGCCATGTCCTTCTCCTCGTTCATCGCCCGCTCATTTCTTCTTGCCCAAACCAGGCAGCCCGCCACCGCCCAGGCCGGGAAGACCCGGAAGTTTCATGCCGCCGGGCAGGCCTGGCAGTCCGCCGCCACCGGGCATAGCGCCCGGCATGCCTTTGCCGAGACCGGCTGCCTGCGCCTGCTTCTGCAAGGCCTCGAGCTGCTTCGGATCCATCTTGGAAAGATCCGGCATCCCGCCCATTCCACCGCCCGGCATCATGCCGCCGAGCCCCATCTTGGAGGCAAGGCCGCCCATCATGCCGCGCATGAGGCCACCGCCTTTGCCCTTGCCGCCCATCGCCTTCATCATGTCGGCCATGCCGCGATGCATCTTCAAGAGCTTGTTGATCTCGGCAGCATCCGTGCCGGAACCGGCGGCGATGCGCTTCTTGCGCGAGTGCTTCAAAAGATCGGGATTGGCGCGCTCGGCCTTGGTCATCGAGGAGATGATGGCGAGCTGGCGGCCGAACATCTTGTCGTCGAGGCCGGCGGCGGCGAGCTGGTCCTTCATCTTGCCCATACCGGGCATCATCCCCATGATCCCGCCCATGCCGCCCATTTTCGACATCTGCTGAAGCTGCTGGGCGAGGTCGTTCAGGTCGAACTTGCCCGACTGCATCTTTTTCGCCATCGCCGCCGCCTGCTCGGCGTCGATGGTTTCGGCGGCCTTCTCGACGAGCGAAACGATGTCGCCCATGCCGAGGATGCGGTCGGCGATGCGCTTGGGGTGGAATTCCTCCAGCCCGTCCATCTTTTCGCCGGTGCCGATCAGCTTGATCGGCTTGCCGGTGACGGCGCGCATGGAAAGGGCGGCGCCGCCACGGCCGTCGCCGTCCATCCTGGTCAGCACCAGGCCGGTTATGCCGACGCGCTCGTCGAAGCTCTTGGCAAGGTTCACGGCATCCTGGCCGGTCAGCGAGTCGGCGACCAGCAGGATCTCGTGCGGCGACGACACCTTCTTGATGTCGGCCATCTCGACCATCAGCGGCTCGTCGATATGGGTGCGGCCGGCGGTGTCGAGGATGACGACGTCATGGCCGCCGAGCCTGGCCGCCTGCACGGCGCGCTTGGCGATGTCGACCGGGCTCTGGCCGGTGATGATCGGCAGCGTGGCGACCCTGGTCTGCTCGCCGAGCTGGCGCAGCTGCTCCTGCGCGGCGGGACGCCGCGTGTCGAGCGAGGCCATCAGGACTTTCTTGTTCTGCCGCTCGCTCAGGCGCTTGGCGATCTTGGCCGAAGTGGTCGTCTTGCCGGAGCCCTGCAGGCCGACCATCATGACGACGACAGGCGCCGGCGCGTTGAGGTCGACGGCCACACCTTCGGCACCCAGCATGTCGACCAGCTCGTCATGGACGATCTTGACGACCATCTGTCCGGGCTTGATCGACTTGAGCACCGCCGCGCCGACCGCCTTCTCGCGCACCTTGTCGGTGAAGGAGCGAACCACTTCCAGCGCGACGTCGGCCTCGAGCAGCGCACGACGCACCTCGCGAAGCGCCGCCGAGACATCCGCCTCGGACAGCGCGCCGCGGCCGGTCAGGCCGTTCAGGATCGAACCAAGGCGTTCCTGTAGTGATTCAAACATTCTTTTTCCTTTTCCCTGGCACCTGTGGATGCCCGAGAGGTAGTGCGTTCGCGCTGGGTTCGCCAAGCAAAAGCGCAAAGCCAAAAAGCACCCGGGGGCGCATTGCGCTGCCGGGTGTTGGCCTCCAGGATCTCTTTACAGCTCTTGCCTCAAAGAGGCTTCGGCGTCCTGGTCGGCTTTCGCGAAAGAAAACTCGTCGCGGAATTCAGCGGCTCTAGACAGGAAATCGGCCGCGGAGTCAAGGCTAATGCATGCCGCGCAAAAGTGCGCAGCGGTTTTGCGGCAACGACATGCATCAAAAAACAATGCTCAAATCCGGGTCAAGACGCCGCGATTTGAGGCGGCTCACCGCGGGCTTTGCTTGTTCGTCCCAACCTTGAGCGGCGAACGCCGATGCAAAAGCAGCAGCATCGTCAAAAGCGTGCTGACGATGCCGATGGCGGCGATGAGAACAGCGTCCAGGCTGGTCCAACCGGGGCCTTCGAGGGGCCTGGCGTTGAGCAGCGCGAAGGAATTGTAGCCCTCCTGGTGCGAGATCAGCAGGAAGCCGGTCAGGTTGTTGCCGAGATGCGCGCCGAAACCGGCGCCGAGATTGCCGGTGACATAGACCAGCAGTGTGAGCAGCAAGGCAAAGGCGCCGATCGAGACGAGCACACAGGCATTGATGGCCAGCGTCGAGGCCGAATTCCAGTGCAGCGAGGTGAATAGCAGTCCCGGCAGCACCGCCCAGATCAGCGGGCTCTTGAAGCGATAGGCCAAGCCACGCAGCAGATAGCCGCGAAACAGCACTTCTTCCGACGACGTCTGCAGGAAGGCGAGGAGTGCGATCGGCACCAGGAAGAGCAGCCAGGACGATAACGCGATCGGTCCGCGCGCGATCTCCGGCTGTAGCCAATAGAGCAGGATCTCGGAGAAGAGCGAGGTGATCAGGACCGCAACCAGGCCCTTGAGGAAATCGCCGCCCGCGATGCGGCGACTGAAGCCGAAAAGGGCCGCGAGCGGCTCGCCATGCACGTAGCGCATCGCCACCCACAGGCCGATCCAGATGCCGGCAAAGGAGGTCAGGGCGCTGAGGATGCCGATGGGCGATGCCAGGAAGTCCTGCATGTAGCGCCCGCTCGAGGGGCCGGGGAGACGCCAGACGATGTAGGCATAGGTGCCGGCAAACAGCACCAATGCCGTCGCGGCCATCCAGCACACGACGACGATCGCCGTTCCGAACAGCAGGCGCAGCGAGCTGGTCTTTTCGTTCGGCGAGCAGCGATAGCGCTCGAAGGCGGCATTTTCGATCGTCACGCGGCTCCCCTGCCGAAGGCGTTGGCCATGCAATCTAGGAGATCGCCGGTTACCGCGCGATTACTCGGCGGAACTAGCAGCTGAGTTGGGTCGCTTCGAGTGCAAAGAACCTTGAAAGATGCTATCGAACGACGTGACCCGCTGTCACGATTGGAGACGAGCTGGAACGTCTATCGCGTCGTCATCCACGGGCGAAGCAAGGAGCGAAGCGACGCGCGCAGACCCGAGGATCCATTCCGTGACTTCGAGGCGCCGCAACGAGCCAGAATTCCGCACCGCTGCACTCTTCGGTCGATGTAACGGAATGGATTCCAGGGTCTCCGCGACGGAGCTTCGCTCCTGCTTCGCCCTGGAATGACGAAGTCGCGGCATGTGCCCGCAACCAGAAAGGAAATGAAGATGGCTGCCAGCATCTTCCCGCCGATCCATCCGGGCGAAATCCTCCGTGAGGAGTATCTGGTCCCGCTTGGGCTGAAACCATATACGTTGGCCAAGAAGCTACATGTTCCTCGCACGCGCATCGAGCGCCTAGCGAGCGAAACCACGCCCGTAACACCAGACACGGCGCTTCGCCTTGCCAAGTTCTTCGGCACGACGCCCCGGTTCTGGATGAACATGCAGGCCAGCTACGATCTCGCGGTGGAAGGCGAGGCAAAGAAGGCCGAAATCGCGTCGATCGAGCAGATGCAAGCCGCCTGAGTTTCGGTCGGCGGAGCAAGCAAAACGGCCGCCATCGCTGGCGGCCGCTCTCATGACAGCGATCAAGCCTGCTCAGCGCATCACATAGACGATACGCCGCGTGCCCGGATCGACCAGCGCCGGCTGGTTGTTCACATAGACATAGCGATACCGGTAATCCGGGATTTCGCGCAGCTCGACCGTGTCGGGCAGCGTGGCGCCGGTCACCACCTCGCCGTCGAGATAGACCGGATCGACCCGGTGCGTGGTGACATAGGTGCCGACCTCGGCTGGCGGTCTGCCGATCGACTCGATGGCGTCGCCGTTGGAAACGATGGCGCCGGTGTAGGTGTCCGTGGTGTAGACATTGTCGGTCGGCGGCGCCACGACGGCAATGCCGGCATCGGCCGGCCGGCGCGTCAGCACGACGCGGCTGCCGCCGAAATCGCCCGTCACATAGTCGGAATAGACCCAGCCATTGCCGCCAGCTTCGGCGATCGTGCACCATTTGCTGTTCTCGATGCAGCCAGTGAGTGTGGCCGACTGGCCGGCGGCCAGCACGCCGATAACGGGATATTGCGGGCCGGGGCCGGCGCGCACATTGAGATCGGCCACCGCCGAGACGGCGGTGTCGGCCAGAGCCGTGCCCGACATGGCGAGCAGCGCGCCGGCAAGCGCCGGAAACAAGACGCGGTTCATGGTTTCACTCCGTTTTCAAAACGCTCCCTCGCGCTCCGAAACGAAACCAAAGCTTATGCGTTCCGGCTAAAGTGTCTTTCGGCCGCTCACGAATTGTTCCACGGTTTTTCGGCGTTCCGGTCAAAAAGGGGTGAGCGGGCTCAAGCTGCGCCCGGCTCTTCGAGTGTGTTTCCCGCCGGCCGCTCGAAGCGCCTTTGCCGCGGCAAGCCCCGCGGCACCGGCGCCAATGATCACGACATCAACGTCGTTCATGAGGCAAGCCCGCCACACTTGGCGCCTGATCGTAGGCAAATTGCCCTTCTTTCGCCAGGGTCGGGTGTCACTTCCCCCGCGAGGGCGGTGACAACTGGACGTTTCGCTGGCAAATTCACAACCGGGACGTGATTCAGGCAACCAGGAGAAGGACATGGCATTTTTTGCCAAAAGAAGGATTTTCGTGGCCGCCGCGGCGGTGGTGGCGATGCTTGGGCTGGCGACAGGCGCTGAAGCCGCGACCAGCTGTGGCAAGAACGGCGCCGGCTTCGACGCCTGGAAGCAGGACTTTGCCGCCGAGGCCAAGGCCAACGGTGTCGGCCAAAGGGGCCTGTCGGCGCTGGCCGGCGCGACCTACGCGACAAGGACGATCTCGGCCGACCGCGCCATCCACAAGGCTTTCAGCGGTTCGGTGGAGGCGTTCATGAAGCGCCGCGGCGCTTCCGCGATCATCTCGAGGGGCCGCGCGCTGAAGAAGGCCAACGCGGCGATGTTCGCCAATATCGAGCAGACCTACGGCGTGCCGCCGGGCGTGCTGCTCGCCATCTGGGGCATGGAAACCGGCTTCGGCGCTTCGATGGGCAACCAGAACACGGTTTCGGCCATCCTGACGCTGGCCTATGACTGCCGCCGTCCGGACTATTTCACCCCGCATGCCATCGCCGCGCTCAAGCTGGTCGATCGCGGAGCGCTGAGCGCCTCCTCGGTCGGCGCCATGCATGGCGAGATCGGCCACACGCAGTTCCTGCCCGGAAACGTGCTGAAATACGGCGTCGGCAGCGGAAACCTGCGCGACCGCAACACGGCTTTGGCGTCGACCGCCAACTTTCTCAAAGGCCATGGCTGGCAAGCCGGCGCGAGCTACCAGGCCAATATGGGCGCGATCGCCGGCTGGAATTCGGCAAGCGTCTATCAGCAGGCCATCGCCCAAATCGCCGAGGCGATCGACGCCGACTGATCGAGTCTCCGTTGAGCAGAACAGCCCGGCCATGCGCCGGGCTTTTTTGTTGGACTTGGAGATTGGCGAAAGCCGGGAACGCGAGAATCTCCCCCTCTCGGGGGGAGATGTCGCCGACGCGACAGAGGGGTTCTCGCGCGTGAAGCTGCGACATATCCCTCGTCATTCTAGGGCGGAGCAAGGAGCGGAGCGACGCGCGCAGACCCTAGAATCCATGCCGTGACATTGGCCGTAGAATGCAACGGTCCAGATTAGCCGTTGGCGATAGTGACAGCTAAGGTCGCTCGATGACCGGCTACGTCTATATGACCGCAAGCCAGAAAGGCGGCACGATCTATATCGGTGTCACCAACGACCTTGCTCGTCGGATGCCCGAGCACAAGACCGGCCAAGGCTCCAGCTTCACCCAGCCGTTACGGTGTGCAGCGTCTGGTCTGGTACGAGGAGTATTTCGACATCGCCGACGCCATTCAACGTGAGACGTCATTGAAGCGCTGGCCACCCCGATGGAAGATCGAACTCATCGAGAAAAACAATCCGGAATGGTTCGAGCTCTTTCGCGGAACTGGCTGGTAAGCGTTCTGGACCGTGGCGGCTCTCAAGCGCCACGGCATGGATTCTAGGGTCTGCGCGCGTCGCTTCGCTCCTTGCTCCGCCCTAGAATGACGAAGGACAGGTCGGCACGAGGCACCCCCCTCTGCCCTGCCGGGCATCTCCCCCGCAAGGGAGGAGATCAGCAGTTTCAGCGGCGGTTCCTCGCCGCCAGCGTCCGCAACCTCAAGCCGTTCAGCCGGATAAAACCCTCGGCGTCCTTCTGGTCATACGCGCCGCGATCGTCCTCGAAGGTGACGAGCGCATCCGAATAAAGCGTCTTTTTCGACTTGCGGCCGGTGACGATGACGTTGCCCTTGTAGAGCTTCAGCCGCACTGTGCCTTCGACGTCTTCCTGGCTCTTGTCGATCATCGCCTGCAGCATGACGCGCTCGGGCGAGAACCAGAAGCCGTTATAGATGAGCTCCGCGTAGCGCGGCATGAACTCGTCCTTGAGGTGGGCCGCACCCCGATCGAGCGTGATCGATTCGATCGCGCGATGGGCGGCGATAAGGATGGTGCCGCCGGGCGTCTCATAGACGCCGCGCGACTTCATGCCGACGAAGCGGTTCTCGACAAGATCGAGGCGGCCGATGCCGTTGTCGCGGCCAAGGTCGTTGAGTGCCGCCAGCATGGTGGCCGGCGACAGCTTCTTGCCGTCGAGCGCGATCGGATCGCCCTTCAGGAACTCGATTTCGATCTCGGTGACGGCATCGGGCGCGTCCATCGGCGAGACGGTGCGCTGATGGACGAATTCCGGCGGCTCGCTCCACGGATCCTCCAGCACCTTGCCCTCGGAGGAGGAGTGCAAAAGGTTGGCGTCGACCGAGAAGGGCGCTTCGCCGCGCTTGTCCTTGGCCACCGGGATCTGGTGCTGCTCGGCGAAGTTGATCAGATCCGTGCGCGACTTGAACGACCAGTCGCGCCACGGCGCGATGACCTTGATGTCAGGGTTGAGCGCATAAGCCGAAAGCTCGAAGCGGACCTGGTCGTTGCCCTTGCCGGTGGCGCCATGGGCAATTGCGTCGGCCCCGGTCTCCTTGGCGATCTCGACCAGATGCTTGGAGATCAGCGGCCGGGCGATCGAGGTGCCGAGCAGGTAGGTGCCTTCATAGACGGTGTTGGCGCGGAACATCGGGAAGACGAAGTCGGCGACGAATTCCTCGCGCACGTCGACGATGCGGATGTCCTTGATGCCCATCATCTCGGCCTTCTTGCGCGCCGGCTCCAGCTCGCCTCCCTGGCCGAGATCGGCTGTGAAGGTGACGACTTCGGCGCCGAGCTCGGTCTGCAGCCATTTCAGGATGATGGAGGTATCGAGGCCGCCGGAATAGGCGAGCACGACTTTCTTGACGTTCTTGATCTTGGACATTTTTGGCGGTCCCGCGAGAAAATAGTTTTCGCGGGCGAGGTATCACGGCCTTTCCGGGCCACGCAAGAGACGAAGGTACACAGGAGAAGCCAATCGCCGCGCGTGATCTCCCCTCACGGGGGGAGATTTGGCGCGGCCGACCTGCAGCTGGCGCGACTGGGGCGGCTGCGTTATAGACTCGCAAGCCATCACGATACTGGGCCTCTAATGTCCTTCATTCCCGACACCACCACGCTGATCCAGTTCGCGATCGCCACCGTCATCCTGGCGATCACGCCAGGACCGGACATGACGTTGTTCGTGTCGCGCACGCTGAGCCAGGGCCGTGCCACCGGTTTCGCCTCTATGGCGGGCGCGCTCACCGGCACGCTGATCCACACCACGCTGGTGGTGGTCGGCGTCTCGGCGCTGATCGTCGCTTCACCGATGGCCTTCTTCGTCCTGAAAATCTTCGGCGCCGGCTATCTGGTGTTCCTGGCCTTTCAGGCTGTGACGAAAGGCTCGGCCTTCTCGCCGGAGAAGAGGACGGGACCGCAAGTCTCCTTGTTCCGCAGCTGGGCGGCCGGGCTCGGCGTCAACCTGCTCAACCCCAAGATCATCCTGTTCTTCATGACCTTCCTGCCGCAGTTCGTCTCCGCGCATGACCCCAATGCGTCGGGCAAGCTGTTCTTCCTCGGCATGATGTTCGTCGTGCTGTCGATACCAGTAACGGTGCCGATGGTGCTGGCGGCGGAAAAGTTCTCGGCGGCGATGAAGGCAAGTCCGCGCGTCACGCGCGTGGTCGACTATCTGTTCGGCGGCGTGTTCTCAGCCTTCGCGCTCAAGATCCTGACGGCGCAGGCGAAGTAGACCCCAGCGCTTGCAGGCGCGGGTCAGGCTTCCAGATCGGGCAACGCCTCGCGGCGCCAGCTTCCGGCCCAGCGGCCGGCGGCGAGCCAATAGAAGATGCCGCCGATCATGCCGCTGCCGATCACGGCCAATCTGGCGTTGGTCTCGGTGATATCGAAATTGGCATCGCCGGTCTCGTGCACGAAACCGAGGAAGATGCCGGCCACGACGGCGCCGGCCAGCGCGTAGAACAGCCAGTCGCGCCGGCCGAGCGCTTCGGCAATCAGGATCACGACAGCCGCCGGCATAAAGGCGAAATAAGCGACGAACAGCGCCACGAAAGGCACCGAGAAATAGAGCGAGGCGGTCGCCGTCGGCTCCGGATTGGCGGGGGTATAGCCCAGATGCGCCAGGAACAGGATGTTGAGGAAGGCGCTCGCCGACAGCGAGGCCACGACATAGCCGGCCAGGATGACGGCGAAGCGGACGAGATAGGCGATGAGGCGTCTCAAGCCTCGCCGTGCCCCGCGATCATCATGGCTTCGAGCGCCAGGCGGTCGACCTTGCGCATGCGCTCCGATTCCGACTTGAGCTGGCCGCAGGCGGCGAGGATGTCGCGGCCGCGCGGCGTGCGGATCGGCGAGGCGTAGCCGGCATTGTTTATGTAGTCGGCGAACTTCTCGATCGTCTCCCAGTCCGAGCACTGATAGTTGGTGCCGGGCCATGGGTTAAACGGGATCAGGTTGATCTTGGCCGGAATGCCCTTCAAGAGCTTCACCAGCGCCTTGGCGTCGTCGAGCGAATCATTGACGTCCTTCAGCATCACATATTCGAAGGTGATGCGTTTGGCATTGGAGAGACCCGGATAGGCCTTACAGGCGGCGATCAGATCTTTCAGCGGGAACTTCTTGTTGATCGGCACCAAAAGGTCGCGCAAATCGTCATTGGTGGCGTGCAGCGAGATCGCCAGCATGACGCCGATCTCCTCGCCGGTGCGCGCGATCTCAGGCACGACGCCCGAGGTCGACAGCGTGATGCGGCGCTTCGACAGGGACAGGCCGTCGCCGTCGGAGGCGATCAGCAGCGCCTTCTTCACCGCCTCGAAATTATAGAGCGGCTCGCCCATGCCCATCATGACGATGTTGGAGATTTTTCGGCCCTCGGCCGGCACGATGGCGCCGTCCGGCGTGTCGCGGTCGGGGAAATCACCGAGACGGTCGCGCGCGGTCAGCAGCTGCGCCAGGATCTCTTCCGACGTCAGGTTGCGCACCAGCTTCTGCGTGCCGGTGTGGCAGAAGGAGCAGGTCAGCGTGCAGCCCACCTGCGAGGAGATGCAGAGCGTGCCGCGGCCCTCCTCGGGAATGTAGACGGTCTCGATCTCGACCGGACGGCCGGCGCCGCGCGGCGGAAAGCGGAACAGCCATTTGCGCGTGCCATCGGCGGAGATCTGCTCCTCGACGATTTCCGGCCGCGCGACGGTGAAATGCTTGTCGAGCTCGGCGCGCAGGTCCTTGGAGATGTTGAACATATGCGCGAAGTCGGAGACGCCGCGCACATACATCCAATGCCAGAGCTGCTGGGCGCGCATTTTTGCCTGGCGCTCGGGCACGATGCCGGCCTCGACAAGGGCGGCGCCAAGCTCGGCGCGGGTCAGGCCGATCAGCGATGGCTTCTCGGTCGGTGTTGCGCGGCGCAAGGCGTCACGGGCGCCATCGGCGGTAAGATCAAGCGAAACGGTCATGGTGGCGCCAATATAAGCGATTTGCGGCCGATTTCAGCATCGGCCGAACAGGAAGCGCGGCGCATAGCACAGCTCGGCGATAGAGTCATGCGCCCGGCCTTTCCCTTCTCCCACAAGGGGAGAAGGGGAAGACGCGGCTCGGCACAGCCTTACCCCTGGGTATCCGCCCGCCGGCGATGACCGCTGACCGTAACCCACCGCCGCTCCCGCCGGCAGGAAACCGATCACATATTCGTGTTGGCGTAACCAATCGATGCGCATCCGCGAACCTGAAAGGGGCGACCATGCCCCGCAACAATGGGAGTTTCCGGATGCACTCGATCAAGTTCGTTCTTATCGCCGGCCTCGTCGGTCTTTCCGCCTCGCAGGCCTTTGCCGAAGACACAATGGGCGCGATGACCATGATGAAGGGTGGCCAGGTTACCGCGATCATGCCGGACGGTCACATGGGCACCATGATGCCGGACGCCAAGATGAGCGCCGAGATGATGAAGATGGCCAAGCCGATCAAGCATTGCATGATGATGATCACCGACGCCAAGGGCAAAGCCTACATGGTCGATACGTCGACCAAGAAGGCCCAGGCCGAATGTGAAAAAATGGCCATGTGAATTCGAACTTTGCCCGCCTGACGTTCCCGCCGGCATGACAGCCGGCGGGACAATCCTGAGCGCCTGCGCGATAGCGCCCTCGACCTTGTGGTCTTGATCGACCCTCAGCCTGTGCTAGGGCTGGGTTTCCATCATAAAGGCGGACATGGCCGGGCTATCTCGAAAATACCGTATGTTGCGGCGCTCGCAGGCGATGTGGGTATCGCGGCGCGTCTGGCAGCCGCGTCTCGTCTTCTGGGCCGGCGCCATCTCGATCGGTCTGATCAGCGTCCTGTTCGCATTGCTCGCCGATCACGCGCAGACCCTGTTTCACGCCATGACGGGCAATGATGGCGGCTGGCGATTCTATCTGCCGCTGGTGGTGACGCCACTCGGCTTCGTCTCTTGCGCCTGGCTTGCGCATTCCTTCTTCCCCGGATCGCAAGGCAGCGGCATTCCGCAGGCGATCGCGGCGCGGCATTTGCGCGACGAGGACGATCGCAGCCACATCCTGTCGCTCAGGCTGGTGGTGGGCAAGATCGTGCTCACCATCGTCGGCCTCGCTTGCGGCGCCTCGATCGGCCGTGAGGGTCCAACAGTGCAGGTCGGCGCCTCATTGATGCTGCAGGCAGCGCGATGGGGCGGCATGGCGCAGGCACGCGGCCTGATCCTGGCCGGGTCCGCCGCCGGCATCGCCGCCGCCTTCAACACACCGCTTGCCGGCATCGTCTTCGCCATCGAAGAGATGGGCCGCGCCTATGAAGCGCGCACCAACGGCCTGGTGCTGACGGCGGTGATCCTGGCCGGCCTCGCCTCGCTGGGGCTGCTTGGCAACTACACCTATTTCGGCGTTGCCAAGGACACGGTCGCCTTCGCCAGCGACTGGCCGCTGGTGCTGGCCTGCGGCATCATCGGCGGCGGTGTCGGCGCGCTGTTCTCGCTGCTGGCGCTGAAAGCCATGCGGCGTATCCGGCGTTGGAACGCGCTGCAGCCGCTGCCGCGCACGCTGGTCGTGGCGGCTGTCTGCGGGCTGGCCGTGGCCGCGATCGGCATTGCCTCGGGAGGATTGACCTTCGGCACCGGTTACACCCAGGCGCGCGGAGCGATCGAAGGCGCGCCGCTGCCGGCCTTCTTTTTCGTGGAGAAATTCGCGGCCGGCCTGCTGTCGATGGTGTCGGGCATTCCGGGCGGCATCTTTGCGCCGTCGCTGGCGGTGGGCGCCGGCCTCGGCAGCACGCTCGGCCTGGTCTTCGGCGCGGCCACCGGCACCGCGGCGCTGCTCGGCATGGCCGGCTATTTCGCCGGCGTCGTGCAGGCGCCGATGACGGCTTTCGTCATCATCCTCGAAATGACCGGCAACCACGACAATGTGATCGCGCTGATGTGCGCGTCAATGCTGGGCTACGGCACGGCGCGGCTGATCTCGCACGAGCCGCTCTATCACGCACTGTCGCGCGTGTTCATCGCCGAGGCGATTCGGCGGCGACGGGCGGAAGCGGAGCCGGCGCGGGGCTGAACAGCGCCACCTGAAGCAAAAGGCCGGACGTCATGTCCGGCCTTGGGTCAGATCCGAATATCGTTGCGGCCTATTTGCACTTGGCGATCGAGGACAGCGCCGCCGATATGCCCTTCAGCGAAAAGACGTAAGACGTGGGGTTGCCGCGGCCCGACTTCGCCTGCACCTTCATGTCGGTGCCGGTCTTCATGGCGGCGATCAGCACCGGCTCTTCGGCGGCGTTCTCGACCCAGGCCGACTTGCCGCGGGTGAACATCGAGAACGACTTCTTGTCGATGGTGACGGTGGCCTTCGAGCCTTCCTGGAAGTTGTAACCGGCGATGAACTGCGGCTCGTAGGAGACCTGCTGTCCGGGCCGCTGGCTGACGAAGAAGAACATGTCGCCATGGTCGAGCGTCTTCGGCTGCTTGTCGGTGGGCACGGTCAGCACATAGCAGACCTTGCCGGCCTGCGACTGATAGCTGTAGGTGCCCCAGGCATTGTGCTGGCCGATCTTGGTCGCCTGCTGCGCCAGCGCCGGCGCCGCGAAGGCGGCCGCCAGGACCAGGCTGGAAACTGTAGCAATCAATCCGCGCATCGTTCTTCCCGTATTCCAAATGGTGCGGAGGCGGGCCGCCTGGCGTCCTGCCGTCGCTTCATTTTGATTTAATCAGGGTTACCAAACGGTGAATTGTCCTCGAAGAAAAGGAACTCACCCCAGGAAACCGCCACCATTCGCGCCGCCGCCGTTGAAAGCGGCTGGCGCGACGTCCCGGCGCGGAGTTGGAGGCCACGAAAACGGCAAGAGTTTGTCTTTTCGCGCGCGCTGATTTGCGGGTGTGAAGCCAAGCCTAAAAGCGCGTCGCGCTTTAAGTCCCTGGTTTTGATGCATGTCGTCGTCCCAGAACCGCTGCGCACTTCTGGGCGACATGCATTAGGTCAGTTCCTGTCGGCCAGCGCGTCCCTGGCGGCCTGCCTGTGGGCAGGCGTGATATGGGCGCTGACGGCGGCGATGGCCGCGGTCAGCACGGCAAGGTCGTCGGTGAAGCCGAGGCCGACGACGAAGTCGGGAATGAAATCGAACGGCAGCACGAAATAGCCGAGCGCGCCGAGCAGGATGCCTTTGGCGCGCAGCGGGGTGTCCTTGTCCAAGGCGCAGTAGTAGGCGGCGACCACTTCATCCATGAACGGAATCTGCCGCGCCGCCTTCTTGGCGGTGCGCCAGAATTTCTCGCGCACTTCGCCCTCCCCGGCGAGCTTGTCGCCGAAGCCGAAGAAATCGAAACGGGGACCTTGCGTCATCAATCGCTCCTTGGCTGCGCGTGTCCCTGCACGTCGACCCGCCGCGAAAGATGTGGTGAAAGGGGTGGGCTGCTACAAGAGTTCGGCGGTTGCTTGGCCGGGAAAATCGGGATCACCTGGCGTTTGGCTGCGATATGGTGCTGCGGCACTCCGAATGCCGGTTGGTGGGTGCGACCGGCAATCGCCTTAAAGCGCGTCGTGCTGAACCGGATTCAGGCGACGCGCTTTAAGTCTTTTTAAGTCTTTGTTTTGATGCATGTCGTTGTCCCAGAACCGCTGCACACTTCTGGGCGACATGCATTAGTCAGGTGATTGGCTGAGGCATCCCCTCCGATCGTCATCCACGGGCGGAGCAAGGAGCGAAGCGACGCGCGCAGACCCGAGGATCCATGCCGTTACTTTCGAGAGCCGCTCACGGTGCAGAATTCTGCTCCGCTGCATTCCTCGACCAAGGTCACGGAATGGATCCTCGGGTCTGCGCTCCGCTTCGCGTCGCTCCGCCCGTGGATGACGAAGTTCGCAAGCTTCGGCCAATCGCGAACGTTCGCCACGATCTGCACCGCCGTGACGCTCATAGGTCACGGAGACGCTCATAGGTCACGGAATGGATTCCAGGGTCTGCGCGCGTCGCTTCGCTCCTTGCTCCGCCCTGGAATGAGGACGTCAAACTACCGTCCTTAAAAGCGAGGCTGCTCGTCCTCAGCCGAAATAGCGGTTCATCCGTTTGGCGAGCTCGATGTCGAGCGCCGTCACGCCGCCGGCGTCGTGCGTGTTCAGCGTCACGTCGACGGTCTTGTAGACGTTCGACCAGTCCGGGTGATGGTCCATCTTCTCGGCCGCCAAAGCCACGCGGGTCATGAAGGCGAAGGCCTCGGAAAAATTCTTGAAGACGAAGCTGCGCTTGATGGAAGCGCCGTCGGCGGCGAGCGACCAGCCGTTGAGTTCGGCAAGCGCGGCCGTGACCGCTTCCGCGCTCAGTTTTTCCCTGTTCATGTTTGTTCCCTGTGCTATTTCGACATTAGCCAACCATAGCGCCGGATCGATGAGCGCAAAGCCCATAAAATCCATTCTGTTCGTCTGCCTGGGCAACATCTGCCGCTCGCCGCTGGCCGAAGGCGTGCTTCGCGCCGTGTTGGCCGAGCGCGGCAAGCACCAGGGCATCGTGCTCGATTCGGCGGCGACCAGTGGCTGGGAGGTCGGCTCCGCTCCCGATCCGCGCTCGATCGCGGTCGCCATAAGCCATGGCATCGATATCTCCAGGCAAAGGGCACGCAGAATAGCGCCGGAGGATTTTTCGCGCTTCGACCTGATCCTCGGCATGGATCGCGCGAATGTGCGCGACCTCAAGGCGCTGGCGTCGCCGATCGCACGCGGCCGCATCCATCTCTATCTGGACTTCGCGACGGGAAACGCCACAGACGTGCCGGATCCCTATTACGGCGATGCCGAGGCCTTCGCGTCCGTCTACCGCATGATCCGCGAGGCGTCGGAGGCGCTGGCAAGGCGGCTCGAGGTCCGTGCATCGGTGCCGACCAGCGGCCAGGCCTCCTCGACGATATAGGGGCCGCCACCGACCGAATCGCGCGACGACATCAAGACGAAGCGGCCGACGCGGAAGGGCAGCGCGGAAAAATTGCCGCGTGCCGAAAGATATTGCGCGACGTCGAGCGGGCTCCCGTTGCGCAGCCGCGCCAGCGTCACATGCGGCGAGAATTTGCGTGGGTCGGCCGGCAGGCCGAGCCGCTGGCAGATACGGTCGATCTCGCCCTGCAGCGCTGTCAGATCCGGCGAGGCCGACACGCCTGCCCATACCGCATGCGGCTTCTTGCCGCCGAAGGCGCCGACGCCGGAGAGCGTCATCTGGAAAGAGGGGCGATGAACCCTGTCGAGCGCATTGGCGATCTCGTCGGCGACATGGCCCTCGACATCGCCGATGAAGCGCAGCGTCAGATGGTAGTTTTCGACATCGATCCAGCGCGCTCCGGGCAGCCCGCCCCGGAGCAGGGAGAGCGAGAGAGCAGCATCACGCGGAATTTCGAGGGCGGTGAAAAGACGTGGCATGTGAAGCCTCCTGTCCTCGAATCGAAACTCTCGGCCCTAGCGAATCATCGATATCCGCTCGGGGCAAGCGGTTTGTTGTCCACAAGGTTTCCCCAACGGAAACCGTGACATTCCGGCCTCACGATGGGCCGCCATTGTCGGCGATCGCCTTCTCGACGATCGGCAGGATGCGCTCGACCATGACGTCGACGCCCTTCGAATTGGGGTGCAGGCCATCCTCCAACCGCAGATCGGGATGGCCGGCGACGCCGTCGAGAAAGAACGGATAGAGCGGAACATCGTATTTCGCCGCGAGCTTGGGATAGATGGCGTCGAAGGATCTCTGGTAATCGGCGCCGAGATTGGGTGCGGCGCGCATTCCGGCGAGAAGGACGGGAATGTTGCGTTGCTTCAACCTCGCGAGCATGGCGTCGAGGTTTTTCTCGGGGATATCGGGCGAGACGCCGCGCAACATGTCGTTGGCGCCGAGCTCGACGATCACCAGCCGGGTGCCGTCCGGCACCGACCAGTCGAGCCGCGCCAGCCCGCCGCTCGACGTGTCGCCGGAAACACCGGCATTGGCGACGGTGACCTCGAGGCCTTTCGCATTCAGCGCGGCCTGAAGCCTGTCGGTGAAACCCTGGCCCGGGCCAAGGCTGAAGCCCGCCATCAGGCTGTCGCCGAAGCCGACGATGGTGAAGGTGGCGGCGCGCGCCGACGAAATGGTGCCGCAAAGGGCGAGGAAAAGGACGAGGACTGGGAAAAGGGCAGGGCCTGCGGCAAAACGGTGTTTGAATGCCATGCGGCGAGCCCCATATGACCGAAACAATCCAAGGAAGGAGACACGGGCCGTCTCCTTTTCCCACATATAGGGCGCTTTCATTGTGACAGAAACCGTCATCGCGCTGAGGGATGTATCGCTGACGCTCGGCGAGGGCGCGTCCTCCGTCCATGTGCTGAAGAGCGTGAGCTTGGACGTGGCCGCCGGCGAAGCCACGGGTATCATCGGTCCGTCGGGTTCTGGCAAATCCACTTTGCTCATGGTTCTTGCGGGTCTGGAAAGGGTCGATTCGGGTACGGTACGAGTAGCCGGCGAGCTGCTTAACGGCAAAAGCGAGGATCGGATTGCATCGTTTCGTGGGCGAAACATTGGCATCGTCTTCCAATCCTTCCACCTCATTCCCAATATGACGGCGCTCGAAAATGTCGCGGTGCCGCTGGAGCTTGCCGGCCATGCCGATCCGTTCGGCGTGGCCGCGCGCGAGCTTGCGGCGGTCGGCCTGAGCGACCGTGTGACGCACTATCCGGGCGAGCTTTCCGGCGGCGAGCAGCAGCGCGTGGCGATCGCCCGGGCGTTGGCGCCGTCGCCGCGCATCCTGATTGCCGACGAGCCGACCGGCAATCTCGACCAGGCGACAGGCAGGCAGATCGCCGACCTTTTGTTCGCCAAGGCGGCGGAGCGCGGCATGACGCTGGTGCTGGTCACGCATGATCCCGCACTTGCCGCGCGCTGCGCGCGCCAGGTCTCGATGCGCTCGGGGCGGATCGAGGATGCGGCCCAGTTTAGAGTGACGGCGTAATCGCATGGCGGAGACCCCCTCATCCGGCCCCTCGGGCCACCTTCTCCCCGAGGGGAGAAGAGATCGTCGAGGCCGGCACCTCCCTCTTCTCCCCGCCGGGGAGAAGGTGGCCGCGCAGCGGCCGGATGAGGGGGCCTGGCTCCGCACGTTGAAGCTTGCCATCCGCTTCTCGCTGCGCGAGATGCGCGGCGGCCTGTCCGGCTTCATGATCTTCCTTGCCTGCATCGCGCTGGGCGTCGCGGCGATCGGCGGCGTCAATTCGGTGGCGCAGGCGATCTCCGCCGGCGTCGCCAACCAGGGCCAGACGCTGCTTGGCGGCGACCTGCGCTTCCAGGTCAACCAGCGCAGCGCTTCGAACGCTGAGCTCGGCTTCATCCGGAGCCTCGGCACGGTCTCGCAGAATTCCGGCATGCGCTCGATGGCGCGGCTGGAGGATGGCTCGGACCAGGCGCTGGTCGAAGCCAAGGCTGTCGATGACGCCTATCCGCTCTACGGCGCGCTGGAGACCGATCCGCCGCTGCCGAAGGAACAATTGTTCGGCGACAGGTCCGGCGTGTTCGGCGTCGCCGCGCCCGATCTTTTGTTCGACCGGCTCAATCTTCACATTGGCGACCGGCTGAAGCTCGGCAGCGCCATTTTCGAGCTGCGGGCCAGGCTGGCCAGCGAGCCGGATGCGGTGTCCGACGGTTTCGGCTTCGCGCCGCGGCTGATGATCTCGAGCGCGGGGCTTGCCGCATCCGGCCTGGTGCAGCCCGGCAGCCTGGTCGAGAACGCCTACAAGGTGAGGCTGCCCGACGGCACTTCGGAGGCGCGGATCAAGGACATCCAGGCTAAAGCCGCGAAGGATTTTCCGCAGGCCGGCTGGTCGATCCGCACGCGCAGCAACGCCGCCCCCGCGCTCTCCGCCAACATCGAGCGTTTCTCGCAATTCCTGACCCTGGTCGGGCTGACGGCGCTGGTGGTCGGCGGCGTCGGCGTGGCGAACGCCGTGCGCGCCTATCTCGACGGCAAGCGCGGCGTGATCGCCACCTTCAAGAGCCTCGGCGCTTCGGGCGGCTTCGTCTTCACCGTCTATCTCGTGCAGATCCTTTTGATCGCGGGCCTCGGCATCGTGCTCGGGCTCATCCTGGGCGCAGCGATGCCGTTCGTGGCGAGCGCGCTTCTGCAATCGGTCATCCCGGTGCCGGCGCAAGGCGGCTTCTATCCAGGCGCGCTCGCCATGGCGGCGCTGTTTGGCCTGCTGGTGACCTTGGCCTTCGCGCTCTTGCCGCTCGGCCGCGCCCGCGACGTGCCGGCAACCGCGCTGTTCCGCGAGATGGGCTTTGAAAGCCGCGGCCTGCCGCGCCTGCCCTATGTTGGCGCTGCGCTGGCAATCGTCGGCGCGCTGGCGGCGCTGGCGATCCTTTCGGCCAACGACTACCGCATCGCCTCGATCTTCGTCGGCGCGACGGTCCTCGCTTTCCTGGTGCTGCGGCTGGTGGCGGTGCTGGTGCAGTGGGTTGCAAAAAGGAGCCCGCGGGTGCGTTTCGTTTCGCTGAGGCTCGCGCTCGGCAATATCCATCGGCCCGGCGCGCTGACGCCCTCGGTGGTGCTGTCGCTCGGCCTCGGCCTGACGCTTCTGGTGACGCTGGCGCTGATCGACGGGAATCTTCGGCGGCAGATCTCCGGCAGCCTGCCGGAGCGGGCGCCGAACTTCTTCTTCGTCGACATCCAGAGCAGCGACGTCGATGCCTTCGCCAGCCTTGTCGGCAGGCAAGCGCCGCAAGGAACGCTGGTCAAGGTGCCGATGCTGCGCGGCCGCATCATGGCGCTCAACGGCGTCGACGTCGACAAGGTGAAGATCCTGGCCGACGGCGCCTGGGTGCTGCGCGGGGACCGTGGCCTGACCTATGACGCCAAGCAGCCGGAAAATGCGACGCTGACCGAAGGCATTTGGTGGCCGCGGGATTATTCCGGCGAGCCGCTGGTGTCGTTTTCGGCCGAGGAAGGCAAGGCGATCGGGCTGAGGCTCGGCGACACCGTGACCGTCAATGTGCTTGGCCGCAATGTCACGGCAAGAATAGCCAATTTCCGCCAGGTGCAATGGGAGACGATGGGCATCAACTTCGTCATGGTGTTCTCGCCCAATAGCTTTGCCGGGGCGCCGCATGGCTGGCTGGCGACGCTGACCGACAGGCAAGCCACCACGGCCGACGACGCGCGGCTGCTCAATGCCGTCACGCGTGCCTTTCCGGCGGTGACGACGGTGCGGGTCAAGGACGCGCTCGACATCGTCAACCGGCTGGTCGCGCAATTGGGCACGGCGATCCGCGCCGCCGCCGGCGTGGCGCTGATCGCCTCGGTGCTGGTGCTCTCCGGCGCGTTGGCCGCGGGCAACCGGGCGCGTATCCACGACGCGGTCGTGCTGAAGACGCTCGGCGCGACAAGGCGGACGCTGATTGCCGCCTTCTCGCTGGAATATGTGCTGATCGGCCTGGCGACCGCGCTCTTCGCGCTTGCCGCCGGCGGCGTCGCCGCGTGGTTCGTGGTCGCCCATATCATGACGCTGCCATCGCATTTCATGCCGGAAGTCGCGGTGGCAACGATCCTGGTTTCGCTGACTGTGACGGTCGGCATCGGCCTTGCCGGCACCTGGCGGGTGCTCGGCCACAAGGCGGCGCCGGTGCTGCGCAACCTCTGACCCGGCGGGCCCGGAGCCGTCGGTCGGGTTAAATCTTTGTAAGAATGCCGGCAACAACGGCCAGAAACCCGGCTTTTTGCCTTCTCACAAAGGGTTACGCCTCGTTACCGTCTTGTTCTTGACGTCAAGAACCATCATATTTCGCGCAGGCATGCTGGAGCCCTGCCAGCGGCGCCTGGTCCCAAAAGGACCTGTCACCGGACGGGGCAGAAGCAACAGAGGATTTCCAATGGCTGATCCCATTCGCAACTACCAGACGGGCGCCGCCTCCGGCGCGCGCGTCGATATCGATCAGGGCCTGCGCGCCTATATGATCAAAGTCTATAACCTCATGGGGCTTGGCCTTTTGATCACCGGCCTTGCCGCCTGGGGCGCGTTCCAGCTCGCCATCACCGGCGACGGACAGCTGACCGCCTTCGGCCAGCTCATCTATGCCAGCGCGTTCCGCTGGGTCGTCATCCTGGCGCCGCTCGCCGCGGTGATGTTCCTGTCGTTCCGCATCCAGACGATGAGCGTGGGGGCGGCGCAGGCCACCTTCTGGGTCTATGCCGGCCTTGTGGGCCTGTCGCTGTCGACGATCTTCCTCGTCTACACCGGCACCAGCATCACCCAGACCTTCTTCGCCACGGCCGCGGCCTTTGGCGGTCTGTCGCTGTACGGCTACACGACCAGGCGCGACCTGTCGGCGTTCGGCTCGTTCCTGGTCATGGGCGTAGTCGGCCTGCTGATCGCGATGCTGATCAACATCTTCCTGCAGTCGTCGGCGCTTGGCTTCGCCATCTCGGCGATCGGCGTGCTGGTCTTCGCCGGCCTCACCGCCTATGACACGCAGGCCATCAAGGAGATGTATTACGAGGGCGACCAGTCCGATGTCGCCGGCCGCAAGGCGATCATGGGCGCGTTGAGGCTCTATCTCGACTTCATCAACCTGTTCATGTTCCTGCTGCAGTTCATGGGTCAGCGCCGCTAAAGGCGGTTACCCGGTCTCACTGGACTATAGACTTGCGAAGGGCGGCCCAACGGCCGCCCTTTGCTTTTGTGTGCTCCTCTGCTCTCATCGAGGCAGGGAAACAAGCTGTATAAATTATGAGCAATATCGCGATCAGAGTCGCCACGCCGGCCGACCTCGACCGAATCACGGAAATCTACGCCGACGCGGTCGCGCATGGCACGGCGAGCTACGAGCTGGAGCCGCCCAGCCGCGTCGAAATGGGCAACCGATTCGACATCTTAGCGGCGGGCGGCTTTCCCTATCTGGTGGCGCAAAAGAACGGCATTGTGCTCGGCTATGCCTATGCCGGACCGTTCCGGCCGCGCCCAGCATATCGATTCGTCATCGAGGATTCGGTCTATGTCGCGCCCGAGGCCAAGGGGCAGGGCGTGGGCTCACTGCTGATGCAGGCGCTGATCGAGACGGCACGCGCGGCGGGCTTCCGCCAGATCATCGCGGTGATCGGCGACGGCCACGCGGACAGCGCTTCGGTGCGGCTGCACGAGAAACTCGGCTTCCGCCATTCCGGGCGCCTGGAGGGGTCGGGCTACAAGCACGGTCGCTGGCTGGACACGGTGTTCATGCAGCTGTCGCTGAATGGCGGCGCGGAATTGCCGCCCGATCCCGAATCACTGCCGGAACGGAGGTTTCGCGAGGGGGCTCAAGGGTAATTGAAGAACTGA
The DNA here is from genome assembly GCF_033977265.1 of Mesorhizobium australafricanum. Lineage (NCBI taxonomy): Bacteria > Pseudomonadati > Pseudomonadota > Alphaproteobacteria > Hyphomicrobiales > Phyllobacteriaceae > Mesorhizobium > Mesorhizobium australafricanum. Next base: position 308,008 of record NZ_JAVIIT010000005.1, on the reverse strand, counting down.
CACCCGGCGCTAAGCGCTTTTTTCCTCAGTTCCTCAATTCTTCAGTTCCTCAATTCCTCTTTTCCCGCTAGGCCTCGACGACCCTCAGCTTGGCATCGAACACGCCAAGCACACGGCCGAGTTCCTGGCTGCGTTTCAGGATGCGGCCGCCGGCGGCGATGACGGCGAAAGCGCCTTGCCGGCGCGCCAGCTTCGGGTCCTTGACGATCTGGAACAGCGGCACTTCGCTGGCCCGGCGGAAAACGGAAAAGACTGCGCGATCAGTGAGATGATCGATGGCATAGTCGCGCCATTCATTGGCCGCCACCATGCGTCCGTAAAGCCTGAGTATCTGGTCTAATTCACGCCGGTCGAATCGCACCGGCTGATCGAGGCGTGCGCTGCGCGCCTCGTGCAACGGGATCAATATTCCGGATGCTTCCCCATCCTCCGTCCCGCTGCTGTGATCGGTCATGCCTCGATCCTTCGATTGAATCATGCGCCGGCCAAGGTTCGCGCTTTCATGATGGAATTGCAAGGGCACGATGGCATTGCAAGGTCCGGCTAAGCACGCGCACGGTCGCGCGGTTTCCCAAACGTCCAGTCACGTTTGCGAAACACATGTTGGAATTGGTGATGCTCCGCCACATTCTCGCCACAAATAATCCGCGCTCATGCCCCAATGTCCGACGAATTTACCGGCGTTGCCTGAGACGGTTCGGTCCGGCACCGGCTCGTAAACCCCAAGCCCCCCGCCCACGGGTCAGCGTCGGATCGAACCAACCTCGGTTTTTCCTTGGAAAAATCAGGTGCGACGATCCCAAAACCTGAATAACCGGCGTCAGTAGCAAGCTGACGCCGGTTTTTTGTTGGGCTGGCGGGACTCTCCTTCTCCCCCTGCGGGAGAAGGTGGATCGGCGCGACAGCGCCGAGACGGATGAGGGGTGTTCCAGCGGAGTGAGACGTGGGTGTTCCCTGGAACACCCCTCATCCGTCGCCTTCGGCGACACCTTCTCCCACAGGGGGAGAAGGGAAAAAGCTTAAAGCCGATCCGGTTTGCGGATGAAGGCGGCGCCGAGGATCGGCCCGGGCATGCCGTCCTTGCCGACCGACTGCAGCAGCACGGCGCAGCCGCCCTTCTTGGCGATCTCGGTCATCGGCAATTCGTAGCGCTGCGCCTTGCCGTGCCACATGCCGGCGGTCTGGATGTCGGAGACCGCGTTCCAATAGGTCAGGCTGCGGCCGCTGTTCTCGCCCTGGCCGATCTGCACCATCTGCGGCGGATCGAAATAGACGATCACCACATGGGCATCGGCCGGACCGTTGCCGGCGTCGCCGGCGTCGATCATGACCCGGTCGCTGGTGCGGCTCACCTTGATGCCGACGCGCATGCCCTCGCCGGTCCTGTCCATTCGGGCCAGCGCGCCGTCGACCTCGTTGCGGCTGGCGCCGTTGACGTGGCTGCGGCCGTTGATGACGGCTTGCGGCGTGTAGACCGAGCGGCTGCCGAAGGAGCGCATATAATCATACTGCCGCTCGGTGTTTTTCTTGGTGCTCAGCGTGTCCTGCCAGCCGAGATAGTCCCAGTAATTGACGTGGTAGGCGAGCGCGACGATGTCGTCCTTGCCGGCGAGCTCGGCGAAGAACTCGTCGGCCGGCGGACAGGAACTGCAGCCCTGGCTGGTGAACAATTCGACCACGCCCAAAGGCTTTTCACTTTGGGCCCTGTCGGTCTGCGGCTTGTCGGTCTGCGGCTTCTCAGGCTCGGCTGCCAGGGCCACGCCGCCCAACGCCGTGAGGGCCAGCGCCAGTGCCGCAAGCCGCAATCGTCCTCGAAATGCCATGACTTTTCCAATTCCCGCCGGTGACGCCGGCCTTGTTCTGATTGCTAAAATATGTGGCAGAAGCGACAGTCAACGGGAAGTCACGTTGCAGTGAAATTTTGCGGTTGCAACCTCAGGTAAGGGGGCAATAGGAGAGGCCATTGCATTTCAAGGCGTGGTTCGGTTCGGGAGCAGCATCCTCACCATGTGGCAAACTCTCCTGACCCCCGTCGATCTCTATTGCGAACGGACCGGGCCTGGACTCTGGGCAGAGCCGGCTAATGCTTTGACCAACCTGGCTTTCATTGCCGCGGGACTGTGGGGCGTCCGGCAGGTGCGGCGGTACAAGACCGGTGCTTTCGCCGAAGTGCTGGCCTGGTGGGTGGTGGCGATCGGCATCGGCTCGACCCTGTTCCACACCTTCGCCACCAAAGGCACGATCTGGGCCGACATCCTGCCGATCGCCAGTTTCACGCTGGCCTACACGCTGTTCAACCTGCGCCGCTTCCTCGACATTTCGTGGGGCAAGGCGATCCTGGTCTTCGTCGCCTTCTATGTCGTCGCAGGACTGATCACCTTTGCCGTGCCGGACTGGCTGCGCCAGGCTTCGAACGGCACCACCAGCTACCTGCCGCCTTTCCTGGCGCTTGCCTTCTTCGGGGTGTGGGTAGCAGCCACCGGCAAACGGGCCGGCTGGTACAATCTAGCCGGGTCGGCGATCTTCGTCGTCTCGGTCATCTGCCGCATGATCGACCCTATCGTCTGCGCCAGCTTCCCGCTCGGCACGCATTTCCTCTGGCACGTCTTCAACGCGCTGATGCTGGCTGTGCTGCTGGCGGCGACGGCAAGGTTTGGGGCGCCGAAGCTTAGGCAGTAGGCAGTAGGCAGTAGGCAGTAGGCAGTAGGCAGTAGGCACCCTGTTTCCCTACTGCCTATTGCCTAAGCCCTACTGCCTGGCCGCTACGCGGCCAGATCGCGCAGCACGTATTGCAGGATGCCGCCGTTCTTGAAGTAGTCGAGCTCGTCCAGCGTATCGATGCGGCAGATGATCGGGACATTCTTCACCGTGCCGTCACCATAGGTGACCTTGGCGACCATCTTCTGGCGCGGCTTGATCGCGTCCAGCCCGTCGATCTCGACCAGCTCGTCGCCCTTCAGATTGAGGGAGGCCCATGAGGTGCCGTCCTCGAAGACGAAGGGGATGACGCCCATGCCGACCAGGTTGGAGCGATGGATGCGCTCGAAGGACTGGGCGATGACCGCGCGGACACCAAGCAGATTCGTTCCCTTGGCCGCCCAGTCGCGCGAGGAGCCGTTGCCGTATTCGACGCCGGCGAAGATGACCAGCGGCACGCCTTCCTGCTTGTATTCCATCGCGGCGTCGTAGATCGACATCTCCTCCTTCGAGGGGTAGTGGATCGTGTAGCCGCCCTCGCGGCCATTCTCGCCCAGCATGTGGTTGCGGATGCGGATGTTGGCGAAGGTGCCGCGCATCATCACCTCATGATTGCCGCGCCGCGTGCCGTACTGGTTGAAGTCGGCGACGCCGACGCCATGCTCGGTGAGATATTTGCCGGCCGGCGAGGCGGCCTTGATCGAGCCCGCCGGCGAGATGTGGTCGGTGGTGATCTTGTCACCGAACAGACCGAGCACGCGCGCCCCCTTGATGTCGCCGACCTTGCCGAAGGAGCGGCCCATGCCGGCGAAATAGGGCGGGTTCTGCACATAGGTCGAGTGATCGTCCCAGGCATAGGTCTGGCCTTCCGGCGCCTTGACCTTCTGCCAATAGGCGTCGCCCTTGAAGACGTCGGCATATTTGCGAGCGAACAGCTCGCGGGTGACGTTCTTCTCGATGAACTCCTGGATCTCGGCCGAAGTCGGCCAGATGTCCTTGAGATAGACCGGCTTGCCGTCGCTGCCTTCGCCGAGCGGCTCGGTGGTGAGGTCCTTGGTCACCGTGCCGGCCAGCGCGTGCGCGACCACCAGCGGCGGCGAGGCGAGGTAGTTTGCCTGCACATCGGGCGAGACGCGGCCTTCGAAGTTGCGGTTGCCGGACAAGACCGCGGCGGCGATCAGGCCCTTATCGTTGATGGTCTTCGAGATCGGCGCCGGCAGCGGGCCGGAATTGCCGATGCAGGTGGTGCAGCCGAAGCCGACCAGGTTGAAGCCGATCTGGTCGAGTTCCTTCTGCAGGCCCGATTTCTCGAGATACTCGGCGACCACCTGGCTGCCGGGGGCGAGCGAGGTCTTGACCCACGGCTTCTGCTTCAGGCCGCGCCGGTTGGCATTGCGGGCCAAGAGGCCGGCACCGATCAGCACGCTCGGGTTGGAAGTGTTGGTGCACGACGTGATGGCGGCGATGACGACATCGCCATGGCCGAGATCGTAGTCGGTGCCTTCGACCGCATAGCGCTTCGAAATCTCGGCGGCCTTCTTGTATTCGGTCTCCATCGCCTTGGCGAAGCCGGCGGGGATATCCTGCAGCGCAACGCGGCCTTCGGGCCGCTTCGGGCCGGCCATCGACGGCACGACGTCGCCGAGGTCGAGCTCAAGCAGGTCGGTGAAGACCGGATCGGCCGAGCCGGTATCACGCCACATGCCTTGCGCTTTCGAATAGGCCTCGACCAGCGCGATGCGGTTCTCCTCGCGGCCGGACATTGTCAGATAGCGGATGGTTTCCGAGTCGACCGGGAAGAAACCGCAGGTCGCGCCATATTCGGGCGCCATGTTGCCGATGGTGGCGCGGTCGGCCAGCGTCATGTTGGAGAGGCCGGGGCCGAAGAACTCGACGAACTTGCCGACGACGCCCTTCTTGCGCAGCATCTGGGTGACGGTGAGCACCAGGTCGGTGGCGGTCACGCCCTCCTTCAACTTGCCGGTGAGGCGGAAGCCGATGACCTCCGGCAGCAGCATGGAGACAGGCTGGCCGAGCATCGCGGCCTCGGCCTCGATGCCGCCGACGCCCCAGCCGAGCACGCCGAGGCCGTTGATCATGGTGGTGTGCGAATCGGTGCCGACGCAGGTGTCGGGATAGGCGACCGCCTCGCCGTCCTCTGCGTTGGTCCACACCACCTGTCCGAGATATTCGAGGTTGACCTGGTGGCAGATGCCGGTGCCGGGCGGCACGACGCGGAAGTTGCGGAAGGCCTGCTGGCCCCATTTCAGGAACTTGTAACGCTCTTCGTTGCGCTCATATTCGAGCTCGACATTGCGGGCGAAGGCCATCGGCGTGCCGAACTCGTCGACGATGACGGAGTGGTCGATGACGAGGTCGACCGGCACCAGCGGATTGATCTTCTCCGGGTCGCCGCCGAGCGCCTTGATGCCTTCACGCATGGCGGCGAGGTCGACCACCGCCGGAACGCCGGTGAAATCCTGCATCAGCACGCGGGCCGGGCGATAGGCGATCTCGACGCCGGCGGTGCCCTTGTCCGTCAGCCAGGCGGCGACCGCCTGGATCGATTCCTTGGTGACCGAGCGGCCATCCTCGTTGCGAAGCAGGTTCTCCAGCAGCACCTTCATCGAATAGGGCAGCTTTGCGATGCCGGTGAGGCCGTTCTTCTCGGCCTCGACCAAGTTGAAATAAACATAGTCGGCGCCACCTGCGGTCAGGGTGCGGCGGCAATTGAAACTGTCGAGGGATTTCGTCACGGCGATCCGTCCTTGTCTGTTCAGCCTGAAAGGGAACGGACGCCGTTGGCATGCAATCACGCGCAAAGGTGCGGGTACGGCCATTTCCGCTGTCCGTTCCCGAGCAACCCGAGCCGTTCAAGGCGGCGCGTGCGCTGGTTCGGCGCTAATCCTGTTCCCGCGCCGACCGCTGGCACGGATGAACCGCATATAGAGAATTTCCTGGAATAGTTCTAGACAGTCGAAAGACGAATTTGCGTGAGGCGGCGAGCGCCGCGAAACGGTGCTTTCGGGACGGGCAAGGAATGCGGCTGATCGCCGAAAATCTGGGCGGCGAGCGCGGCGGCGAGGCGGTTTTCTCCAATATCGGCTTCGCGCTCGACAAGGGCGAGGCGCTCATCGTCAGCGGTCCTAACGGCTCGGGCAAATCGACGCTGCTGAGAGTCGTCGCCGGGCTATTGCCGGCCGCTGGAGGCAAAGTGCTTGTCGAAGGCGGCGGCGAGGCATTTCCGACGGTCGCCTCGGCCTCGCATTATCTGGGCCATCTCAACGCGATGAAGCCGGCGCTGAGCGTGGAGGAGAATCTGGGATTCTGGCGGGCTTTCCAGGGCGAGGCGGCGTTGAGCGTCGAAGAGGCGCTGGAGACGGTGGCGCTTGGCGGGCTCGGGCATTTGCCCTTCGGTTATCTGTCGACCGGGCAAAGACGGCGTGCCTCGATCGCGAAGCTGCTGGTCAGCAGGCGGCCGATCTGGCTGCTCGACGAGCCAACGGCGGGGCTGGACAAGGCGTCGGAAGAGCGCTTCGCGGGGCTGATGCGGGGACACCTGGAGGATGGGGGGATTTTGGTGGCGGCGACGCATCTGCCGCTCGGCCTGGACGGGGCGAAGGCGCTGAGGATGGGGGATTGATGTCGGTGCGAGGCACCCCCCTCTGGCCTGCCGGCCATCTCCCCCGCAAGGGGGGAGATCAGCAGCTTTGCCGACGGCACTCTCCTACCAACGTTGGAGATTGGCGAAAGCCTGCGCGACCTTCGATCTCCCCCCTTGCGGGGGAGATGGCCGGCAGGCCAGAGGGGGGTGTGCCGGAGCGCCAGCCTCGCCAAGGGATTCCTTCCTGATGTGGTCCCTCTTCCTGCGCGATATCCGCCTTTCGATCCGCGCGGGCGGTGGGGCGTTGATCGGCGCGATCTTCTTCCTCGCCGTCATCGTCACCATCCCGTTCGGCGTCGGACCCGACCTCAACCTGTTATCGCGCATCGGCCCGGCTATCCTGTGGATCGCCGCTTTGCTCGCCTGCCTGCTCGGTCTCGACCGGCTGTTCCAGGCCGACCGCGAGGACGGCTCGCTCGATCTTCTGGTGCTCAATAGCGACCGCCACATGCTGGCGCTGACGGTGCTGACGAAATGCCTGGCGCATTGGACGGGCAGCGTGCTGCCGCTGGTGGTCGCCGCACCCTTGCTCGGCCTGTTCATGAATATGGAGCCGCTGGGCATCGGCGCCACGGCGCTGACGCTGTTTGTCGGCACGCCGGCCATCACCTTCATAGGTGCTGCCGGCGCCGCTGTCGCGGTGGCGCTGCCGCGCGGCGGGCTCTTGATCTCGGTGCTGGTGCTGCCGCTCACCATTCCGGTGCTGATCTTCGGTGTCTCGGCCAGTTATGGCGCTGTCGCCGATCCGGCGCCGTTCCTGCAGCCTTTCCTCATTCTTGCCGCGCTGACGCTGTTTCTTGCCGTGCTGGGTCCCTTGGCGGCGGCGCTGGCGCTGCGGCACGGGACGGATTGAGGCGACAGGGGCGTTCCTTCAATGCGGCACCGCGACAAATTGCGCGACGGCCGCGGCGGGGCTAGAGCAATTCCAGGAAAAGTGCGAGCGGTTAAGTTCGGCGCCTTCGCCGTAACCTTCCGCCCGGAATTGCGTCAAAACAAGGAAATAGAGCGGATAGCCGTTTCCGTGAAACGGTGAAACGCTCTAAGGGAAGACATGATTGGAACGATTGGCACGGCGGAGAGTGGGGAGCGGCTGGCATGAGCGCGCACGCCCTGTTCGTCACCGCCGCTTATGCCATCACGGCCGTCGTGCTCGCCGGGCTGATCGGCTGGATCCTGCTCGACCAGCGGGCGCGCAAGCGCGAGCTCGCGGCGCTGGAAGCGGCCGGCGTGCGGCGGCGCTCCGACAAATCCGGGTCGACAAAACCATGAGAACCGAGACCGAAGCGCCGGCGCCTCGGCGCCGCCTGTTCGTGCTTTTGCCGCTCTTGGTGTTCCTGGGGCTGGCGGGGTTGTTCCTGGCGCAGCTTCTGTCAGGCCGCGATGTCGCTGAAATCCCGTCGGCGCTGATCGGCCTGCCGGCGCCGCAGACCAGCCTGCCGCCGCTCGAAGGCGTGAACCTGCCGGGGCTCGATTCCAAAAACTTCGCCGGCAAGGTGACGCTGGTCAATGTCTTCGCGTCATGGTGCGCCCCGTGCCGCGAAGAGCATCCGGTGCTTCTCGGCCTGTCGCAGGACAAGCGCTTCACGCTCGCGGCGCTGAACTACAAGGACCAGCCGGAAAACGCCCGCCGCTTCCTTGGCGATCTCGGCAATCCGTATCAGGCCGTCGGCGTCGACCCGGCCGGGCGCGCGGCTATCGATTGGGGCGTCTATGGCGTGCCGGAGACCTTCGTCATCGGCAAGGACGGCAAGATTGCCTACAAGCATGTCGGGCCGCTGACGCCGGAGTCGGCGCGGGACCTGCTGTTGCCGCAGATCGAGAAGGCGCTGGCGGCGCCGGGCTGAGGCGCCCCCTCATCCGGCCGCTACGCGGCCACCTTCTCCCCGAGGGGAGAAGAGGTTGGCGCCGGCGCTTACTTGCTCCTCTCCCCTCGGGGAGAGGTCGGATTGCCCCGAATTGCCCTTCGCAATTCGGTTGGCGATCCGGGTGAGGGGCGATCGCTCAGCCGTAGATCTGCTTGTGGATCTGGTAGAGCATCTCGGAACGGTCGGCGCGCAGATCGGCGAGATCGCGGCTGGACAGGTTCTCGATTTCGGCGACGAGGCGGTTGTAGTGGCGGCGCTTGGCCATGCTGGCGCGGGCGCGGGAGACAAGATTGTCGAACATGACAGGGTTCCTTTAAATGCCGCACTGGTGCGGCCGGTTGTTCCTCCCTGACGATTGTGAGCATGACATAGGGATGGTGCATTGCAAAATAAAGATGTTGCAATGCACCATTGCAATTAGCGCATAGCCGGTTAATTCCGAACTAACAGGCCATGCGCCCAGCGCGGCATGCAAGGGCCCACTTCACCCAGTTCTTCTCCGTTTTTGTCATACAAATTGCCGTCTTGCCGTCTTGCCAGATCGGTTGCGGGCTGGCTTGATCCACCCCGTCACGTGATGCCGGGAGGAAATGCATGGCGGCCGCAGCCTATTACGAGGTTCTCGATCCGCGCTTCGCGCGCCTGTTCAACGGCAGCGCGCAGGTGGAGAAGCTTTTCACCGGATGCCGGTGGGCGGAAGGGCCGGCCTGGTTCGCCGCCGGCCGCTATGTCGTCTGGTCGGACATCCCCAACAACCGCATGCTGCGCTATGACGAGACCGACGGCAGCGTCAGCGTGTTTCGCCAGCCGTCCGGCAATTCCAACGGCAACACGGTCGACCGGCAGGGCCGGCTGGTGACCTGCGAGCATTCCGGCCGCCGCGTCAGCCGCACCGAGCATGACGGTTCGGTCACCACCATCGCCGACAAATGGAAAGGCAAGCGGCTGAATTCGCCCAACGACGTAGTGGTGCGCTCCGACGACTCGATCTGGTTCACCGATCCGAGCTATGGCATCGACACCGACTATGAGGGCGACAAGGCCGAGAGCGAGATCGGCAACTGCAATGTCTATCGCGTCGATCCCGATACGGGCGATGTCGAGGCGGTCATCACCGATATGGTGCGGCCGAACGGGCTTGCCTTCTCACTCGATGAAAGCCTGCTCTATGTCGTCGACACCGGCCGCACGCATGGCGAGAAGAACCCGGCGCATATGCGCGTCTTCACTGTCGGCAAGCATGGCAAGAAGGTTTCGGGAGGCAAGGTGTTCGCCGACTGCACGGCCGGCCTGTTCGACGGTTTCAGGCTCGATTCGGACGGACGCATCTGGACAAGTGCGGCCGACGGCATCCATTGCTACGACCCTGACGGCACACTGATCGGCAAGGTCAAGGTGCCGGAAGTGACCGCCAACTGCGTGTTCGGCGGCAACAAGCTCAACTGTCTCTACATCGCCGGCACCACCTCGCTCTATATGGTTCGGCTGATGGTGAACGGGGCCAAGACCTATTGAGGCGAGACCGTTTGGAAATTCTACCCCGGCGGCCATCTGCCGGCGTTTTCTGCGCTTCCGCCTTCGCCGGCCGGAGCCTCATGCGTGGTCGCGCGGTTGCGGCTACGGTCGCCGTAGGCCGGTACTCGAAACCGCTACCAGATGACTTGCCGGAGCGAATTTCGAAACAGTCCCGACCGCGTGTGCAATTGAACGGGAGGACATCATGCCATTCGTCAACATCCGCATCGTCAAGGAAGTGATCGCCGCCGATCCGGCCGGCAAGAAGGCTGACATCGCCAAGAAGGTCACCGCGGCCATCATGGAGGCCACCGGGCTCGGCAATGACGATGTCTGGGTGGTGTTCGAGGAGGTCAACGCCCGCGACTGGTATGTCGGCAAGACCGATGTCGAGACGCTGAGGAAGGGGTAGGGCTCTCCCTTCTCCCCTTGTGGGAGAAGGTGGCCTCGCGAAGCGAGGTCGGATGAGGGGTGTTCCAGCTTGGCGACGCCGTTTGTCCAGCGAGGAGGTCGCCAACGTCTCACTCCGCTGGAACACCCCTCATCCGTCTCGGCGCTGCGCGCCGATCCACCTTCTCCCACAAGGGGAGAAGGGAAGACCGCTCACCGCCCGCGAATAAACCCGGCGAAAGCCCGCACCGCTCCGCGTATCGCCTGTCGGTTCGTCGGCTCGGCCAGGATTGCCTCCATCTCAACCGGCTTCTTGCCCAGCAGCGCGATCTCCAGCGCCACCTCCTCATAGAGCGCGAAGGACATGGTCCGCATGATCTCGCTCAGCGCGGCGCGCGCATAGAGCGACCGGGCCGAGGCATGGACCAGCATCGCCGGCTTGCCGACGGCGGCATCGCGCGACACCAGCCAGTCCAGCGCGTTCTTGAGGCCGCCGGGCACGCCATGCGCATATTCCGGGCAGGAGACGACGACGCCATCGGCGCGGGTCACCGCCTCGATCAGGCGCGCCGCTTCGGGCGGCGTGCGCTCGCCCTCGTCGTCCGGGTTGAAGATCGGCAGCCGGCCAAGACCGTCATAAACCTCGACGCGGCAGTCCGCGGGCGCGTTGGCGGCTAAAGCCGCCACCAGGGCCGAGTTGGTCGAGGCGGCGCGCAGGCTGCCTGAGATGGCGATGATGTTCAGCATTAGAGCAATTGCAGGAAACCCGTTTCACACTTTTCCTGGAATTGCCCTAGTTTCCGGCTTTCTCTTCCTTGGGTTTTTCCTCAAGCGAGTGGCGCATGATCAGCGGCATCTGGCTGAAGGTGAACAGCAAGGTGATCGGGATCGTGCCCCAGACCTTGAAATAAAGCCAGGTCGCCTCGGAAAAGTTGCGCCACATGACCTCGTTGAGCACGGCGAGGAAGAGGAAGAACAGCCCCCAGCGGAAAGTCAGCTTGCGCCAGCCTTCGGCATCGAGCTGGAAAGCGGAATCGAAGACATAGCCGAGCAGCGACCTGCCGAACAGCAGCCCGCCGAGCAGCGTTACACCGAACAGCGAGTTGATGATCGTCGGCTTCATGAAGGCGAAGGTCTTGTCCTGCAGGTAAAGGGCGAGCGCGCCGAAGACGAAGACGACGATCGCCGAGACCAGCGGCATCAGCGGCAGGCTGCGCGTCAGCAGCCAGGAAGCGCTCAGCGACAGCGCCGTCGCGACCATGAAGAAGGCGGTGGCGATCAGGATCGGCTCGCCGAGATGGGCGAGCACCGGGAATTTCTCGGCCAGCCACTCGCCGCGGATGGTGGTGAAGAAGAACACCAGGCCCGGTCCGAGCTCGAGCAGGAACTTCAAGCCGGGGTTCATCGGCTTGCGGCGTGGATCGGACGGGTCGCGTTCGAGGATATTCATAAAAACCCTTCTTGCGCATGATCTGGCCAAAAAGCAGGCCGTTTCAAGAGATCACGCCTTATTCAAGCCACGCCGGCGATTGCTCTGGCGAATTCGCTGGCGGAAAACGGTTCGAGGTCGTCGACCTGCTCGCCGACGCCGATGAAATAGACCGGCAGCCGGTGCTTGGCGGCGATCGCCACCAGAATGCCGCCGCGCGCCGTGCCGTCCAGCTTGGTCATCACCAACCCATTGACGCCGGCGACGTTGCGGAAGATCTCGACCTGGTTGAGCGCATTCTGGCCGGTGGTGGCATCGACCGTCTGCAGCACCGTGTGCGGCGCTTCGGGGTCGAGCTTGCCCAGCACGCGCACGATCTTTTCCAGCTCCGCCATCAATTCGGTCTTGTTCTGCAGCCGGCCGGCGGTGTCGATGATCAGCACGTCGGAGCCGGCCTCCTTCGCCTTTTCGAAGGCATCGTAGGCGAGGCCGGCCGCATCGGCGCCGAGTTTCGAGGCGACGACCGGCGATTTCGTGCGCTCGCCCCAGATTTTCAGCTGCTCTATGGCGGCGGCGCGGAACGTGTCGCCGGCCGCCAGCATCACCTTGAGGCCGCCATCGGTGAGCTTGGCGGCGAGCTTGCCGATGGTCGTGGTCTTGCCGGTGCCATTGACGCCGACGACCAGAACGACATGCGGCTTGTGGCTGAGATCGAGCTCGAGCGGTCTGGCGACCGGGGTCAGCACCTTCTCTACCTCCGCCGCCATCACGGCGCGGACTTCAGCGTCGGAGACGTCGCGGCCGTAGCGGCTCGCCGCAAGCGAATCGGTGACGCGAAGTGCTGTCTCCACGCCAAGATCGGCGCGGATCAGCACGTCCTCCAGGTCCTGCAGCGTGTCGTCGTCCAATTTGCGCTTGGTGAAGACGCCGGCAATGTTGCCGGTGAGCTCGCGCGAGGAACGGGCGAGCCCATCGCGCATGCGCTGGAACCAGGAGCGCCGAGGCGCAGGCTCGGGCGCTTTTACCGGCTCTGCCTTCTGCTCGACCTTTTTGGCGACGGTGACCTTGCCGGCGGGTGGCGTTAGCTGCGGTGCAGGCTGCGGGGCTGGCGGAACGGGCGCGGCCCCTACCTCCCCCTCGATGGGGGAGGTCCCGAGCGCAGCTCGGGGGTGGGGGTGACTGGCGCCGGCGTCGGCGCCGTCAACCCCCGCCACTTCGTGGCGACCCTCCCCATCAAGGGGAGGGTGGGGCGTTGGCACGGCTTCAGGTTCCGGTGCGATCTCGGCATGGATCGCCCGCGGCTCGATAGGCGCGGGCTGGCGGATGGGAGGCGAGATTTCGGCCGACGGCTCGACGGCCGGCGGCGCCGAAGGCGGCACCTCGATCGGCGCGGGCGTCTCGGCGGGAACCTCGCTGGGTGGGGACGGCACTTCCACAGGCGCGGGCTGCGGCTGCGGTTCCGGACGCGAAGGCTCGATCTCCGGCTCGGCCGGCGCGGGCGCAGGCACTTCCGGCGGCGCGGGTTCGGGCGCCGGTGTCGGCTTCGCAGGTTCAGGTTCCGGCTGTGCCGGCGGCACTTCCTCGGGCGCCGGAGGCTCAGGCTTCTCAGGCGCCGGTCGCGGCTCTTCTTCGGGCTGAGGCTGCGGCAGCGGTTCCGGCTCGGCAGGAATGGTTGGTTCCGGCGGCTGTGGGATAGCCGGCGTTGGCTCGGGTATCGGCTCTTCCGGAGCGGGTTGAATCGCGGCCTCTACCTCCCCCTCGATGGGAGAGGTCCCGAGCGCAGCTCGGGGGTGACCCACGTCGGCGCTGTCACCCCGCCCCGCCACTTCGTGGCGACCCTCCCCATCGAGGGAAGGGTGGGGCGCCGGCTCCTGCTTGCGCGCCAAAAGTTCCGGCTCAGCCTGCTCGGCTTCCGGCTTCAGCGTGTCCAGCGCGTCCCATCTGATCGGCGGCAGCGGCGCGGTCTCGTCGACGCGCTCCTCGACGACCTCTTTCTTGCCGAACGAAAATATCTTCTTGAAAAAACCAGCCATGCGTCTCGCAGTTTCTCAGGCGGCTTGCGCGGCAAGCGGCGCCGCGATCAGTCTGGCGCCGTCATCGCCGGTGATCATGGCGTCGACAATCTCGCCCGGCTGTCCAGCAGCGATCGCGGCGAGCGTGAACCCTTCGGTGCGGCCGAGGCCGTCGCGCTCGACCAGGATCGATTGCCTTGTGCCGGCGAGCGACGACAAATGACGACGATAAGCGGCCTCGCCGGCGGCGCGCAACCTGGCGGCGCGCGCCTTCACCACCTCGCGGCGGACCTGCGGCATGCGGGCGGCGGGCGTGCCCTCGCGTGGCGAGAACGGAAAGACGTGCAGATGCGTCAGGCCGCATTCCTCGACTATTCTTTCCGAATTCTCGAACATCGTCTCGGTCTCGGTCGGGAAGCCGGCGATGATGTCGGCGCCGAAGACGATTTCGGGGCGCAGCTTGCGCACATCCTCGCAGAAGCGGATCGACTGATCGCGCAGATGCCTTCGCTTCATGCGCTTCAGGATCATGTCGTCGCCCGACTGCAGCGACAGGTGCAGATGCGGCATCAGCCTCGGCTCGGTGGCGATGGCATCGAGCAGGTCGTCGTCGGCTTCGATGGAATCGATCGAGGACAGCCGGAGCCGCTTCACGTCCGGCACCTGGCGCAGGATCGCCTTGACCAGTTTTCCGAGCTTCGGGCTGCCTGGCAGGTCGACGCCGAAGCTGGTCATATCGACACCGGTCAAAACGATCTCGGCGTAGCCATTGCCGGTGAGACGCTTGACCTGCTCGACCACCGCGCCCATCGGCACCGAGCGCGAATTGCCGCGGCCGTAAGGAATGATGCAGAAGGTGCAGCGGTGGTCGCAGCCATTTTGCACCTGCACGAAGGCGCGCGCCCGGCCTTCGATGGCGTCGACCATGTGGCTTGCCGTCTCGCGCACCGAAAAGATGTCGTTGACGCGCGCCTTCTCGGTGTCGTTGACGCCGAAATCGGGCAGCGCGCGATAGGAGTTGGCCTTGAGCTTCTCCTCATTGCCGAGCACGAGGTCGACCTCGTCCATGGCGGCGAAATTCTGCGGCTCGGTCTGCGCCGCGCAGCCGGTGACGATGATGCGCGCGGCAGGGTTCTCGCGGCGGGCCTTGCGGATCGCCTGCTTGGCCTGGCGCACCGCTTCCGCCGTGACGGCGCAGGTGTTGAAGATGACGGCGCCGCCTTGGAGCGCGCCGAGGCCGGCGCTTTCGGCCTCGCGCCGCATCACTTCCGATTCATAGGTGTTGAGGCGGCAGCCGAAGGTGACGACGTCGATACCGGTCGTGGCGGAGGCTTTGGGGACCGCGCCTTTTTCAAGCGCGGACATCAGGCGGCGCTTTCGGTGTCGCGGGCCCACGTGCCGGTCGAGGGATCGAAGCTGCCGGAAAATTCCCATTCGGCGGCACCGGTCAGTATGACGTGGTCGTCATCGCGCCACTCGACATGCAACTCGCCGCCGCCCGGCGTCATCAGCGAGACGCTGCGGCCGGTGCGCTTGGTGCGGGCGGCGGCGACCACGGCGGCGCAGGCCGCCGAGCCGCAGGCCTTGGTGAGGCCGGCGCCGCGCTCCCAGGTGCGGATAATCATGGTTTGCGGCGACGTGACCTGGGCGATGGTGATGTTGGCGCGCTCGGGGAAGATCGGATGGTTCTCGAGCAGCGGGCCGAAACGGTCGAGCTCATAGGACCAGACATCGTTGTCGACCCAGAAGATGGCGTGTGGATTGCCCATCGAGACCGCAGACGGCGAATGCAGCACCGGCGCATCGATCGGGCCGATCTGCAGTTCGATCATGCGAGTATCGCGGAACTCCTCGGCGAGCGGGATATCCTGCCAGCCGAAGCGCGGCTTGCCCATGTCAACCGAGATCAGGCCGTCGGCGTGCTCCTGCGCATTCAGGATGCCGGCGCGGGTCTCGAAGGTGAAGGTCTTCTGCCCGGTCTCGGCGGCCAAAGCCTGCACCACGCAGCGCATGCCATTGCCGCAGGCTTGCGCACCGGATCCATCGGAATTCAGGATGTCGACATAGTAGGCGGTGCCGGCCGTGCGCGCATCATGGATCGCCATGATCTGGTCGAACTTGGTCGCGGCATCGCCGTTGAGGGCGATCGCCGCTTGCGCCGTCACCTTGTCGGCGCGGCCGCGCATATCGGCGACGATGATCTCGTTGCCGATGCCGTTCATCTTGGCGAAGGGGGCGGTGCCTGCCATCTAACCGGTCGTTCCAATTCCGTTGGCCAATTCCGTTTGGCGCTATATGGCGGAAACGGGCGGGAATTACCAGTCCGGCGGACGCTTGGTGACGACCAAGGGATCCCGCCTGCGACGACCAAGGGGTCGCGCCTGCGACGGTGAAGACGCCGCGCCTGCGACGACCAAGAGGTCGCGCCTGCGACGGCGAAGACGCCGCGCCTCGACGACCGAGAGGTCGCGCTTAGGTTACCGCGAAGACGCCGAGTAGGATCAGCAGGAAGATGATCAGGACGACGCCGATCAGGACGCGCGCACCGGTGGCGGCGGCACCTGCCAGCGCCGGCATGCCGAGCAGGCTCGCCGCGGCGGCGACAATCAGAAGGATGATGATCCACTTGATCATGGAAGAGGCTCCCAGCCGAGTTGCGTTGTGGATCAACGCGCCTTGTCGGCCTGGGTTCCTTGGCTAGGTGGCCGGCACGTCCCATACCTCTCCAGGCCTCAACGCTCGGAATTGCTCCGGCGGCAGGCCTTCCGCGGCCAGCGCCTCGGCGAGCTTTGCCGCCGGCTCGTCGACCGGCTCGTCGGTGAGATGGAAGGTGCCCCAATGGCAGCCGGCGGCGAACGCCGCCTTGCACAGCTTCATGCCTTGCACGGCTTCCTTGGGGTTCTGGTGCTGGGGCGCCATGAACCAGCGCGGCTCATAGGCGCCGATCGGCAGGATGGCGAGGCGAAAGCCGCCATGCTTCTCAGCCATCAGCCGGTAATTGATGCCGTCATGGAAGCCCGTATCGCCGGCGAAATAGATGTTGCCGCCCGCCGTCTCGATGACGAAGCTCGCCCACAGCGCCATGCGGCGGTCACGCCCGCCGCGCGCCGACCAATGATGCGTCGGCTCGACATGGATGACGGCCGCGCCGGCGTCGACCCTGTCGCCCCAGTCATGCACGCTGAGCCGCATGCCGGGCACAGCGCGGTTGATGACGGCATCGTTGCCGAGCGGCGCGACGACGCGCGCGTCGTGGCTCTGCCTCAACCGCTTCAGCGTGGCAAGGTCGAGATGGTCATAGTGATTGTGGCTGATGAGGACCAGATCGATCGGCGGCAGCTCGGCAAAGGCAATCCCCGGCGCATTTGCCCTTCTCGGACCGGCGAAGGAAAAGGGCGAGGCACGCTCCGACCATACCGGGTCGGTCAGGATGTTCAGGCCCGCCGTCTGGATGAGAAGCGAGGCATGGCCGACCATGGTAAGCCTGAGCGCGCCGCCGTCCACCCGATCGGCCGGCTTTGCTTGTGGATGGGGACTCGGAAAGGCGGCCGGCCATTTCGCCCGCCCGCCGCTGAATTGCCATCTGAGCAGATCGGTGAAGCGCCCTGGCGGCTTGCCGCCGGGATTGAAGAACAAGGTGCCGTCGAAATGATCGCTGGGCGGGCCGCTGTAGTAGCGGTTGGCGGTTGCTGTTCTCGCGGCCATTCTCTCTCCCGCCGGCTCGGTCCCTTCCTGAGATAAGGAAGCGCCTGCCTGGTGCAAGCATTTTGCTGGCGAATGCCAAGGGCCGAAGGTCGGCTTCGGCTAAAGCGCGTCGCGCTGAACCGGATTCAGGCGACGCGCTTAAAGTCTCTATTTTGATGCATGTCGTTGTCCCAGAACCGCTGCACACTTCTGGGCGAGATGCATTAGGATCGGGCGAGGGAGACGATCACCATGGTAATGAAGCGAACCAGGACACCGTGGATGAAGGCCGAGGATTTCGGCCGCTCGCTGCCGCAAGGACTGGGCGTCAACCTGCTGGTCACCGACATGGCGGCGATGGAGGCTTTTTGCCGCGACGTGCTTGGCGCCCGTATCATCTATGCCGATGAGGATTTCGCGGCGATCGAGCTGCTGGGCTCGATCTTCATGCTGCATGCCGACCATTCCTATCTCGACAATCCGATGACGGGCGTCGTCACTGGAACCGAAACGCGAGGCGTCGGCATCGAGCTGCGCCTTTACGGCGCCGATCCGGATGCGATCGAGAAAAAGGCGGCGGCACTCGGCCACATGGTGCTTGCCGGCTCGATCGACAAGCCGCACGGCCTGCGCGAATGCTATGTTGTTGGTCCGGATGGCTATGTGTTCGTGCCGAGCGCTCGAATATAATAGCGGTATTTCAACAATTTAGAGGACTGCTTCCGGCAATTTCCCGGCGCCGGCCCTCCGCTGCGATAAATTTACAACAGCCGCTTCGAAAACCCTATTTTAACCATATCAGGTTGAAATTCTGCCACCTTCGCCATCTTGGTGGAAGCGAACATTGCGCGGACGGCTCCCCCCGGCCAGATCCGACGGAGGTTGGAATGAATTTTTCGAAGACTGGCCCCTTTTCCAGAACTGGCCTTCTGGCCGTAGCGCTGGCCGCGCTGGTTGCGAGCGGCTGCTCGACTTCGCGCTTCTCGTCGATGGACGACCAGCAGCCGGCGCCGCTGACGCCGGCGCCTTCCGGCACGGTGACGCAGAATCAGTTGCCGCCGCCGGCTTCTCCCGGCGCGTCGCAATTCCCGACCGCTCCGAAGAACACCCAGGTCGCCGCGCTGCCGCCGGACGGTACGGCGCCCGCCGGCGCCGCCGATCTCACCGCGGCCAGCGTCGCCGGCGTGTGGAACGCCAATGTCTCCGGGCAGAGCTGCAAGGTGGCGACGCCGCAGACCAAGTTCGGCGCCGGCTACCGCGCCGGCCCGTTGCACTGCCCGGCTCCGATCGACGGCATCAAGTCGTGGAATGTCGCCGGCAAGCAGCTGACGCTCTACGACGAAAACGGCGGCACGCTGGCCAGGCTCTATTCCTCGGGCGGCGAAAAGTTCGACGGCCAGACTTCCAGCGGCCAGCCCATCTCGCTTACAAGGTAAGGGTATGCTGATATTCAGGTGATGCCGGCCTGCGAATGGCGGCTTCCTGCGCTTCCGGCCTTCGCCGGCCGAAGCACTTATGACTGGCGCGGAAGTCAAATTGAGGCTATGGCCGGCGTAGGCCGGTGCTCACGTACTTCAAATACGCTCCGCTCCGGTTCTCGGAAGCCACCATTCTCGGCTCGGCCTGACCTGAATCTCAGCACACCCTTGGCGCCTTTCTTAGAGCATTCTGCTCGATATAAATGACGTGATCCATGCATCTGCGCGACGGCATCCAGACCCATGCGACCGTCAGGCAGCGCTACGACCATCTGGTTGAAAGCGGCGTGGTCGCGCGCGACCCGGCGCAGGAGCGTATCGTCGCCGCGCTCGACCGGTTGATCGAAGAGATCTCGGCCAAAAGGCTGGCGCAGAAATCGAGCGCGCTGGGCTGGCTGTTCGCGGCCAAGCGGCAGCCGCGCGAGCCGGTCAAGGGCCTCTACATCCATGGCGGCGTCGGTCGCGGCAAGACCATGCTGATGGACATGTTCTTCGAGCTGCTGCCGGTCCGGCGCAAGCGCCGCGTGCATTTCAACGACTTCATGGCCGATGTGCAGGACCGCATCCAGAAGCACCGGCAGGCGCGCAAGGACGGCTCGGTCAAGGAGGACGACCCGATCCCGCCGGTGGCCCGCGCGCTCGCCGACGAAGCCTGGGTGCTGTGCTTCGACGAGTTCTCGGTCACCGACATCGCCGACGCGATGATCCTGTCGCGCCTGTTCTCGGCGCTGTTTGCCAGCGGGGTGGTGCTGGTTGCCACCTCCAACGTGGCGCCGCAGGACCTCTATCGCGACGGGCTGAACCGCCAACTCTTCCTGCCATTCATTTCGCTGCTGGAACGCAATGCCGAGGTGATGACGCTGGATGCCGACAAAGACTACCGGCAGGAAAAGCTCAACCGCCAGCCGGTCTACGTCACGCCGGACAATGCTGCGGCCGACCGCGCGCTGGACGACGCCTGGAAGGCGATGACGCATGGCCAGCCGACCGGCGAGGTGACGTTGACGCTGAAAGGCCGCCATCTCGTGGTGCCGCGCGCCGCCGGCGATGCGGCGCGCTTTTCCTTTGCCGACCTCTGCGAAAGGCCGCTCGGCGCGCGCGACTATCTGGCGATCGCCGGCCGATTCTCGACCGTCTTCATCGACCACGTGCCGGTGCTGGGCGAAGGCAAGCGCAACGAAGCCAAGCGCTTCATCCTCTTGATCGACACGCTCTACGACCACCGCATGCGGCTGGTGGTGAGCGCGGCAGCGCCGCCCGAAGGGCTCTACACCGCCAGGCGCGGCACGGAGGTGTTCGAATTCGAGCGCACCGCCTCGCGCCTGGTCGAGATGCAGAGCCGCGACTGGCTGGACGGCTGGGCGGAACGGCGGGAGGGTGAGGCGGCGGCCGCGGAGGCAAGGCAGGCGCAGGGATAGGATATTGTTTCGCCACTCCCTTTGCATCGTGGGAGGTTGGCGAAATCCAGCGCGACAGCGTGAAGCGGCGGCGTATCCCTCGTCATTCTAGGGTCTGCGCGCGTCGCTTCGCTCCTGCTCCGCCCTAGAATGACGAGGGACAGGTTGACGGGACAGCGACCCCGTCTGGCGTACCGGGCATCTCCCCTTTCGGATCCTCGGGGGACCGGACATCCGCATCACAAGGGCGTCATCGCCGGGATAAAGCCTTCTGATTTCGACGTTCATTGTGTAAATTCTCCTCATTGGGCTTGAAAACTTTGACGTTTACGTAATTCCCAAATCATCTAACCGATTGAAAACACTAGCTCCAAAATAATCGTTTGAATTTCTTCCGTGCCGGAGTTATTCGGTGCGGCTAAATCTCGCGGTTTCCCCGCATCCTTTCGGCCTCCCCGGCCACGTCACGGTCTCGTCACAGACAAAGGGAAAACATCCTCACATGGCACGCAACAAGATAGCGCTCATCGGCTCGGGCATGATCGGCGGCACGCTCGCCCATATGATCGGCCTCAAGGATCTCGGCGACGTGGTGCTGTTCGATATCGCCGAGGGCATTCCGCAGGGCAAGGGCCTCGACATCGCGCAGTCGTCGCCGGTGGACGGCTTCGATTCCCGGCTGACCGGCGTCAACGATTATGCCGGCATCGAGGGCGCGGATGTCTGCATCGTGACCGCCGGCGTGCCGCGCAAGCCGGGCATGAGCCGCGACGACCTGCTGGGCATCAATCTCAAGGTCATGGAACAGGTCGGCGCGGGTCTCAAGAAATACGCGCCGAAGGCCTTCGTCATCTGCATCACCAACCCGCTCGACGCCATGGTCTGGGCGCTGCAGAAGTTTTCGGGCCTGCCGAGCAGCCATGTCGTCGGCATGGCCGGCGTGCTGGACTCGTCGCGTTTCCGCTACTTCCTTGCCGAAGAGTTCAAGGTTTCGGTCGAGGACGTCACCGCCTTCGTGCTCGGCGGCCATGGCGACTCGATGGTGCCGATGATCCGCTATTCGACGGTGGCCGGCATCCCGTTGCCCGACCTCGTCAAGATGGGCTGGACCTCGAAGGAGAAGCTCGACCAGATCGTGCAGCGCACCCGCGATGGCGGCGCCGAGATCGTCGGCCTGTTGAAGACCGGCTCCGCCTATTACGCGCCGGCTGCTTCGGCCATCTCGATGGCCGAATCCTACCTGAAGGACAAGAAGCGCGTGCTGCCCTGCGCCGCGCACCTCTCCGGCCAGTATGGCGTCAAGGGCACCTATGTCGGCGTTCCGGTGGTGATCGGCGCCGGCGGTGTCGAGCGCGTCATCGAGATCGACCTCTCCAAGGCCGAGCAGAAGATGTTCGATTCCTCGGTCGCGGCCGTTCAGGGCCTGACCGAGGCCTGTACCAAGATCGCCCCTCATCTCGCCGGCAAGTAATCTCGCCGGCAAGTAATCGCGGAGACCAAGCGCATGAACATCCATGAGTATCAGGCCAAGGCGTTGCTGAAGACGTTCGGCGCGCCGGTAGCAAGCGGCGTTCCGGTGTTCAAGGCAAGCGAGGCGGAAGCCGCCGCCAAGGCGTTGCCCGGCCCGCTCTATGTCGTGAAGAGCCAGATCCATGCCGGCGGCCGCGGCAAGGGCAAGTTCAAGGAGCTCGGCCCCGACGCCAAGGGCGGCGTGCGGCTGGCGAAGTCGGCGGCCGAAGTGGTCGCCAACACCAACGAGATGCTCGGCCACACGCTGGTCACCAAGCAGACAGGCCCCGCCGGCAAGCAGGTCAACCGCCTCTATATCGAGGACGGCGCCGACATTGACCGCGAGCTCTATCTGTCGATCCTGGTCGACCGCTCCGTCGGCCGCATCGCCTTCGTCGTGTCGACCGAGGGCGGCATGGACATCGAAACGGTCGCGCACGATACGCCCGAAAAGATCGTCACCGTCGCCATCGATCCGGAAAAGGGCGTGACGGCCGATGACGTGAAGAAGCTCAACGCCGCGCTGAAGCTGGACGGCGATGCCGCCAGGGACGGCGGCACGCTGTTCCCGATCCTCTACAAGGCCTTTGCCGAGAAGGATATGAGCCTGCTCGAGGTCAATCCGCTGATCGTCATGAAGGACGGGCACCTGCGCGTGCTCGACGCGAAAGTGTCGTTCGACAACAACGCGCTGTTCCGCCATCCGGACGTGATGGAACTGCGCGACACCACCGAAGAGGACGAGAAGGAGATCGAGGCGTCGAAATACGACCTCGCCTATGTCGCGCTCGACGGCAATATCGGCTGCATGGTCAACGGCGCCGGCCTTGCCATGGCGACGATGGATATCATCAAGCTCTACGGTGCTGAGCCGGCTAACTTCCTCGACGTCGGCGGCGGCGCTTCGAAGGAGAAAGTGACGGCGGCGTTCAAGATCATCACCAAGGACCCGGCCGTCGAAGGCATCCTGATCAACATCTTCGGCGGCATCATGAAATGCGACGTCATCGCCGAGGGCGTGATCGCCGCGGTCAAGGAAGTCGGCCTGAAGGTGCCGTTGGTGGTGCGCCTCGAAGGCACCAATGCCGAACTCGGCAAGAAGATCATCAACGACAGCGGCCTCAACGTCGTGTCGGCCGATGATCTCGACGACGCGGCCAAGAAGATCGTCAAGGCGGTGAAGGGCTAAAGCGGATGCCTCCGCGCAAGATAAACCTGGTCGAGGCCGCGGACGCGAAGATCGCCAAGGTCTTCGATCCGCATATCGCCGGCGACGTCAATGACAGCCAGGCCAAGGTCGCCAAATTCGGCGAGGCCTTCGACTGGCACGCGCATGACCACGAGGACGAGGCCTTCCTCGTGCTGCGCGGCAGGATCGCCATCGATTTTCGCGATGGGCCGGTCGAGCTCGGCGAGGGCGATTTCATCGTCGTGCCGCGCGGCGTCGAGCACCGGCCGCGTTCGCTGAGCCTGGAGCCGGTTGTGCTGATGTTCGAGCCGGCGACGACCTTGAACACCGGCAATGCCCGGAGCGACCTCACCGTCACCGATCTCAAGCGGCTCTGAGTTATGAACGCGGCGTCCTTCTCCTCCCTCTCGGCCGATCACCAACGCCTGCAGGCATTGGTCGGCGCGTGGCGTGGCGAGGAAGACGTCGCGGCCACGCAATGGACCGATGCCGGCACGGCGACCGCGGACGTGCTGGCCGAGGCGCAGTTCGGTGGCCTGTTCGTGGTGCAGCGTTATCGCCAGCGCCGCGACGGCACGATCTCGTTCGGCTCGCACAATGTGTTCGGTTTCGACCAGCAGAACAGCCTCGTCACCATGCACCAGTTCGACTCGATGGGGTTCGTGCCGATGTCACCGGCCACCGGCAGCTGGAACGGCAACGAGCTTACTCTCGAACGGTCGTCGCCGCGCGGCGCCGCCCGCGTGACGTATGGCTTTGACGGCGCCGACACCTATCGCATGAAACTCCAGTTCAAGACCGCCGGCAGCGATGCCTGGCAAGACATGGTGAGCGGCCTTTACCGGCGCGGTTCGCCTTCCGAGATGAAGGCGGGCTGACCGATGGAGATCGAGGTGGTTGAAGAATTGCACATAATCACACATATTAGCCCTGTGTATTTATGTGTAGTCGGACGATGAAGAACGTCACCCTGGCCATCGACGAAGCTCTGCTGGAAAAGGCGCGCGGCCTTGCCGGGCGTCGGCAGACCACGCTTAACGCCCTTGTTCGTTCCTTGCTCGCGCATGAGGTCGAGCAGGAAGACCGGATTGCCTGGGCCAAGGCGGGAATGAAGCGGCTTATGGACGAGGCCGCGAAACGGAGCGACAGCGCCGACACCCCTTACAAGTGGGATCGAAGGGACGCCTATGCCGACCGGGAAGATCGACTGCTTTCTCGACACGAACGTCCTGATCTACGCGGCTTCGGAGAAGAATCGTGATCCGCGCCGTGCGCCAATCGCCGAAGAGCTCATTTCGCGAACCGTCTTTGGCGTTTCGGGGCAGACCTTGGCTGAATTTGTCGCCGTGGCGCGAGGAAAATCGCTCGTCGGCGACGATCTGCTCGATCAATGGCTGGTATTCCTCGGAACCTACCCGTTGGCGCCTGTCGATGAAGGCTATGTCCGTTCGGGATTGGACCTCGCGCGGCGCTACGGCATTCACTACTACGACGCCGCGCTGCTCGGAGCGGCAGAATATCTCGGCGCGCCGATTTTCTACACCGAAGATCTCAACCACAATCAGATCTACGGCTCGGTCCGAGCCGTCAATCCTTTCTTGTAATCGCTGAATTCAGAGGCGTTCCCACCCATGTCCATTCTCATCGACAAGAATACCAAGGTTCTGGTTCAGGGTCTGACCGGCAAGACCGGCACGTTCCATACCGAGCAGGCGCTGGCCTATCACGGCACCAAGATGGTGGGCGGCATCCATCCGAAGAAAGGCGGCGAGACCTGGATCGGTTCCAAGGGCGAGACCCTGCCGATCTTCGCCACCGTTGCCGAGGGCAAGGAAAAGACGGGCGCCAACGCCTCCGTCATCTATGTGCCGCCGGCGGGCGCCGGTGAAGCCATCATCGAAGCGATCGAGGCCGAGATCCCGCTCATCGTCTGCATCACCGAAGGCATACCGGTGATGGACATGGTCAAGGTCAAGGCGCGGCTCGACCGCTCCACTTCGCGGCTGATCGGACCGAACTGCCCGGGCGTGCTCACCCCCGACGAATGCAAGATCGGCATCATGCCCGGCAACATCTTCCGCAAGGGCTCGGTCGGCGTTGTTTCCCGCTCGGGAACACTTACCTATGAGGCAGTCTTCCAGACCACCAATGTCGGCCTTGGCCAGACCACCGCGGTCGGCATCGGCGGCGACCCGGTCAAGGGCACCGAGTTTATCGACGTTTTGGAGATGTTCCTCGCTGACGACGAAACCAAGTCGATCATCATGATCGGCGAGATCGGCGGCTCGGCCGAGGAAGACGCCGCGCAGTTCCTCAAGGACGAAGCCAAGCGCGGCCGCAAGAAACCGATGGCGGGCTTCATCGCCGGGCGCACCGCGCCGGCCGGCCGTACCATGGGCCATGCGGGCGCCGTGATCTCCGGCGGCAAGGGCGGCGCGGAAGACAAGATCGCGGCGATGGAATCGGCCGGCATCAAGGTTTCGCCGTCGCCGGCAAGGCTTGGCACGACGCTGGTCGAGGCGATCAAGGGTTAAGCGAATAGTGAGTAGCGAATAGCGAATAGGGAAAACAGAGTAACGACGCGACTCCAGGGAAATTCCCTACTCGCTATTCGCTATTCGCTTCAAAAAGGAGACGGAGCAAGGCTCCGCTAAAACGACATGGCAAGACAAGATCAGGCCAACGACCAATTCTCGCTCACCTCATTCCTCTACGGCGGCAATGCCGATTACATCGACGCGCTCTACGCGGCCTATGAAGACGATCCGGCTTCCGTCGATCCAGAGTGGCAGGATTTCTTCGCTGCGCTGAAGGATGACGCGGGCGACGTCCGCAAGAACGCCAAGGGCGCCTCCTGGGCGAAGCCTTCCTGGCCGCTCACCGCCAATGGCGAGCTGGTCTCGGCGCTCGACGGCAATTGGGGCCTGGTCGAAAAGGCGATCGAAAAGAAGGTGAAGGAAAAGGCGGTCGTCAACGGCGCCGTGCTTTCCGACGCCGACGTGCACCAGGCGACACGCGATTCCGTGCGCGCCATCATGATGATCCGTGCCTACCGCATGCGCGGCCATCTGCATGCCAATCTCGATCCGCTCGGCATCGCCAAGCCGCTGGAGGATTATAACGAGCTGTCGCCGGAGAATTACGGCTTCACCGAAGCCGATTACGACCGGCCGATCTTCCTCGACAATGTGCTGGGGCTCGAATTCGGCACCGTCCGGCAGATGCTGGATATCCTGACCCGCACCTATTGCTCGACGCTCGGCGTCGAGTTCATGCACATTTCCGACCCCGAGGAGAAGGCCTGGATCCAGGCGCGCATCGAAGGCGCCGACAAGGAGATCACTTTCACCGCCACCGGCAAGAAGGCGATCCTGTCGAAGCTGGTCGAGGCCGAGGGCTTCGAGCAGTATATCGACGTCAAGTACAAGGGCACCAAGCGCTTCGGCCTCGACGGCAGCGAATCGCTGATCCCGGCGCTGGAGCAGATCGTCAAGCGCGGCGGCCAGCTCGGGCTGAAGGAAATCGTGCTCGGCATGGCGCATCGCGGCCGCCTCAACGTGCTTTCCCAGGTGATGGCGAAGCCGCATCGCGCCATCTTCCACGAATTCAAGGGCGGCTCCGCGGCGCCCGACGAGGTCGAAGGCTCGGGCGACGTCAAGTACCATCTCGGCGCCTCGTCGGACCGCGAGTTCGACGGCAACAAGGTGCATCTGTCGCTGACCGCCAACCCTTCGCATCTGGAAATCGTCGATCCTGTGGTGATGGGCAAGGCGCGCGCCAAGCAGGACCAGCTTTCCGGCCGCGAGCGCGGCGAGGTGGTGCCGCTGTCGGAGCGCGCCAAGGTGATGCCGCTGCTGCTGCACGGCGACGCGGCCTTTGCCGGCCAGGGCGTGATCGCCGAGATCCTCGGCCTGTCGGGCCTGCGCGGTCATCGCGTTGCCGGCACGCTGCACGTCATCATCAACAACCAGATCGGCTTCACCACCAATCCGCGCTTCTCGCGCTCCTCGCCCTATCCATCGGACGTGGCCAAGATGATCGAGGCGCCGATCTTCCACGTCAACGGCGACGACCCGGAGGCGGTGGTGCATGCCGCCAAGGTCGCGACCGAGTTCCGCATGAAGTTCCACAAGCCGGTGGTGGTGGACATGTTCTGCTACCGCCGCTTCGGCCACAATGAAGGCGACGAGCCGGCCTTCACCCAGCCGATCATGTACCGCAACATCCGTACCCATAAGACGGTGGTGCAGGTCTATGCCGACCGGCTGATCGCCGAAGGCCACGCCACCCAGGCCGAGGTCGACAAGATGCGGGCCGACTGGCGCGCGCACCTGGAAGCCGAATGGGAGGTCGGCCAGAGCTACAAGCCGAACAAGGCGGACTGGCTGGACGGCGCGTGGTCGGGCCTGCGCACCGCCGACAACCAGGACGAACAGCGGCGCGGCAAGACCGCCGTGCCGGTGCGCACGCTGAAGGAGATCGGCAAGAAGCTGACCGAAGTGCCGAAGGATTTCGAGGCGCACAAGACCATCCTGCGCTTCCTCGAAAACCGCCGCCAGGCGATCGAATCCGGCGAAGGCATCGATTGGTCGACGGCCGAGGCGCTGGCTTTCGGCGCCATCCTGCTCGACGGCAATCCGATCCGGCTCTCCGGCCAGGATTCGGAACGCGGCACCTTCTCGCAGCGCCATTCGGTGCTTTATGACCAGCGCGACGAGAACCGCTATATCCCGCTCAACAATCTGTCGGCGGCGCAAGCAGGCTACGAAGTCATCAACTCGATGCTGTCGGAAGAGGCGGTGCTCGGTTTCGAATATGGCTACAGCCTTGCCGAGCCCAAGGCGCTGACGCTCTGGGAGGCGCAGTTCGGCGACTTCGCCAACGGCGCCCAGGTGGTGTTCGACCAGTTCATCTCGTCGGGCGAGCGCAAGTGGCTGAGAATGTCGGGCCTCGTGTGTCTCTTGCCACATGGCTATGAAGGCCAGGGACCGGAGCATTCGTCGGCGCGCCTGGAGCGCTTCCTGCAGCTCTGCGCCGAAGACAACATGCAGGTCGCCAACGTCACCACGCCGGCTAATTATTTCCACATCCTGCGCCGGCAGCTGAAGCGCGACTTCCGCAAGCCGCTGATCCTGATGACGCCGAAGTCACTGCTGCGCCACAAGCGGGCGGTTTCGACGCTGCCGGAGATGTCGGGCGAAAGCTCGTTCCACCGCCTGCTGTGGGACGATGCTCAGCTGCTGCCGAACCAGGCGATCAAGCTGGTGAAGGATTCGAAGATCCGCCGCGTCGTGCTGTGCTCGGGCAAGGTCTATTACGACCTCTACGAGGAGCGCGAGAAGCGCGGCATCAACGACATCTACCTCCTGCGCGTCGAACAGCTGTATCCGTTCCCGGCCAAGGCGCTGATCACCGAATTGTCACGCTTCCGCAATGCCGAGATGGTGTGGTGCCAGGAGGAGCCCAAGAACATGGGCGCCTGGTCGTTCATCGATCCCTATCTCGAATGGGTGCTGGCGCATATCGACGCCAAGCATCAGCGGGTGCGCTATACCGGCCGGCCGGCCTCGGCCTCGCCGGCGACAGGGCTGATGTCGAAGCATCTCAGCCAGCTCGCTGCGTTGCTCGACGACGCTCTCGGCGAATAGGGCGCTGGGCGAATAGAAGACCGGACGAAACAGACCTCCAGAAGACAACGGACAGGCACAATGGCTACCGAAATCCGCGTCCCCACTCTCGGCGAATCCGTCACCGAGGCGACCGTCGGCAAGTGGTTCAAGAAGGTCGGCGACGCGATCGCCGCCGACGAGCCCGTGGTCGAGCTCGAAACCGACAAGGTGACGGTGGAAGTGCCCGCCGCGGGCGCCGGAACGCTGGCGGAGATCGCCGTCAAGGAAGGCGAGACGGTCAATGTCGGCGCGTTGCTCGGCTCGATTTCGGCAGGCGGCGCGGCCGCCGCTCCGGCCACGAAGCCGCAGGCGGTGGCGCAGGCCTCGAGCCCGGATGCCGCTTCCACGGTCAAGCAGGCCGCCGCCGAGACCGCCAAGGTCGCCGGCGACGGCGGCCAGATCGAGCCACGTGCCATGCCGC
The DNA here is from genome assembly GCF_033977265.1 of Mesorhizobium australafricanum. NCBI lineage: Bacteria > Pseudomonadati > Pseudomonadota > Alphaproteobacteria > Hyphomicrobiales > Phyllobacteriaceae > Mesorhizobium > Mesorhizobium australafricanum. The sequence goes on along the minus strand of NZ_JAVIIT010000005.1, from coordinate 279,089 downwards.
CGGCGCCGGCCGCCGCGAAGCTGATCGCGGAACACAACCTTGCGGTCGACCAGCTCTCCGGTTCCGGCAAGCGCGGCCAGGTGCTGAAGGGCGACGTGCTCGATGCCATCGCCAGGGGTGCGCCCTCGCAACCCGCCGAGACGCCGAAGGCGGCTCCCGCGCCCGTCGTGGCCCGCGCGCCGTCCTCGGCCGACGATGCGCCGCGCGAGGAGCGGGTGCGCATGACCAAGCTGCGCCAGACCATCGCGCGCCGTTTGAAGGAAGCGCAGTCGACCGCCGCCATGCTCACCACCTTCAACGAGGTGGATATGAGCGCGGTGATGGCGCTCAGGGCCAAATACAAGGACGTGTTCGAGAAGAAGCATGGCGTGAAGCTCGGCTTCATGGGCTTCTTTACCAAGGCGGTGACGCATGCGCTCAAGGAGATCCCGGCGGTCAATGCCGAGATCGACGGCACCGACATCATCTACAAGAACTTCGCCCATGTCGGCGTCGCCGTCGGCACGGACAAGGGCCTGGTGGTGCCGGTGGTGCGCGATGCCGACCAGATGTCCATCGCCGAGATCGAGAAGGAGATCGGCCGGCTGGGCCTCGCCGCGCGCGACGGCAAGCTCTCGGTCGCCGACATGCAGGGCGGCACCTTCACCATCTCCAATGGCGGCGTCTATGGCTCGCTGATGTCGACGCCGATCCTCAACGCGCCGCAGTCCGGCATCCTGGGCATGCACAAGATCCAGGAGCGGCCGATGGTGGTCGGCGGCCAGATCGTCATCCGTCCGATGATGTACCTGGCGCTCAGCTACGACCACCGCATCGTCGACGGCAAGGAGGCGGTGACCTTCCTGGTGCGCGTCAAGGACAGCCTGGAGGACCCCGAGCGGCTGGTGCTCGATCTGTGATCGGACCGGTCGCGCCGTGAGCGGCTGGCTGGAAAGGTTCGGTTTCAAGCTCGGCCGAGTGGCGCGGGGTTCGATGCGGGTGTTCCGGCGCAGTATCGTACCGCTTGGCCTCTCCGCCGCCATCCCGTCGATAGCAGTCGCCGCCGACTGGGATCCGGCGACGGCCAGCAGCAATTTCGGCATCTTTGCGCTCAGCGACGCGCAATTGGCGGAGCGCAAGATCACCGCTACGCCGATCGGCGAGCTCGAACTTCCGACCGGCGAGATCATCGCCTGCGATCCTCTGATCACGACCGACGACTGGCCGGCGCTGAGCCGCAGGGTGAAGCCCGGGCGCTACCCGGTCACGCTGTTCGAGGCGCAGGGTCGCGTGGCCGCCGCATTCCTCCGCTTCCGTTCCGGCGTGCCGGTGCGCTGGGAGCTCGCAACCTTGCCCGACCAGGACGTTTCGACGCTGAATGGCGACGAAATCTTCGGCTATCCCGTCGATGCCGGCCTCGGCTCGTTCATGGACAAGGCCGCGATGGCCTTGATGTCGGCCGCGCAGGACAAGCTCAAACCCGATCAGAACTACTATGACGATGTGCTGGCGGCCGAGTTCGCGCCCAACCAGGACCGGTTCGTCATGCATCATCCGGCCGCCGGCAATCCGGTCAACATCGCCATGTTCTGGAGCGGCTGGGGCGATGGTTTCTACCCGTCCTTCTGGGGACTGGACGCAGCCGGCGAACCGCTGGTCTTGATGACCGATTTCGGCGTGCTCGAAAACGCCGATGGCCGCGAGGGCGAGCAGGCCAACTGATGACGAACGCCGCCTCGCCCATGATCGGATTTGTGGCCGGGTCGCTGGCTCTCACAGCCGTGGGCTCCAGCGCCCAGGCGGCCTGTCCGATCCAGCTTGCCGTCTATGGCGAGGCGCAGAGCGGCGCCGAGATCGATTTCACCCCGACCGGAACCTCGGCGACGATCACCAACACTTTCCGCATGATCCTCGACAACAATGTCGTGCTCGACGGCATCGCCATGTGGACTGAGGGCAGCGCCGCGCGGCCGCACGGCTCTTTGATGTACAAATGCCCGACCGGCGACGTCACCGGCGAGGAGCTTGCAGCCTGCACGGTCTGGGAAGGCGTCATCTACAGCGCCGATGAGAAGGGCACGATCGGCCTGCTCCCGGCCGAAGGCGCGGGCGCGCCGAAAAGCCTGATCTTCCCCGATCTCGGGCCGTCGCTCGAAATGTCGGCCGCTTATGGTCCCGCCGGCTTTTCGAAAGTGCCATGGGACACATTCGTGCTGAAAGGCTGCCAGGAATGAACGGCGACAAGAAAACGCTGCTGGTCAGCGGCGGCAGCCGCGGCATCGGCGCCGCCATCTGCCGGCAGGCGAGCCAGGCCGGCTACCGCGTGGCGGTCAACTACGTCTCCAACCAGGCGGCGGCCGATGCGCTGGTCGCCGAGTTCAAGGCCGGCGGCGGCGATGCCGTTGCCGTCAAGGGCGACGTCGGCAACGAGGCCGACGTGATCGCGATGTTCGACGCGGTGGACCGGGTCTTCGGCCGGCTCGACGCCTTCGTCAACAATGCCGGCATCGTCGACGTCAAGGCGCGCGTCGACGAGATGAGCGCGGCGCGGCTGGAGCGCATGATGCGCATCAACGTCGTCGGCTCCTTCCTTTGCGCGCGCGAAGCGGTGAAGCGCATGTCGACGCGGCATGGCGGCAAGGGCGGCGCCATCGTCAACCTGTCCTCGGCGGCAGCCAGGCTCGGCTCGCCCGGCGAATATGTCGACTACGCCGCCTCCAAGGGCGCGATCGACACCATGACCATCGGGCTCGCGCGCGAGGTGGTGCTGGAAGGCGTTCGCGTCAATGCGGTCAGCCCCGGCATCACCGAAACCGAAATCCACGCCTCCGGCGGCCAGCCCGACCGCGTGGCGCGGATGCAGGATCTGCTGCCGATGAAACGCGCTGGCACGCCGGATGAAGTCGCGAGCGCGGTTCTCTATCTTCTGTCGGATGCGGCCTCCTATATAACGGGCGCGATCCTGAATGTGAGCGGCGGCCGCTAGAGCAATTCCAGGAAAAGTGCCCAGCGGTTTTCCGTCCGGAATTGCGTAAGAAGAAACAACCTGGAGCGGTTCGATCTCGAACCGCTCCAAAGCCCGGTAAGAAGGACACCATCATGGCATATGACGTCGTAATCATCGGATCGGGACCGGGCGGCTATGTCTGCGCCATCAAGGCGGCGCAGCTCGGCCTGAAGACGGCGGTGGTCGAGAAGAACGCCACCTTCGGGGGCACCTGCCTCAACATCGGCTGCATTCCCTCGAAGGCGCTGCTCTATGCGTCCGAGATGTTCGCCGAGGCCGGCCATGCCTTCGATACGCTCGGCGTCGAGGTCGGCGCGCCGAAGCTCAATCTGAAGAAGATGATGGCGCACAAGGACGCGACGGTCGCCTCCAACGTCAACGGCGTTGCCTTCCTGTTCAAGAAGAACAAGATCGATTCCTTCCGCGGCACCGGCAAGGTGACCGGCGCCGGCAAGGTTTCGGTCACCGGCGAGGACGGCAAGGTCGAGGAGATCGAGACCAGGAACATCGTCATCGCCACCGGCTCGGACGTCGCCGGCATTCCGGGCGTCAAGGTCGATTTCGACGAGAAGGTGATCGTGTCCTCCACCGGCGCGCTGTCGCTGGCCAACGTGCCCGCCAACCTCGTGGTCGTCGGCGGCGGCGTTATCGGGCTGGAGCTCGGCTCGGTGTGGGCCAGGTTGGGAGCAAAGGTCACGGTGGTCGAGTTCCTCGACAGTATCCTCGGCGGGATGGACGGCGAAGTGTCGAAGCAGTTCCAGCGGCTGTTGTCCAAGCAGGGTTTCGAGTTCAAGCTCGGCGCCAAGGTCACCGGTGTCGCCAAGGCCAAGAAGGGCGCCAGCGTCACCTTCGAGCCGGTAAAGGGCGGTGCCGCCGAAACCATCGAGGCGGATGTGGTGCTGGTCTCTACCGGTCGCCGTCCCTATGCCGACAGCCTTGGGCTCAAGGAGGCCGGAGTCGAGATGGACGAGCGCGGCCGGGTCAAAACGGACGGCCATCTCAGGACCAATGTGCCCGGCATCTACGCCATCGGCGATGTGATCGCCGGGCCGATGCTGGCGCACAAGGCCGAGGACGAGGGCGTGGCGGTGGCCGAGACGATCGCCGGCCAGGCCGGCCATGTGAACTATGACGTCATCCCGAGCGTCGTCTACACCAGCCCGGAGATCGCCTCGGTCGGCAAGACCGAGGAGGAACTCAAGAAAGCCGGCATCGACTACAAGGTCGGAAAATTCCCGTTCAGCGCCAATGGCCGCGCGCGCGCCATGCTGCACACAGACGGTTTCGTGAAGATCCTGGCCGACAAGGCCAGCGACCGCGTGCTCGGCGTCCATATCGTCGGCTTCGGCGCCGGCGAGATGATCCACGAGGCGGCGGTGCTGATGGAGTTCGGCGGCTCCTCGGAAGACCTCGCCCGCACCTGCCACGCGCATCCGACGATGTCGGAGGCGGTGAAGGAAGCGGCGCTGGCGACGTTCTTCAAGCCGATTCATATTTGACCGCAGGTTAGGCGCCGAACACAGCGCTTCGTCATGTATGGACGGCCCCTCTTAGGCAAGAGGCAAAATAGCGGCGGCGGCGCAAGTCTGGAGCGGTCATGTATTCGGCCTTTAGTGCGGTCGCTTTCGATGACCGCTGGCCCGCAAGGGTTACGCGGATCGAGTTCCAATCATTCTAGCGCGCTTTGTATCGCGATGACGAAGGCGGAGTGTCCCGATCCAGGTCCTGACCATTTTGCCGTGCTGCCTTTTGCTCCTTACGCTGTTAAGGGCCTCGATTGCGGTTAAGCCGCAGCTGGTGCCCTGTATTGTTGTCCCGATTGCAGCATGGCCCAGATGATGCGGGCGGTCTTGGCGGCCTGGGCGACGACGGCGACCTTGACCGGCCGCCTGGCCAGCAGGCCGCGAACCCAGGGCGAGCCCTTGTCGGGTTTGGCCCTGACCTGACGCAGCCAGGAACTGGCGCCGAGAATGAGCAGCCTTCGCAGGTCCCTGTCGCCGGCGCGGCTGATATGGCCCGTCAAGCTGTGCTTGCCGCCGGTGTCATGGCTTTTGCGGGTCAGGCCGACCCAAGCGGCGAAGTCCCTGGCCGAGGCGAACTGACGGCCGTCGCCGATGGCTGCGATGGTTGCATGCGCGATGATCGGGCCGACGCTCGGGATCGTCGTCAGCCGCAAGGCCGCTTGCTGCTGCCTGACCTGAGCCAGGATCTGCTTGTCCAGCTTGCCGATCTCGCCATCCAGCGCCCGCCATTGCCCGGCCAGAGGCGTCAAGCAAAACAGCAGCGCCGCGGGGATGGCTTCATCGGCTGCCTCGATGCGCTGCAGCAGGGCTTCGATGCCCGCAGCTCCCTTGGCGCTTGTCTGGCCCATCTCGTAGAGCAGGCCGCGCATGGCGTTGGCCAGTTGCGTGCGCTGGCGCACCAGAAGGTCACGCGTGCGGTGCAGCGCCCGGGCCCATTGCTGTTCGATCGTCTTGATCGGCACGAAGCGCATCTTCGGCCGGCTCACCGCTTCGCAACAACCGTCTGCGTCGCGTGCATCGTTCTTGTTGCGCGGCACATAGGGCTTCACATAGGCCGGCGGCATCAGCTTGACCTCATGGCCAAGCGCTTGCAGCGTGCGGCCCCAATGATGAGCCGAGCCGCAGGCCTCCATGCCGATCAGCGCCGGCGGCTGCGCGGCGAAGAACTTCTCCACCTGCGCGCGGCGCAGCTGACGCTGCACCACCACCTGCCCGCTCGCATCCACGCCGTGGACCTGAAACACATTCTTGGCCAGATCGATTCCAAATCTGATAACTTGCATGACGGACGGTCTCCTCCGCTGGGGTTTCAATAACGGCCAGCTTGGCACATTCGATGCCGCAAGGGGCCGTCCACCCATCATCCTAGGGCGGAGCAAGGAGCGAAGCGACGCGCGCAGACCCTAAAGCGCGTCGCGCTGAACCGGATTCAGGCGACGCGCTTCAAGTCTTTGTTTTGATGCATGTCGTTGTCCCAGACCCGCTGCACACTTCTGGGCGACATGCATTAGGATCCATGCCGCGACGCTAAGGCGTTGCAACGATTACAGAATTCTGCACCGTTGCACCCTATGGCAACGGTCACGGCATGGATACTCGGGTCAAGCCCGAGTATGACGAAGGCGCTGGGAGCTCAGTTCGCTGTTACCGAAAATGAAAACGGCCCGCCTTTCGGCGGGCCGTTCGTCGTCAAGCTGTAGCCTGATTACTGAGCCGGCGCAGGTGCCGGAGCCGGCGCAGGTGCAGGTGCCGGAGCAGGTGCTGGTGCTGGTGCTGGTGCCGGAGCGGGTTCTGGCGCCGGGGCCGGGGCGGGCGCTGGGGCCGGTTCGGCTGGCTTCATCGGCTCGGCCGGAGCAGGCGCTGGGGCCGGCGTGCTCGCGGCCGGCGGCTCAGCCGGGGCCGGGGCATGCTCGCCGCCGCTTCTGCCAAAGACATAATACGCAACAATGGCCAGGATAATGACAACTAGGGCGATCAGCCACCCGCTGCCGCCGCCACCCGACTTGGGAGGCGTGCTCGAAGGGGTGAAGGGGTCGTTAGGGTTCGCCATGAAACGTGTCCTCCTTGGATGAAAGCATCAAAATAACAGCCATCAACGCGCGGATCCCGCAATGGGTTTCACACGGACGGACCGAAAGCGCTGAAAAACAGGCGTTTTCGGGCCCGCCAACCGCCAGGCGACTCAGTTGACGACGGTAACACTATACCCTGCCTTGCGAAAATCCTCGACCAGTCCTTCCGGGCCGGGCAGATGCATGGCGCCAACGGCCATGAAGACGTTGCCTTTGGCCAATATCGGCCCGGCATGCGCCGCCATCACCTTGTTGCGGCTGGTGATCATGGTCTGCTCGAAGGCGGCATAGCCGGCCTTGTCGTCGGCCGAGTCCGGCAACACGGCCCGGAACAGCGGCCAGAACATGCCGACCTCGCCTCGCTGGTAGAGCACGATCATCGTCTCGTTGACGTCGTTCACCTTGTCGCCGAGCTTCATCGTCTCGACCAGGCTCTTCATGTGGAATTCGAGCGGCAGCGAGGCCATGGCGCGTAGCTGATCGACAGCGGTTTCGAGCCCTTCGACGTCTTTTCCCGAGGCCTTCGCGTCCGACGCGAGCTTGACGTCCAGCACCGGTTCGCCGGCGGTCTGGCGCGCCACCTCGCAGGCCGGCAACGCCATCATCGCCGACAGGATCCACGGCTTCATCTTGGCAACCGTCGCCGGCGGAATGCCGCGGGCGTCGAGCCCCTTGTCCAGCGCCGCCGCATCCTCAGGTGACAACAACGACGACAGCGTGGTGTTGTCGGTGAACATCATCAGCCCGGGTTCGCTGGCCATCGCGGCCATCATCTTGGCCTTGTCGAGCGCGTCGGTGGTCTCGATGATGATGGTGCTGGCGCCGTCATAGGCCTTTTGCGCGGCAGCCGGCAGCGTGGTGACGCGCGTGTCGGTCATGTGCATGGTGCCGAACAGGTAGGACGGTTTTTCGCCCGGCTTCTCCAGCTTCCACAGCAGGCCTTCGCCGTTGGGAACGGCCGTCGCCTCGGTCTCGACCTTCCTGAACGCCACGGGATCGTTCTTTTCCAGCGTGGTCAAAAGATCGGTGCCGGCGCAACTGGGCGCTTCGGCATGCGCCCGGACGGCGAGCAGCAGAACGGCGATGAAAGACAGGAAAAACAGCAGGTTGAGCGCCGCAAGCAGCTTCAACGAAACAAGGACCGCGCGGTCGGCGATGGCGATGACGCGTTTCATGAGGAAGCGTCTTAGCGATGAAAAGCGGCAAAACGGTTAACTGGTGGGGTGAAATTGTTTGCGGTGCGGTGCCCTTGGTGGTTAGCGGAAACGCCCATCGGGTCGTCATCCGCCCTAGAATGACGAAGTCCGGAGGGCTCAGGATGCCTCAGAGGCTATCACGCCCTCGGATGCGCCCGCTCGTAGATGTCGAGCAGCCTTGCCGTGTCGACGCCGGTATAGATCTGGGTGGTCGACAGGCTGGCGTGGCCGAGCAATTCCTGGATGGTGCGCAGGTCGCCGCCACGGCCGAGCAGATGAGTGGCGAAGGAATGGCGGAGCGCATGCGGCGTCGCGGTGTCCGGAAGGTTCAGCGCCGAACGGAGCTTCGCCATCTCGCGCTGGACGATGGCCGGGTTGAGCGGGCCGCCACGGGCACCGCGGAACAGCAGGCCCTTTGGATCGATATGGAAAGGGCAGAGCCGGCGGTATTCGGCGACCGCGCGCAACGCGACAGGCAGCACCGGCACCAGCCGCGTCTTGCCGCCCTTGCCGGTGACGCGCAGCACGGTATCGGCCTCCGTTGCGATGTCGGCGCCGGTCAGGCCGAGCGCCTCTGAGATGCGCAGACCGGAGCCGTAGAGCAGCGTCAGCACTGCGGCGTTGCGGGCGGCGATCCATGGCTCTTCCGCCAGTTGGCCCTCCATCGCCACGACCTGCTTGGCGTCGCTTGCCGTCAGCGGCTTGGGCAGCGATTTCGGCTGGCGCGGCGCGCGCAGTGCCGCCGCACCCGCCGCGTTGGCGAGACCTCGCCGTTCGAGATAGCGCAGCAGCGAGCGGACACCGGCAAGGCCGCGCCCCAGCGTGCGGGCGCCGGCGCCTTCATTGCGGCGCGCGGCGAGGAAGCCGCGCAGGTCGGCGGGGCGCAGGTCGGCGATGTCGGAAATGCCTGGCGGGCCGCCGCGGTGTCCGGTCAGGAAATGCAGGAACTGGCGCGTGTCGCGCTCATAGGCCTCGACCGTTTCCGGCGACAGCCGGCGCTCGCGCGCCAGCATCTTCAGCCAGGTCTCGCGCGCCGCCTGAAGGTCGGGTTTTGCCGGGATGAGGAATTGCTGCATGGCGGCAGTTTCAGGCATGCGGGTTAGGAAGCGGTGAACAGGCCGTCATTGAAATGGCGGCTTCAGGGGGTTAGAGCAGGGCAAAGGAAGTGGCGCCGATGTCGAAGCTCGAAAACCCTGTACAGATGGCCGTCATCGGTGCCGCGCACGGCATCAAGGGCGAGTTGCGGGTGAAAACCTTCACCGGCGATCCGATGGCGCTGGCCGATTACGGCCTGCTTCATGCCAAGGACGGCCGCACCTTCCAGATCATGGATATCAGGCCGGCGGGCACCGTCGTCGTCGTGCGCTTCAAGGGCATCGGTGACCGCAATGCCGCCGAGGCGTTGGCCGGCACCGAGCTTTTCGTCGACCGGTCGGTGCTGCCGGACGACGGCGAGGAGGACGAGTTCTACCACGCCGATCTCATCGGCCTCGATGTCAGGGACGATACGGGTGTCATCGGTAAGGTCGTCGCCGTGCATAATTTCGGCGGCGGCGACATCCTCGACGTCACGCTCGCCGGCCGCAAGGGCGTGCTGATCCCGTTCACGCAGGCCGCGGTGCCGCATGTCTCGATCGCCGACGGGTTCGTCGAGATCAATCCGCTGGCGGCGGGACTGGTCGATGACGAGGAAAGCGAGGCGCCGAGCCGCTCCGGTTTCGATCCGAAAGGCAGGCCGCGCGGACCGAAGGATGCCGGGGGCAACCGTTGAGCTTTGCCGCCTCGGTGCTGACGCTCTATCCGGAGATGTTCCCGGGCGCGCTTGGCCTGTCGCTGGCTGGCCGGGCGCTGGAGGCCGGGACATGGTCGCTGCAGGCGATCCAGATCCGCGATTTCGCCACCGACAAGCACCGCACCGTCGACGACACGCCGGCCGGCGGCGGCGCCGGCATGGTGATGCGAGCCGATGTGCTGGCCAAGGCGATCGACCACGCCTCGCCGCCGGACGATCCGCGCCCGCGCCTGCTGATGAGCCCGCGCGGCAAACCGTTGACGCAGGCGCGCGTGCGCGAGCTGGCCGATGGTCCGGGCGCCGTGATCCTGTGCGGCCGCTTCGAAGGCGTCGACCAGCGGGTGATCGATGCGCGCGGGCTGGAGGAAGTTTCCGTCGGTGACTTCATCCTGTCGGGCGGCGAGCCGGCCGCACTTGTGCTGCTCGACGCCGTGGTGCGGCTGTTGCCCGGCGTCATGGGCAACGCCGTCTCGGGCGAGGAGGAAAGTTTCGAGAACGGCCTGCTCGAGCACCCGCACTATACGCGGCCGCAGGAGTTTGAAGGCAGGCCGATCCCCGAGGTGCTGATTTCCGGCAATCACAAGAAGATCGCCGAATGGCGGCGCGCCGAGGCCGAGAAGCTGACGCGCGAGCGGCGGCCGGACTTGCTGGGCGTTCAGCCCTTGGTGAAATAGTAAAACGCCAGAAATAGGCCGACGGCGACGACGAAGCCGCGCACGACGCCTTGCGGCACGCGCCTGGCGATCCAGACACCGGCATAGCCGCCGAGCGCGCCGCCCGGAATCATGACGATCGCTTGCGGCCAGGCGACGACGCCTCCCGAGGCGAAGACCAGGATGGCGATGGCCGCGATGACCACGGCCAGCATGTTCTTCAGCGCATTGAGCCGGTGGTAGTCACCGGCCTGCGTCAGGCCGAGCGTCGCCAGCATCATCACGCCCATGCCGGCGCCGAAGAAACCGCCATAGACGGAGGTCGCGAACTGGGCGAGCGAACCGGCGAATGAGCCGAGCGAGGCCTTGTGCTCCGGTCCGGCCGCGGGCTTCAGCCACGGTCCGGCGGCGAACAGCGCGGTCGCGGCGATGAGCAGCCAGGGGACTAGGGCGCGGAACGACGGGTTGGACAGCGCAAGCAGGATCAGCGATCCCGCCAGCGCGCCGCAGGCGGAGATCACGCAGAGCAGCAGCGCCTGGCGCCAGAAATGCCTTAGGTCGTCGAGATAGGCGAGCGTCGAGGTGATGTAGCCGGGAAACTGCGTCACCGAGGAGGTGGCGTTGGCGACGATCGGCGGCACGCCGACTAAAGTCATGGCGCCGAAGGTAACGAAAGTGCCGCCGCCGGCGACGGCATTGACCGCGCCGGAGACAAAACCCGCGAGAAACAGCAAGGCGGCATCGAACATGGTCATTGAGAAGACGTCTGGGAAATACACATTTCCCCGCTTAGAAAGCTTGCAAGGCGCGCGCAACCGGGCACGGCGGGAATATCATGGTGCCATCAGGTTCAAAAAATACGCGTCAAAGTCCTTGTTTTGATGCATGTCGCGGTCCTAGAACCGCGCACACTTCTGGGCGACATGCATTAGGGGCGTGACAAAGCGCTGAAATAGCTGTATGTGCCCGCCCGAACCGGAAGAACGATCTTCTGGACCCGTCAACAAGTGCGGTGTAGTCGTCCCTGCCCAATGGGCATAGCCGAGCGGTCAATGGAACTGCAAGGCGAACGCAGGACGCTCTGACTGTCGGAAGAACAAGAAGTGGATATTTGAGATGGATCTCATCCGTCAGCTCGAGGCCGAACAGGCCGCTAAGATCGAAGCCAAGCGCAAGCTGCCTGAATTCCAGCCGGGCGACACCGTGCGCGTCCAGGTGCGCGTCACGGAAGGCACCCGCACCCGCGTCCAGGCCTATGAGGGCGTCGTCATCGCCCGCTCCGGCTCCGGCTTCCAGGAGAATTTCACCGTTCGCAAGATTTCCTACGGCGAAGGCGTCGAGCGCGTTTTCCCGGTCTACTCGCCGATGGTCGAGGGCGTCGAGATCGTGCGCCGCGGCAAGGTGCGCCGCGCCAAGCTCTATTACCTGCGCGACCGTCGCGGCAAGTCGGCCCGCATTTCGGAAAACACCGGCGTCCGCGCCCGCAAGCTTAACGACGAAGAGCGCGATGCGCTGAACGCCGAGCGCGCCCGCATCGAGGCCGAGAAGGTTGCCGCCGCGCAGGCGCTGGCCGCCGAGACGGCCGCCAAGGAAGCCGCCGAGAAGAAGGCCGCCGCCGAGGCTGCTTCGGCCGAGGCCGCCTCAGCCGAATAAGGCTTCGTCGAAACAGATTTTGGAAAGGCGGCTTCGGCCGCCTTTTTTCGTTGTGCGGCTATGGCAAGCGTTCGGAATTTGATCGAAGTCTTCGCGAAGGGGATAGGTCAGCGTTCCTTCACACCCCTTCTGTCCTGCCCATCCTCCGCGGCGGCTACGCCGCAGCTTCGGAGGGTAAACCGAACATCTCCCCGCAAGGGGGGAGATTGGCAGCTTGGGCGCAGCGCCCTCCTTTCAAAGTCGACAATTGGCGAAAGCCGCGGTGACGTCCGATCTCCCTCCTTGCGGGGGAGATGGCCGGCAGGCCAGAGGGGGGTGCTGTCCCGCCAGCGTTTCGAATGTCTACGCTGCAGCAGCGCTTTGATCCACGGGTCTGCCCTCAGCTTCACGTCGCTCCGCCCGTGCATGATGACATCGGGGTTGCCTCTCATCCATCCGAGCATCAGACGGGGGCGCACATCGTGCCCTTGACAGGCAATTATCTTGTACGCTAAATAATCGTGTACAAATCAAATGGAGATCAAGATGTCGGCACTTTACAGCACCCAGGCTCACGTTACCGGCGGTCGCGCCGGTCACGGCGAGACCAGCGACGGCCTGCTCAAGGTCGATCTGGCGATGCCGAAGGAGCTCGGCGGCAAGGGTGGCGCCACCAATCCCGAGCAGCTTTTCGCCGTCGGCTACGCGGCCTGCTTCGAAAGCGCGGTGCGCTTCATCGCGCGCCAGCAGAAGCTGCCGCTGCAGGATGCTTCGGTGACGTCCACGGTCAGCCTCTATCCGAACGACCAGGGCGGCTTCAAACTCGGCGTCGCGCTGGCGGCTGAGATCAAGGGCCTTGATCAGGCGGGCGCCGAGGCGCTTGTATCGGAAGCGCACAAGATCTGCCCCTATTCCAACGCCATCCGTGGCAATATCGATGTGGCGCTGTCCACCACTGGACTGCCGGCAAAGGCAGCATGACCAGAACGATCGACACGAATGCAAGCAATACCCCGGTGGCAAATGCCGCCGGGACGATCGACGTGCCGCGCCTCGACCAGCAGCTTTGCTTCGCGCTCTATTCGGCAAGCGGGCTGATGACCAGGCTCTACCGGCCATTGCTCGATCCGCTCGGCCTCACCTATCCGCAATATCTGGCGATGCTGGCGCTGTGGCAGCATTCGCCGAGCACAATCGGCGAGCTCGGCGCAGCACTCGGTCTCGATTCGGCGACGCTGACGCCGCTGATCAAGCGGATGGAAGCGGGCGGCCTCGTCACGCGCCGCCGCGATCATGCCGACGAGCGCCGCGTGCTGGTCGAGCCGACCGCCAAGGGCCAGGCGCTGCGGGCGAAGATGAAGGACGTGCAGGAAGGGCTGAGCTGCGGCGTGCCGCTGGGGCGGGCCGAGCTCAAAGCCCTGCATGGCACGCTTACCCGCCTGGTCGCCGGGTTGCGCGAGGCCACGGCCGATCAGGACTGATCGCCGCAACGGCCGTCCTCGAAACCGTCGCTGAAGAGCATCGGATTGCGTATTGGCGTGGCCGCGGCAGTGCGGACCGGCTTGCAAGGCGCCTGCGGCAAGCTAAAGTCGGGCCGGATTTTCCTGGCCGCGAGAATTGCATCGCGGCCCTGCACCTTCGGAGATTTGTCATGACCAAGTCGAAACTGCTGCTGGCCGCCATGGTGGCCTGCTTGCTCGCCCCCGTCGCCGCGCTTGCCGACAGCCTGCCCGATCTCGGCGGCAAGAAGGTCGTGGTGGTGACGGAGAACGCCTATCCGCCGCTGCAGTTCATCGACAAGAAGACCGGCAAGCAGATCGGCTGGGAATATGACGCGATGGACGAGATCGCCAAGCGGCTGAACTTCAAGGTCGAGTACCAGAACACCTCCTGGGACGCGATGATCCAGGCGGTTTCCGACAACCAGTACAACATCGGCATGACCGGCATCACCATCAAGGACGACCGCAAGGAGAAGGTCGACTTCTCCGATCCCTACATGCGCTCGGAGCAGTTCATGCTGGTGCGCGGCGATGAAAGCCGCTTCACCGACGCCAAGAGCTTCGGCGCCTTCAAGGACGGGCTGATCGGCGCCCAGCCCGGCACCACGCCGTTCTACACCGCCGTCTACAGCGTGCTCGACGGCAATGAGCAGAACCCGCGCATAAAACTGTTCGAGACCTTTGGCGCGACCGTGCAGGCGCTGAAGACGGGCGATGTCGATGTGGTCTTGACCGACGGTACCGCCGGCCGGGGCTATGTCGATGCTTCCGAAGGCAAGCTGAAGCTGATCGGCGGGCCGCTCGGCACCGAGGACTTCGGCTTCATCTTCCCGAAGGGCTCGGACCTGGTCAAGCCGGTCAACGCCGCGATCGCCTCGCTCAAAGCCGACGGCACGTTGGACAAGCTCAACAAGAAGTGGTTCCTTGATTACAAGATGGGGCAGTAGGCGCTTTTGTTGCCAATGATGCGCGACAGTGGCGGGCCGAAGTCTCCAAAGGCCTCATTCCTTCACACCCCCCTCTGTCCTGCCGGACATCTCCCCCGCAAGGGGGGAGATTGGCAGCTTCACCGCTGGCGCATTTCCTCCAACGTTGGAGATTGGCGAAAGCCTACGCGACATCTGATCTCCCCCCTTGCGGGGGAGATGCCCGGTAGGGCAGAGGGGGGTGTGCCGGAACGCGGCCTTCGCAACTACGCCGCTGTGGCCGCCTGATGTCCGCTGGACCATCCACCGCCAAGTCCGAATTCCCCTGGTGGCTGGCCGCCGCGACCGTGCTTGCTTTGGCCGCGGCGCTGGCCATTGCTTCCAGCGACCTCTACGCCGAGGTCTTCGCCACCGTCGCCAAGGGCATCGGCATCACCATCTTCGTCACCGCGGTCGCGTTCGCGCTGGCCTCGGCGTTCGGCCTCGGCATTGCGCTGATGGCGCTGTCGGGATCGCGGTGGCTGCGCCAGATCGCGCGCTTCTATGTCGAGATCATCCGCGGCGTGCCGATCCTGGTGCTGTTGTTCTGGATCGCCTTTGCCGGCGCGCCGGCCTTCGTCGCCGCCTGGAACGCGCTTGCCGCACCGCTGCAGAGCGCCGGGCTGATGGGCGAACTCCTGGTGCGCGACGTCTCGCTGCTCTGGCGCGCCATCATGGCGCTGACCATCGGCTATTCGGCCTTCATCTCGGAAGTGTTCCGTGCCGGCATCCAGTCGGTCGAAAAGGGCCAGATCGAAGCCGCCAAGGCGCTTGGTCTGACGCGCGTGCAGCGCTTCCGGCTGATCGTGTTTCCGCAGGCGATCCGCACCATCCTGCCGCCGCTCGGCAACGACTTCGTCGCCATGGTCAAGGATTCCTCGCTGGTCTCGGTGCTCGGCGTCGCCGACATCACCCAGATGGGCAAGGTCTACGCCGCGGGTTCGTTTCGCTTCTTCGAGACTTATTCGATCGTCGCCTATATATACCTCATCCTGACCGTCGGCCTGTCGCTGGCGCTGCGCGCGCTGGAACAGCGGCTGCGCCGGCAACACGGGGAATAGCCGGCAGTAAAAGTCCACGCTACGATCCTCAGCTGGATATCGCGGAGGAGACGCCCTATGAATTTCGACAAGGCCAACGCGGCGCTGGATTCCGTCTATTCGGCCGACACGCCGGAAGGGCTCGCCAAGGCTTATGCCGAATGGGCGGCGACCTATGACAGCGAGACCGCCTCGCTCGGCTATCTCCTGCCGTTCCTGATCACCGCCTGGGTGGCGCGGCACGTGCCGGCGGGCGAAGGCCCGTTGCTCGACGCCGGCTGCGGCACCGGCCTTTCGGGACCATCGCTCAAGGCGCTCGGCTATGGCGACATCGCCGGGCTCGATCTTTCCGACGACATGCTGAAGCTTGCCGGCAGCCGCAATGCCTATGGCGAGTTGAAGAAGGCGATGCTCGGCGGGCCGCTGCCCTGGCCCGACCGGCATTTCCGCGCTTTCTTCTCGACCGGCGTCTTCACCATCGGCCACGCGCCGGCTTCCGGGCTGCATGAACTGGTGCGCATCACCAGAAGCGGCGGCCACGCCATCTTCACCGTGCGCGACCAGGTGTTCGAGAGCGGCGACTTCCAGGCGGTGTTTGATGAGTTAACGCAGGCAGGGAAATGGCGGCTGGCCGAGGAGAGTCCGTGGTTCCGCTGCTATGCGATCGGCGACCCGGAAGCGCTGGTGAAGACGTTTGTGTTCCAGGTGGTTTGAGCGCGGTCTTCCCTTCTCCCCTTGTGGGAGAAGGTGGATCGGCGCGATAGCGCCGAGACGGATGAGGGGTGTTCCAGCGGAGTGAGACGCTGGCATTCCCTGGAGCACCCCTCATCCGTCGCCTTCGGCGACACCTTCTCCCACAAGGGGAGAAGGAAAGTCGTCGCAATTGCCGAAAAGCCAAAACATTGCTATTTAGCCGCCATGGAAAAGCTTTTCAGCGATCCGGCCTACAAGGGTTTCGTGCTGCAGGACAGAAAGCGCCTGCCGTCGCGGTTTGCCGCGCGCGTCTGCGGCGCGCCTACCAGCCGACTTAGCTGAGCCGACGGATCGCAGTCGTTGCGCCGGACTGCCGGCGCTCCCTCTTCCTATTCTCATATCGACGGATTTACGCACATGAGCGCACCGCGCACCCTCTACGACAAGATCTTCGACGACCACACGGTCGACCGCCAGGACGACGGCACCTGCCTGCTCTATATCGACCGCCACCTCGTGCACGAAGTCACCAGCCCGCAGGCCTTCGAAGGCCTGCGGATGAGCAACCGCAAGGTCCGGCATCCGGAAAAGACGCTGGCCGTCGTCGACCACAACGTGTCGACCTCGCCCGAGCGCAAGTTCGGCATCAAGAACGAGGAAAGCCGCATCCAGGTCGAGGCGCTGGCCAGGAACGCCAAGGATTTCGGCATCGAATACTACTCCGAAAACGATATCCGCCAGGGCATCGTCCACATCATCGGTCCGGAGCAAGGCTTCACGCTGCCGGGCATGACGATCGTCTGCGGCGACAGCCATACCTCCACGCACGGTGCTTTTGGCGCATTGGCGCATGGCATCGGCACGTCGGAGGTCGAGCATGTGCTCGCCACCCAGACGCTGATCCAGCGCAAGGCCAAGAACATGCTGGTGCGCGTCGACGGCCAGTTGCCGGAAGGCGTCACCGCCAAGGACATCATCCTCGCCATCATCGGCGAGATCGGCACAGCCGGCGGCACCGGCTATGTCATCGAATATGCCGGCGAAGCCATCCGATCGCTGTCGATGGAAGGCCGCATGACGATCTGCAACATGTCAATCGAGGGCGGGGCCCGTGCCGGCCTGATCGCGCCAGACGAGACGACCTTCGCCTATGTCAAGGACAAGCCGCGCGCGCCGAAGGGCGCCGCCTGGGATGCAGCACTTGCCTATTGGAAGACGCTGCAGTCCGACGAGGGCGCGCATTTCGACAAGGTGATCGTGCTCGACGCGGCGAAACTGCCGCCGATCGTCTCCTGGGGTTCCTCGCCCGAGGACGTCGTCTCGGTGCAGGGCATCGTGCCCAATCCCGAAGAGATCGCGGACGAGAACAAGCGCACGTCGAAGATCCGCGCGCTCGATTATATGGGGCTGACGCCGGGAACCAAGATCACCGACATCGCGCTCGACCGGGTGTTCATCGGCTCCTGCACCAATGGCCGCATCGAGGACCTGCGCGCCGCCGCCAAGGTGGTCGAAGGCAGAAAAGTCAATCCGCGTGTCAACGCCATGATCGTTCCGGGCTCCGGCCTGGTCAAGGAACAGGCCGAGGCCGAGGGACTGGACAAGATCTTCCTCGCCGCCGGCTTCGACTGGCGCGAGCCCGGCTGCTCGATGTGCCTGGCCATGAACGACGACCGGCTGAAGCCGCATGAACGCTGCGCCTCGACCTCGAACCGCAATTTCGAGGGTAGGCAAGGCTTCAAGGGCCGCACCCATCTGGTGTCGCCGGCCATGGCGGCGGCGGCGGCGATCGCCGGCCACTTCGTCGACATCCGCGACTGGAAATAACGGCGCGGTTTGGAAAGCAGTAGGGCCCGGAAATCAGCGCAAGCGCTGGGGATTGGCCGAATCCTCCCCAAACTCGTCAATCCCAGGGCGAGGCCGGAGCGTAAGCTCCGTCGCGGAGACCCTGGGATCCTGCCGTTACCTTGATCGAAGGGCGCAGTGGAGCAGAATTCTGCACTGTAGAAGCGCTCATGCCTCACGGCAGGATCCTCGGGTCTGCGCCGCGTGGCTTCGCGTGTGGCCGGACAACGCGGTTTCCGCGAGCCGGTTCCGCTCGTGTTCGCACAGTATCGGCCGCCGCTTAACCGCTTGTTTGGGCTTACATCCTAGTATCTCCCCCTGGGTAAGTTGGGGAAAGTCGCAGTCCTTTGGACACCGGTCTGCTCATAGCGCTGCTCAATCCGACGATAGCGTTGGCGCTTGGCGCGGCGTTCCTCGTGCTGTGGTCCTATCAGCGCCATCGTCCGTATCTGGCGGCGCTGGCGGCGAGCTACTGCCTGTCGGCCCCGGGCTTCCTGCTGCAATATTTCACGCTTCCGGTCGGCGTCGTGCTGACCAAGCTGATCTCCAACATATGCTTCACGATTGCCGCCTGCTGCCTTTCCGGCGCGATCGTGGCACGCTACGGCCGGCGCGTGCCCTATATCGGCATCGGCATCATGACCGGTGGCGGACTCGCCGCCTTCGCATGGTTCATGTTCGTCCAGCCGGATCTCACTTGGCGCGTGCTCGGCATGAACTTCGGCTTCGGCGGCTTGAGCCTGCTCGTCGCTGCCGAGCTCAGGCCGGTGCGCAACAATGGGCCGACCGAAAAGATCCTGTTCGTGCTGTCGCTGCTTTCAGGGCTGAACTTCACCGCCCGCACGCTGGTCGTCGTGATCGCGCATGGACCGTTCCCGAGCTATGACGGCTTCTACGGCTCGTCTTACTGGACTACGGCGCTGCTTTCGCATGCGCTTTTGTCGCTGCTGATCGCGCTTTGCCTGTTCACCGCCGCGGCGCTCGATGTGTTGAGGGCGCTGAAGGCGGAGACCCACACCGATCCGCTGTCGGGCATCCTCAACCGTCGTGGCTTCGAGGAGCGGTCGACCCTGCTGCTCGATCAGTGCGGCAAGGCCGGATTTCCCGTCGCCCTGGTGCTGGCCGACCTCGATCACTTCAAGGCGCTGAACGACCGGTACGGGCACGAGGCCGGCGACCGGGTGATTGCCGACTTCGCCGCCAAGCTGCGCTCCGCCACCGGTGCGCGCGGGGCCGCCGGCCGCATCGGCGGCGAAGAGTTCGCCGTGCTTTTGCCGCTCAGCGACCTTGCTTCGGCAAGGCTCTTTGCCGAAGCGATCCGCGCCTTCTATTCGGCCGGCGCGATCGACGGCCTGCCGCCCGGCACCCGGGTCACGGCAAGCTTCGGCGTTGCCGCCCGCACCGGCAAGGAAGGGCTGATGCCTTTGATGCGGCGCGCCGACGAGGCGCTCTACAAGGCCAAGAAGAACGGCCGCGACAGCGTCCGTCTGTCCTACGAGCGGCCCGAAACGACTTTCGTTGCCGACCCGCTCGCCGTCGGCTGAGGTAAGGCCACGGCGAAGTCGCCGAGCCCGAACGCTGCACGCTATTTCTGGGTTGCTTCAAGCAACTCATGCGCGCATTAACGTGTTCTTCGCCCGTCGATGGTTTTCTGTCCGGAACGTCCGACGAAGGAAGATATGGGCAGCGCCGACTTCATCCTGATGATCAACCTGCTCGTCGCCGGGCTCCTGGCAGCGGCGTTCATGGCGATTGCCGTCTATGATGCCGGGCGCGTGTCGGCGCGCTGGCTCGCCTTCAGCTACCTGCTCGGCATGGCCTATTTCGCCATCGAATTCAGCATCCCCGCCTTCGCGGACGCGCGGCTGCCGGTCGTTGCCGCCTTTGCCGTGTTCCTCGGCGCGACCATCGCCTTCAATGGCGGGCTGGCCCATAAATATGGCGTGCGGCCGCCCTGGGCGCCGATGCTGTGCTTCCTGGTCGTCGCCTCGGTCGCCGTCTATCTGGCGCAGGATCTGCCGCGCCACTCGCTCACGCGCATGATGGCCTACCAGCTTCCCTACGCCGCCATGCAGTTCGCCGCGCTCGGCATCGTGCTCTCCTCCCGGCAAAGGCTTGGGCGGCTCGACCACCTGCTTGCGCTGGTGCTCGGCGCCAGCGCCGTGCAGTTTGCTTCCAAGCCTCTCATCGCGGGAGCGCTGGGTGGCTGGGGCGCCAACCCGCAAGCCTATGTGCAGACGGCTTACGCGCTTGTGTCGCAATCGCTCGGCACCGTGTTCGGGCTGGCGCTGGCGCTGCTTGCCTTAGCCGTCCTGGTGCGCGACGCGCTGGCCGAGGCGACCTCGAAGTCGGAAACCGACGCATTGTCGCGGCTCTTCAACCGCGGCGGCTTCGAACGTCACGCGGACCTGGCCATGCGGGATGCCGTTCGGCGTGGCGTGCCGGTGGCGCTGGTGATCGCCGATCTCGACTATTTCAAGAGCATCAACGATAGCTATGGCCATGCCTGCGGCGATCGCGTGATCGAGACGTTCGCCGGTTTCCTGCGCGAAGCCGCCGCCAAGCACCATGTCGCCGGCCGTATCGGCGGCGAGGAGTTCGCCATCATCCTGCCAGGCACCAATCTTGCCGCCGCGCGGCTTTTCGCGGAGGGCGCGCGCAACGCGTTTGGAGCCTTGCCGATCGAGGGCGTGCCCGCCGACCATCGCTGCAGCGCAAGCTTTGGCGTGGCGGAGCTGGCCGCGGAAGAAGGTTTTGCCGATCTTTTGCGGCGCGCCGACGCCGCGCTCTACGAAGCCAAGAATGCCGGTCGCGACTGCGTCCGGGTATCAGGCTCGGCGCGGCGGCGCCAGGCGCCGACGGTTTTCAACGGCAAGGGCTGAGATTGGGCATCTCGCCGTCGGAAAGCCCGTACATATAGGAGCGGCCTTTCACCAGCACCGGCGCCTGGTAGCAGCCGGGCGCGCCAGGCTCGTCCGCATCGTCATAGACGACATCCGGCTGACCGGCGCCGGTGTATTCGGAAAGCTTCCTGGCAAGCTTGCCTTCGCCGACGATGATGCGCTTGTAGCCGGCGGCGCTGTCGATGACGAGATTGCCGAAGGAATCGGCATAGACGCGGTCGTGATGGCGCAGCCCCGCTTCGGCCGGCGCGGCGGCGATCGCCACGACAAGCGCCGCCAGTGATGCGGCCGCAAGAACTATCCGCACTGAATTCAAACGCATGTCGCTCTCCCTTGATGGGCGCGACAGGTCGCGCCCGGAATCCGGTACGAATCAGAAATTAACTCTTTATTAACCTTTGTTAAGAGGCGGGCGTCCTTCGACGCCGGTTCTTAAGGAACATGGTTAATTTCCGGGGCCGGTTTCCCAGGGGGAGTTGGAGGCGGAACCGGGCTGACTCTGGGTGAACTTGATCTTGGGGCGCCGCATGGCTAGAGCGTTTGACGCAATTCCGGACGGAAGGCTACGGCGAATGCGCCGAGCCCAGCCGTTTCACACTTTCCCTGGAATTGCTGTAGCGTGCCGCGCACGAAAGGGGCAGCGCATGAGCTTTGGCCATACGGTTCGGGTGTCGATAACGATCCCACTGCTTCTCGCGGCCGCGGCCTGCGTGCCGCAGGACAACGCGCCGAAGGCGGCGAATGCCGCGCCGCCGCCGGTCTTGCCCGCGCCAACCCAGCAGTCCGCTGCAGCTGGGGCGCCGCCGATACCGGCAACACCCCCGGCATCCGCAACGGCCAAGACACCGGCAACGCCTGCGCCACCCACAACCAAGACCATCACCGACCTTACCGTGCCGCGATCCGGTATCGGCACGGCCACCTACAGATGCGGCAATGGCGGCATGATCACCATCCAAAATCTCGGCGCGTCGCTGCGCGTGGTCCGGCCGGATGGCACGGCCGAGGAGTTTGCGGCTTCGCCCGCCAACCAGAGCAGCCGCTACCAGGAGGCTGCGACGCATGACGCAATCGTGATCGACGGACGCGAGGCGTTGGTGATGAAGCGGGGATCGACGCCGCAAACCTGCAAGCGCTGAGGGCGCGCTGCCATTCAGGTCCCGCCGGCCTGACAGCACACCCCGGGACTTGCCCGTACAGATGAGAATACCGCACTGCAGCGAAGCCTGCGCCGGCTTCAAAACAGCCGCTAATCGATTGAAGCGCGCAGCCGCCAATTTGTCAGACTAAATGATGTTTCCAAAACGATTTTCCGGCTTTGACGCGGTGCAAAAAGAGCATTAGAAACCGGCTGTCCGGAGCCATATATGCGGGCGGCAAACGCCGCATTCCATCGCGGCTCCAGGATGCCGTACTGGGGGAGCCATGAGCAAATCACCAGCCACCCGCGCAGTTGCCAGACGTGAACGGCCGCTCTCGCCGCATCTGTCGATCTACCGGCCGCCGATCACGATGACGATGTCGATCATCCATCGCATCACCGGCGGCGCGCTTTATTTCGGCACGCTGCTGGTGGCGGCGTGGCTGATCGCCGCTGCGAGCTCGCAGGCCGCTTTCGACCGGGTCGACTGGGCCTTCGGTTCCTGGCTCGGCCGGCTGGTTCTGTTCGTCTACACCTGGGCGCTGATGCACCACATGCTGGGCGGACTGCGCCACCTCGTCTGGGACACCGGGGCGGGATTGGAAAAACACACCGCTTCGAAGATCGCCTGGGCGACGCTCGCTGGCTCGATCGTGCTGACGCTTTTGATCTGGATCGCCGGCTACATGGCGCGGGGAGGCCTGGCATGAGCGGCAACAATAACGATATGCGCACGCCGCTCGGCAAGGTGCGCGGCCTGGGCTCGGCGCGCGAAGGCACGCAGCATTTCTGGCGCCAGCGGCTGACGGCGATCGCCAACATCCCGCTGCTGTTGTTCTTCGTCGGTTTCCTGATCGCGGTCAACGGCCACGGCTACACGGAAGTGCGAGCGGCGCTTGCCAATCCCTTCGTGGCGCTGGTGCTGGCGCTGGTGCTGATCTCCGGCCTCTACCACATGCGGCTCGGCATGCAGGTCATCATCGAGGACTATGTGCATGGCGAAGGCATGAAACTGGCGCTGATCGCTCTCAACACCTTCTTCGCAGTCGCAGTCGGCGTCGCTTCGCTGTTTGCCCTGCTCAAACTGGCATTCGGAGGCTGAAGTCTTGGCCAAGGACGCAAACAACACGGCTTCCGCTTACACTTTTGTCGACCACAAATTCGACGTCGTGATCGTCGGCGCCGGCGGTGCCGGCTTGCGCGCCACGCTCGGCATGGCCGAGCAGGGATTGCGCACCGCCTGCATCACCAAGGTGTTCCCGACCCGTTCGCACACCGTCGCGGCGCAGGGCGGCATCGCCGCCTCGCTCTCCAACATGGGCCCGGATTCCTGGCAGTGGCACATGTACGACACCGTCAAGGGCTCGGATTGGCTCGGCGATGTCGACGCCATGGAATACATGGTGCGCGAGGCGCCGGCCGCGGTCTACGAGCTCGAGCATTACGGCGTGCCGTTCTCGCGCACCGAAGAGGGCAAGATCTACCAGCGGCCGTTCGGCGGCCACATGATGAACTATGGCGACGGTCCGCCGGTGCAGCGCACCTGTGCCGCCGCCGACCGCACCGGCCACGCCATCCTGCACACGCTCTACGGCCAGTCGCTGAAGAACAACGCGCAGTTCTTCATCGAGTATTTCGCGCTCGATCTGATCATGGAGCCGGACGGCACCTGCACCGGCGTCATGGCCTGGAACCTCGACGACGGCACCATCCACCGCTTCTCGGCCAAGATGGTGGTGCTGGCGACCGGCGGCTACGGCCGCGCCTATTTCTCGGCCACCTCGGCGCACACCTGCACCGGCGACGGCGGCGGCATGGCCGCGCGTGCCGGGCTGCCGCTGCAGGACATGGAGTTCGTGCAGTTCCACCCGACCGGCATCTATGGCGCCGGCTGCCTGATCACCGAAGGCGCGCGCGGCGAGGGCGGCTATCTGGTCAATTCCGAGGGCGAGCGCTTCATGGAGCGCTATGCGCCGTCGGCCAAGGACCTTGCCTCGCGCGACGTGGTCTCGCGCTGCATGACGCTGGAGATCCGCGAGGGCCGCGGTGTCGGCAAGAAGAAGGACCACATCTTCCTGCATCTCGACCATCTCGATCCGGCGGTGCTGCATGAAAGGCTGCCGGGCATTTCGGAATCGGCCAAGATCTTCGCCGGCGTCGACCTCACCAAGGAGCCGATCCCGGTGCTGCCGACGGTGCACTACAACATGGGCGGCGTGCCGACCAATTACTGGGGCGAGGTGCTCAACCCGACGGCCGAGAATCCCGACCGCGTTTCGCCCGGCCTGATGGCGGTCGGGGAGGCCGGCTGCGCCTCGGTGCATGGCGCCAACCGGCTTGGCTCGAACTCGCTGATCGACCTCGTCGTGTTCGGGCGGGCGGCCGCCATCCGCGCCGGCAAGGTGATCGACCGCAAGTCGGCGATCCCGTCGCCCAACGAAGCTTCGGTCGAAAAGATCATGGAGCGCTTCGATCACCTGCGCCACGCCAACGGCTCGATCCCGACCGCGGTGCTGCGTGAGAGAATGCAGCGCGCCATGCAGGAAGACGCCGCCGTGTTCCGCACGCAGGAATCGCTCGAGAACGGCTGCAAGCGCATTTCGGAACTCTGGGGCGAGCTCAAGGACATCAAGGTCACCGACCGCTCGATGATCTGGAATTCCGACCTCGTCGAGACGCTGGAGCTGGAAAACCTGATGGCCAACGCCATCACCACGGTCTACGGCGCCGAGGCGCGCAAGGAGAGCCGCGGCGCGCATGCGCGTGAGGATTTCGACAAGCGCGACGACGCCAACTGGCGCAAGCATACGCTTGCCCATCTGAGCGAGGACGGCAAGGTGGCGCTGACCTATCGGCCGGTGCACACCGAGCCGCTGCTGGCGGAAAAGGACGGCGGCATCAACCTCGCCAAGATCGCGCCGAAGGCCAGGGTGTATTGATGATGGCGCAGGCGGCCACGGGATATTCCGGCACGCCTCTTCCGGCCAAGCTCGGCCTGAAGGACGGCATGGTCGCCGCCTTTATCGCGCTGCCGCCGGAGCTCGATGAACTGACCGAGGCCGTTTCCTTTGCCGGCGTCGATCGGCTCGCGGAGTGGTCGGCGATCTCGGGCAGCCAGAAATACGACGCCGTGCACGCCTTCACCCGGCAGCGCGCCGAGATCGAGGACGGCCTGTCCGGCATCGAGACGGCGATCAGGCGCGACGGCATGGTCTGGGTCTCGTGGCCGAAGAAGGCTTCGAAGGTGCCGACCGACGTCACCGAGGATGTCATCCGGTCGGAGGCGCTGAAGCGCGATCTCGTCGACGTCAAGGTCGCCGCCGTGAACGAAATCTGGTCCGGGCTGAAGCTCGTCATCCGAAAGGACCGCAGGTAATGGTCGAACTCACGCTTCCCAAGAATTCCAAGGTCCAGCAGGGCAAGACCTGGCCGAAGCCGGAAGGCGCGACCAACCTCAGGGAATACCGCATCTATCGCTGGTCGCCGGACGATGACGAGAATCCGCGCATGGACACCTATTTCGTCGACATGGACGATTGCGGGCCGATGGTTCTCGACGCGTTGCTGTGGATCAAGAACAAGATCGACCCGACGCTGACGCTGCGCCGCTCCTGCCGCGAGGGCATTTGCGGTTCCTGCGCCATGAATATCGACGGCTCGAACACGCTGGCCTGCACCAAGGGCTGCGACGACATTTCCGGCGCGGTCAAGGTCTACCCGCTGCCGCATATGGCTGTGATCAAGGACTTGGTGCCCGACCTCACCAATTTCTATGCCCAGCACGCGTCGATCCAGCCGTGGCTGCAGACGGTGTCGCCGACGCCCGCCAAGGAATGGCTGCAGAGCCACGAGGACCGCGCGAAGCTCGACGGGCTATACGAATGCATCCTTTGCGCTTGCTGCTCGACGTCCTGCCCGAGCTACTGGTGGAATGGTGACCGCTATCTCGGCCCGGCCACCCTGCTGCAGGCCTATCGCTGGCTGATCGACAGTCGCGACGAGGCGACGGGCGAGCGGCTCGACAATCTCGAAGATCCGTTCCGGCTCTATCGCTGCCACACCATCATGAACTGCGCGCAGACCTGCCCGAAGGGGCTGAACCCGGCGAAAGCTATTGCCGAGATCAAGAAGATGATGGTGGAGAGAAGGGTTTAGGAGCCTAGCGGTTCAAGTTCGTACGTAGCGATCCTTCGCGGGTGCTGTCCCGCCAGCCCTCAGAAAGGATAGCAAACCCAATGACCGATCTCCCCGTCCTCTCTCCCACCGAAGCCCGTGTGCTTGGTTCCTTGATCGAGAAGAAGGAGCTGACACCGGACGTCTACCCGCTGACGCTCAATGGCGCGCATCAGGCCGCCAACCAGAAGACGGCGCGCGAACCGGTGATGGCGCTGGAACTGGCGGAGATCAGGCGGGCGCTGAGCTCGCTCGAGCAGAAAGGGCTGGTGCGCCAGGCCTTCGCCTCGCGCGTCGAGCGCTACGAGCATCTGATGGCGCAGCGCTTTTCGCTGACCACGCCGCAGATCGCCGTTATCGGCCTTTTGCTCCTGCGCGGGGCGCAGACGGCGCATGAATTGCTTGCCCGTTCGGAGCGCATGGCGCGCTTTGCCTCGATCGAGGAGCTTCGCGACAATCTCGATCTCATGATCGGCCGCCGGCCGCCGCTGATCCAACTGCTGGAACGCGCGCCCGGGCAGCGCGAGGAGCGCTATGTCCATCTCTTGAGCGGGCCGGTGGAAGCGACAGCGGTGGCGGCGCCGTGGCAGCCGGCGGCGACAGCTGCGGATGTGGATCTCGAAGCGCGCGTGCGGGTGCTGGAGGAAGAGGTCGCGGCGTTGCGGGCGAAGATCGAGGCGCTGGGCGCGTAGTCCATTCGCCAGAAACGTTGGCGCGAGGCGCCCCCCTCTGTCCTGCCCATCCTCCGCGGAGGATGGGCAGGGCAGAGGGGAGTGTGAAGGATCGCGACCTTAGCCAAATATGCGCCTGATCACCCCAGCCTTGCGTCGAGCGAGACCTTGATGGCGCCAAGCGCCTTCGAGACCGGGCATTCGGCCTTGGCCTTCTCGGCCAGTTCCTTGAATTTCGCGGCATCGATGCCAGGTACCTTGCCGACCAGGGTGATGGCGCTGCCGGTGATGCCGGTGCCGGGGACCAGCGTCACCACCGCTTTGGCGTCGAGCTCGGCGGCGGGGGTGCCGTTCTCGGCCAGGAAGTGCGACAGCTGCATGGCGTAGCAGCCGGCATGCGCGGCAGCGATCAGCTCTTCCGGATTGGTGCCGGACTTGCCGCTCTCGTCCTCGAAACGCGCCTTGAACGAATAGGGCGTACCCTTCAAGGTGCCGCTCTGCGTGTCGAGCGTGCCCTGGCCTTCCTTCAGATTACCTTTCCAGACGGCGTTTGCGGTGCGGTCCATGAAATTCCTCCTGCGCGTCGGGGTTTCTCGCCGGCGGGCGCCGACGTTCTGTCGAACTATAGCGCGGGCGGGCCGGAAGACCATCCGTGGCTTGATATGATTGTGCTTGCGCGACGCACTTCGAAAATTTCTCGAAAAAATGCGCGTGCAAAAATGTCGACTTCCCATCGGCCCGGCCGTCCTGCGGGCGGCCACTTACGGCCGATGGAGATTAGGATGGACAATCTGTTTCTCGTGATCTGGCGAAAGCCGGGGCGAAAAGCCCAGCAATCGGAAGAGTTCTGGCTGGATCCGCCGTCGCCCGGCTTCGGTCGGCTGGCCGCGGCCATCGCCATCATCGGTGTCGCGGCATGTCTGCTCGATCATGCGGCAACGGCAAGCAAAACTGACACCGTCGCCTTCGCCCCCTATAACGCATCGACGGAAGGGAACCTGAAATGAAATATGTCCTGCTGGTCTATGGCGAGGAAAAGGATCTCTATGCGCTGACCCCTGAGCGCGCGGCCAAGCTCGATGCCGACTCGCTCGCCTATGACAGGGAGCTCGACCGACAGGGCAAGCTGATCATCGCGCAGGCGCTGCAGTCGGTGAAGACCTCGAAATCGCTCAGGCGGCGCAAGGGCAAGGCGCTGGTGACCGACGGGCCGTTCGCCGAGACCAAGGAACAACTGCTCGGCTTCGTCATGGTCGAGGCAGCGGACCTTACCGAGGCGCTGAAGCTTGCCGGGGGCATTCCGCTGGCCGAACTCGGCACGGTCGAGGTCCGGGCGATCTACGACGTACCGGGGTCATAACCGCCGCCGCTCAAGGACAGGATCCGGAACGGTCGAAGCGTTCTGAGGGGAAATCTTCAGCGTTTCTTCGCCACCGCAACCGTTGCGTGTTGAAGCGGAGCCGCGGTTCTCTTATCGTCGCCGCGATTTCGGGGGAATTCGGCATGCCTTTCCTGATCGCTATCCTTGGCTTGCTCGGAGCGGCCGCCATCTGGTGGTACCGGCTGAAATACATGAGCGACGCGGCGCGTGAGGTTGCCGACGTCGTCGGACGTGTTCAGGGCAACATGCGCCGCAAGAAATTGCGCAACCAGGCCGCGCTGTCACCGCTGACGGCGATCGACGATCCGGTGGTGGCCGCGGCGACACTGATCACCGCGATCGTTTCGGAACACGGCCCGGTCCTGCCGCAGCGCGAGGCGGTCATCCGCGAGGTGATCTCGCAGATCGCCGACAGTCAAAAGAAGACCGATGAGGCCGTGGTCTACGCCAAATGGGCGACCTCGCAGGTCGACGACACGACGATCGTCATCGACAAGCTGGCGCCGTTCCTGCGCGAGCGCCTCGATCCGCACGAGCGGGACGATCTGCTCAGGATGCTGAACCGTGTCGCGCAGCAGGGCGGCGAGCAGAGCCTCAAGATCGCCGACCAGCGGATGCTGAGGCTGCGGCAGAAGCTGGGTTTCGAGGTGAACTAAGTTTCTCTGCGTCACAAGGGGTCAGGTCGCCGGCCTCGGCGATTGACGCGAAACGCCTCTCGCATCGTCATACTAGGGCGGAGCAAGGAGCGAAGCGACGCGCGCAGACTCTAGGATCCATGCCGTGACGCTAAGGCGTTGCAACGGTTAAGAATTCTGCTCCGCTGCGCCCTTCGGCAACCGTCACGGCATGGATCCTCGGGTCAAGCCCGAGGATGACGAAGGCCGCGCGTCAGGGCGCTACAGTGTTCAGATCGCCTCGCCCTTCAACAGCCGTGGAGTATCCCCCGACAGGCCCGAGGCCTGGCGGATGAAGAAGTCCTTGAGCCTCGGCATGCGCTCGACGAGGCCAAGGCCCAGGTCGCGCACGGCGCGCAGCGGGCCTATGTCGTTGGAGAAGAGCCGGTTCAAAACGTCGGTGGTGACGCCCATCTGCAGCGTGTCGAAGCGGCGCCACTGCTGGTAGCGCTCGAGCACGTCGAGGGCGCCGATGTCCTGGCCGAGCCGATCGGCCTCGACCACGACTTCGGCCAATGCCGCGACATCCTTGAAGCCGAGATTGAGGCCCTGGCCGGCGATCGGGTGGATGCCGTGGGCGGCGTCGCCGGCGAGCGCGATGCGGGGCGCGACGAAGGCGCGGGCGAGCGTCAGGCCAAGCGGCCAGGCGCGCGGCTTGTCGGCAACGCGGATCTCGCCGAGCTTCAGGCCGAAGCGCTGCTCCAGATCGTGTTCGAAGACGAACTCGTCGCCCTCGACCAGCGCCTGTGCGTCTTGCGTGCGCTCCACCCAGACGATCGACGAGCGGTTGGTGCCATCCTTGTCCGGCTTCAGCGGCAGCGTGGCGAAGGGGCCCGCCGGCAGAAAATGTTCTTCGGCGCGGCCGTTGTGCGGACGCTCATGCGCCACCGTGCAGACGATGCCGGACTGGCCGTATTCCCATTTGACGGTCTTGATGCCGGCCATGTCGCGCAGCCTGGAGTTGACGCCATCGGCGGCAATCAGCAGCCGCGCCTTCAGCGTCGCGCCGTCGGCAAGATGCACCGTGATGCCGGCGCCGTTGGTATCGAAGGCGCTGACGGCCATGCCTTCGATGATATCGATGCCGAGCTTCGCGGCGCGCCGCCGCAGCGCGCCGTTGAGGTCGCGGTTGGCGACCATGTGGGCGAAGGGCTCGCCGGGCGCCACCTCGCCGTCGAAGGTCAAGAACACCGGGCGCACCGGGTCGGCAGCGCGCGAGTCGGTGATGATCATTTCGGTGATCGCCTGTGCTTCCGGCGCGATCTCTCGCCAGACGCCGAGCTGTTCCAGCATGCGGCTGGCGGCCGCCGCGATGGCCGAGGCACGGCCGTCGCGCTGCCAGGCGCCTGCAGGGGCGGCGTCGACGATGGCGATGGCGAGGCCGGGCCGTGCCTGCTTCAGCGACACGGCGGCGGTGAGGCCGACATAGCCTGCGCCGGCGATGAGCACGTCGAGCGGCGCCTCGCGGTTTCCATTGGTCCCTGTTGCATCCGGCTTGCGGTCGACCATGGCATCATCCTTTCGCGGCTTCGGCCGGCTGCCGTCTGCGGCCTTGACTGCATGCGCGTCCTGTCCGAAACCGGCCATGGCACATCTTTGAAGGATTTCAAACATGACAGCGGCCATGGACGAGCTTCTCGACATTCTCGACCTCGAGCAGCTCGAACACAATCTGTATCGTGGTCGCAGCCCCAAGGTCGACTGGCAACGCGTCTTCGGCGGCCAGACCATCGCCCAGGCGCTGGTAGCCGCGCAGCGCACCGTGGAGCCGGAACGCCACGTGCATTCGCTGCACGGCTATTTCATGCGGCCGGGCGACACCAAGCTGCCGATCGTCTACGAGGTCGATCGCATCCGCGACGGCGGCTCCTTCACCACGCGCCGTGTGGTGGCGATCCAGCATGGCCAGGCGATCTTCTCGCTGGAGGCTTCATTCCAGCAGGATGAGGTGGGCCTCGAACACCAGCTGCCGATGCCGCGCGATGTGCCGGCGCCCGACACGCTGCTGTCCCAGCGCGAGCTGCTGGGCAAGTTCGGCGAGGCGGTGCCGGAAGGCATCAGGCGCTATTGGGAGCGCGACCGGCCGATCGAGATGAAACCGGTGATGCTGAAGCACTACACAAGCCGCGAGAAGCTGGAGCCTGAGCAGAATATCTGGATCCGCACCACCGGCCCGGTGCCGGAAAACCGCGCCATCCAGGCAGCGGTGCTTGCTTATCTCTCGGACATGACGCTGCTTGACACCTCGACCTTCGCGCATGGCCGCGCCATCTTCGACCGCGACATCCAGGCGGCCAGCCTCGACCACGCCATGTGGTTCCACCGCAGCCATTCGCTGGACGACTGGATCCTCTACAATCAGGACAGTCCGTCGACGCAAGGCTCGCGCGGCTTCACGCGCGGTTCGCTGTTCGCGCGGGATGGCACGCTCATCGCCTCGGTCGCCCAGGAAGGCCTTATCCGTCTCAAACGCTGAGCCCGCTTCTGGTCAAAGCCTGCTAAGTAGGCATTTCCGAATTTTTGCCTATTTTTTAAGCAGATAGCTCGATGCGTTTGCGCACAAACAATGTGCGTGGGCCGTCCGTTCCCTTTATTTACAACAGGTTAACACCCTGCTTCGGCAATTGGCACGGAGCTTGAATCCTATTGGGCACTCTCCGGCTCTCCTCGGGATCGGTGAAGGTGTGCAAACGCGGGGGACCGCAACAGCAAAGGGTGAAACCTTATGAAAATCGTGATGGCAATCATCAAGCCGTTCAAGCTCGACGAGGTGCGCGAAGCGCTCACCGCCGTCGGCATCCAGGGCCTGACCGTCACCGAAGTCAAAGGCTACGGGCGTCAGAAGGGACACACGGAAATCTATCGCGGCGCGGAATACGCGGTCAGCTTCCTGCCCAAGATCAAGATCGAGGTCGCGGTCGGGGCCGACCTGGTCGACAAGGCCGTCGAAGCCATCACTTCGGCCGCCAAGACCGGCCAGATCGGCGACGGCAAGATCTTCGTCTTCGGCATCGACCAGGCGGTGCGCATCCGCACCGGCGAAACAGACACCGACGCGCTCTGAGCGGCGACCAGAAATTCCAACGGAGAGTTCAATGAATATTCCTTCCACCTTCAAGACGACGGGACGCGCGGCCGCTTCGCTCGCGCTCCTGGCCATGAGCACCGTCGCCGCCATCGCGCAGGAAGCCGCCCCGGCAGCCACCGCCGCGGCGCCGGCCGCGCCGGCGCCCGCGCTCGACACCGGCAACACCGCCTGGATGCTGACCTCGACGGCGCTGGTGCTGATGATGACCATCCCGGGCCTGGCGCTGTTCTACGGCGGCATGGTGCGCAAGAAGAACGTGCTCGCCACCATCATGCAGAGCTTCGCCATCACCTGCCTGGTGACGGTGCTGTGGTTCATGTTCGGCTATTCGCTGGCCTTCACCACCAACGATTCCGCCGGCCTGAACAACTATATCGGCGGCTTCTCGCGCTTCTTCCATCACGGCATCACGGTCTCGACCCTTTGGCTGCCGGGCGTGGCGAACATTCCTGAATTCGTTTTCTCGATGTTCCAGATGACCTTCGCCATCATCACGCCGGCGCTGATTGCCGGCGCCTTCGCCGAGCGCATGAAATTCTCGGCGCTGCTCCTCTTCATGGGCCTGTGGCTGGTCTTCGTCTACGCGCCGATCGCGCACTGGGTGTGGGGCGGCGGCTTCCTGGCCGCGGCCGGCGTTCTCGACTTCGCCGGCGGCACGGTCGTCCACATCAACGCCGGTGTCGCGGGCCTGGTCTGCGCACTCGTTCTCGGCAAGCGCGAGGGCTACGGCACCACCAACATGGCGCCGCATAACCTCGTCTATTCGGTGATCGGCGCCTCGCTGCTGTGGGTCGGCTGGTTCGGCTTCAACGCCGGTTCGGAACTGGCGGCCGACGGCCTCGCCGGCGCCGCGATGATGAACACGCAGGTCGCCACCGCCGCGGCGGCGCTGGCCTGGATGTTCGCCGAATGGATCGTCGCCAAGAAGCCTTCGGTGCTCGGCATCATCTCGGGCGCTGTCGCGGGCCTCGTCGCGGTGACGCCGGCCTCCGGCTTCGTCAACCCGACCGGCGCCTTCATCGTCGGCATCCTCGCCGGCGTCATCTGCTACCTCTCGGCGGTCAAGCTCAAGCATGCGCTCGGCTATGACGACTCGCTCGATGCCTTCGGCGTGCATGGTATCGGCGGCATCGTCGGCGCCCTGCTCACCGGCGCGCTCGCCGATCCGGCCATCAACGCGCTCGGCAAGGACGCTTCGATCGGCAAGCAGCTCTACGGCATCGCCTTCACCATCCTGTGGACGGCGATCGCCACCTTCGTGATCCTCTACATCGTCAAGGCGCTGGTCGGCCTGCGTCCGTCCACCCAGGAAGAGGTCGAAGGCCTCGACGTCACTCAGCACGGCGAAGTGGTGCCGTAAGGAAGCTTCTCTGGCTTGACGCAATTCCGGACGGAAAACCGTTTCACACTTTTCCTGGAATTGCGTCGGCCAAGGGCCGGCGGATCCTCCTCCCGCCGGCCCGGATTTTCCCTCCCAAGATCCCGTCGTGATGCTCTCAAAAGGGGCTCACGCCTTGAGGCCCGGAACGACCTTCCGGGCCTCCCTTTTTGTCAGGCTGCTGCCCATGCAGGCTTTCGATCACAGTCACTTGATCGCGCCGGCATGAAACGTTGGCCCCGTGGTTTCGTACCTGGATTGCGACCGCCACCGTGGCGCTCGCCAGACAGAGGGAAGGAAACACCTGATGAACATCAAGAACATCTTCCTGGGAGCAATGGCGCTTTCGATGGTCAGCGGCGTTGCACTTGCCGGTGCTCTCGATGAGCCTGACAACATGGCCCCGTTCTTCACCGATTCCAGCATGAAGACCATGAAGCCCGAGGCCGACTTCAAGGCCGCCTGGGCTTCGACGGCGAAGGACAAGCAGGACATGATGATGAAGGAGTGCCAGGACGCGGCGATGAGCAAGCCTCACGCCGAATTCTGCGCCAACCTGATGGCATATGCCGGTCACAAGTGATGTGCCGAAGGTCGGGTCCGCACGGGCCCGATCGTTTCGACGTTTCAAGCAAAGGATGGCGGGCCGCAAGGCCGGCCATCTTTGTTGGAGATGAAGCTCGGTAAAGGGCCATGGTTAATGCGGCCTTAACCTTCCCCCCGATAGTCTGGCGTTCGAATCTGCCGAGGTGCGCCATGCGCCCGGCCAGGCAACGATTACGGGGAAGAGGCATGCGTTCAGGCGCTTCAGCACCGCTCGCGCTGACCGATACGGGGCACGGCATCCAGGCATTCGCGCGGCGCCAGGTCGGGCGGCTGGTCGGCGCCGGGCTGTTCCTGTTCACCGCCTTCGGCATCGCAGCTTTAGCCACATGGAACGTGGCCGATCCGAGCTTCTCACACGCCACCAGCAATGTCGTCACCAACGCCATGGGCTATGTCGGCGCGGTGTTCTCCGACCTCGCCATGCAGTTCTTCGGCCTTGCCGCCGTCGCCGGCCTGGTGCCGGCGGTGATCTGGGGCTTTCTTTTGTTTTCCGCGCGCGGCGTCGACAAATTGCCGAAGCGCGGCTTTGCCTGGTTCGGCTTCGCGCTGACTGCCGCGGCGATCGCCGGCTGCGTGACGCCGCCCAACACCTGGCCGCTGCCCACCGGCCTCGGCGGCGTGTTCGGCGACATGGTGCTGAAGATTCCCGGCATCGCCGTCGGCGGTTACCCGAAAGGGCTTTTCGCCAGCATCATCGCGGTCATCCTCGCGGCGCCGATGTTGTGGCTGTTCGCCTATGGCTCGGCGCTGATCGCACGCAAGAACGGTTTTGCAGTCATGGAGCGCGCCGCCCGGCCCGATCCGCGCGAGCAGGACGAGATGCTGTTCGACGAGGACGAGGACGAAGGCGACGAGGGCATACTCGCGCTCGGTGCCATCACCCATTGGTGGCTGTCGTTCCGCGCCTGGATGCATCGCCGCGCCGCGCGCCGCAAGCAGGAGCGCGACGAGTTCGAACCGCCGATGGAACCGAAGGCCAGCGCCTGGCGGCGCGCCGCCGAGCGGGTCGAATCGGCCGAGTTTGCCGAGGCCCGCATGAGCCCCGGCGGCCGCGCCCGCGTCGAACCGGAATTCTTCGCCGCCATGGTCAATGACCGAAGTGCTTCGGTCGATCCGGTCGATGAAGACATTTTTGGCGACGACGAGGACGTCGACCTTGACGACTTCGATGACGAGCAGCCCATGCAGCGCCGCGCCGCGCCAACCAGGGTGCAGAATTTCCGTTCCGACGCGGCGACCCGCGTCGCGGCGCCGGCGGCGCGCCCCGTGCCGGGCGCCCGCATCCAGCGCGAGGCGCAGACCTCGCTGATCGGTTCCGACACGTTCGAGATGCCGTCGCTGCATTTCCTGTCGGAGCCGAAGAATGTCGCAAAGGACCCAAGCCTGTCGAAGGACGCGCTGGAGCAGAATGCGCGCCTGCTCGAAGGCGTGCTGGAGGATTTCGGCGTCAAGGGCGAGATCATCCATGTCCGCCCCGGTCCGGTCGTCACGCTTTACGAGCTGGAGCCGGCGCCCGGCATCAAATCCTCGCGCGTCATCGGCCTTTCCGACGACATCGCCCGCTCGATGAGCGCGATCGCCTGCCGCGTCGCCGTCGTTCCCGGCCGCAACGCCATCGGCATCGAGCTGCCCAACGCCAAGCGCGAGACGGTCTATCTGCGCGAGATCATGGCCAGCCGCGACTTCGAGACGACCAAGGCGAAGCTGGCGCTGGCGCTTGGCAAGACCATCAACGGCGAAGCCGTCATCGTCGACATCGCCAAGATGCCGCACGTGCTGGTCGCCGGCACCACCGGCTCGGGCAAGTCGGTCGCCATCAACACCATGATCCTTTCGCTGCTCTATCGGCTGACGCCGCAGGAATGCCGGCTGATCATGATCGACCCGAAGATGCTCGAACTTTCCGTCTATGACGGCATCCCGCATCTGCTTACGCCCGTCGTTACCGATCCGAAGAAGGCGGTGGTGGCGCTGAAATGGACGGTGCGCGAGATGGAGGACCGCTACCGCAAGATGTCCAAGGTCGGCGTGCGAAACATCGACGGCTTCAATGCGCGCGTCCAACAGGCCGAGAAGAAGGGGGAAAAAATCTCGCGCACGGTGCAGACCGGCTTCGACCGCCAGACCGGCGAGGCGATCTACGAGACCGAGAATCTCGATCTCGAGCCGATGCCCTATATCGTGGTCATCATCGACGAGATGGCCGACCTGATGATGGTGGCCGGCAAGGACATCGAAGGCGCGGTGCAACGCCTGGCGCAGATGGCGCGCGCTGCGGGCATCCATGTCATCATGGCCACGCAACGTCCCTCGGTCGACGTCATCACCGGCACCATCAAGGCCAATTTCCCGACCCGCATCTCGTTCCAGGTGACGTCGAAGATCGACAGCCGCACCATCCTGGGCGAGCAAGGCGCCGAGCAGCTGCTCGGCATGGGCGACATGCTCTACATGGCCGGCGGCGGCCGCATCCAGCGCGTCCACGGCCCGTTCGTCTCGGACGACGAGGTCGAGAGGATCGTCGGGCATCTGAAGCTGCAGGGCGTGCCGGAATATCTCGACGCCATCACCGAGGACGACGAGGAAGACGACGAGGACGGTCCGTCGGGCAAGGCCGGGTCCGGCGGCGGTGGCGGCGGCAATTTCGAGGATTCCGACGATCCCTACGACCAGGCGGTGGCAGTGGTGCTGCGCGACGGCAAGGCTTCGACCAGCTACATCCAGCGCCGGCTGGGCATCGGCTACAACCGCGCCGCCTCGATCATCGAGAAGATGGAGAAGGAAGGCATTGTCGGCCCGGCCAACCATGCCGGCAAACGCGAGATTTTGGTGCCGACGGAGGACGACAAATTCTAGGGTTTATCGATATTCAGGTGACATCGATCTCGACAAATCCTTGACCCGGCGCGAGGCGTCAACTCGGGTCGGCAGGCAACCGGAAATCGTCTGGCGCGTTTGTGCGACGGGCTGTCGCCCGCGCCAAACTTAAGCCCTACTGGGAGTCCAGATACTGCCACCACACGAATCACAGGAAGTGACCGGCATGAAGACCCAGATCGAATTCGCCCTCACCCGCCGCCAGGTTCTCGGCCTCGGCCTGATGCTTGGCGGAGCTGCCGCTCTCAACCTCGTGCCGGGTTACCAGCTTGTGGCCGCCGCGCAGGCCGCCGTGCCGCCGGCGGCGCAGAAGATCGCCGACCATTTCTCCTCGGTGAGGTCGATGAGCGGCGAGTTCGTCCAGTTCGGCCCG
This sequence comes from Mesorhizobium australafricanum, assembly GCF_033977265.1. Lineage (NCBI taxonomy): Bacteria > Pseudomonadati > Pseudomonadota > Alphaproteobacteria > Hyphomicrobiales > Phyllobacteriaceae > Mesorhizobium > Mesorhizobium australafricanum. Next base: position 241,925 of record NZ_JAVIIT010000005.1, on the reverse strand, counting down.
AAGGGCGAGCAGACCGGTGGCAAGTTCTTCCTCGAACGGCCAGGCAAGATCCGCTTCAATTATGACGGCTCCTCGAACTTCCGGGTGATCTCCGACGGCAAGTCGGTGGTGATCCTCAACAAGAAGCTCAACACCTCCGACCTCTACCCGCTGTCGAAGACGCCGTTGAAATTGCTGCTCGACGAGCGGATCGACCTCTCCGGCGGGCGCGTCAAGGCCGTCAAGGAAGAGGACGACCTCACCACCATCAAGCTCTCCGACAAGTCGGTCTTCGGCAATGCGATGATCACCATGATGTTCGATCCGAAGACCTACGAGCTGCGCCAGTGGACGATCACCGACGCGCAGGGCAAGGACACGACGGTGATGATCTTCAACGTCAAGGAAGGCGGCAGTTTCCCAGCCGACACTTTCGCGATCGACTATACGGCGAACCGCGAGCTGAATACCAAGACGCGATAAGCCTTCGTCCGCTTCGGATTTCTCCTGGGTAAGCTGGCGCCGCCCCTCATCTGGCTGCCGCCATCTTCTCCCCGTGAACGGCGTGAACGGGGAGAAGGGACGCTGTCATGGCGGCCTTCGCCAACCACCGACGTCGCAGCTGCTGCGGGTGGACCGGGCATTGAGGGGCGGCGCTGACCTCCGGGATATAGCCTGGCTTGTCTTTACGGCGCGCGGCTGGCACTAGATCGGCGATCTGTTGCCGGACCTCGCCGCATGCCCTTCACCATCGCCACCTGGAACATCAACTCCGTGCGCCTGCGCATGCCGATCGTCGAGCGGCTCCTGAAAGAGCATGCACCCGACGTGCTGTGCCTGCAGGAGACCAAGGTTCCCGACGAGCTCTTCCCGGAAAAGGCCTTCCGCAAGGCGGGCTACGAGCACATTCTGTTCCACGGCCAGAAGGGCTATCATGGCGTCGCCACCGTCGCACGCCGGCCGATCGAGCTGGTCGAAAAGCGGCGTTTCTGCGAGATCGAGGACAGCCGGCATCTGTCGGTCAGGGTGCAGGCGGGCGGCAAGTCGGTGCTGGTGCATAATTTCTACGTGCCGGCCGGCGGCGACGAGCCGGATCCGGAAATCAATCGCAAATTCAGGCACAAGCTCGATTTCGTCCATGAGATGAACGGCATGCCGGCGAGCCAGGACGGGGTATCCGCGTCGATCCTGGTCGGCGACTTGAACATCGCGCCGCAGGAGCATGACGTCTGGTCGCACAAGCAATTGCTCAACGTCGTCAGCCACACGCCGGTCGAGACGGAAAACTTCGAGGCTATGCGCAGAAGCGGCGGCTGGGTCGACCTGATGCGGCTCAACGTGCCGGCCGAGCAGAAGCTCTACACCTGGTGGAGCTATCGCGCGAGAGACTGGGAAGCTTCCAATCGCGGCCGCCGCCTCGACCATGTCTGGTCGTCCGCCAACCTGGTGCCGGATTTCACCGGCTACGACATCCTGCAGGCAGCGCGCGGCTGGGAAAAGCCGTCGGATCACGTGCCGGTGATTGCGCGGTTCGATCTGGATTGACGCCAGGCGGCGGTGGGGAAAGGGGCAGCTGTCCTTCGAAGGCGCTCCCTGGCCGACGCCTAACCGCTCACCCCGAAAACCTCGGCGCCAGCTCCTCGATGCGGGCGATCATCTGCTGGAATTCCTCCAGGATGCGCTCATGCAACAGCACCGCGATCTCCGGATATTCTTCCAGGATTCGGTGGAACATCTTGCGGCTCAATCGGATCACTTCCGAGTCGACCGCGGCCGAGGCGCTGGTCAGCCGGTTGGTATCGGCGATCAGCGCCAGTTCGCTCAGCATGGTGCCTGGGCCTGCCGTACCGATCGGGACGCGTTCACCGCCTAGCTCCCGATAGAGTGCGATCAAGCCGCTGACCACGATATAGGCAGAGTCAGCGACGTCGTCCTCGCGGTAGAGCTTATGGTCGGCCTGCAGCACGGTGGTCTCGGCGCCGAAGGCGAGCAGGCGCAGCTGTTCCTGCGTGAAGCCCTGGAAAAGCTTTACGCTGGACAGGATGTGGATGTCGTCATCCAGCGCCATCCTAGCTGTGTCCCCGAGCGGTCAGTCCAGTCCCTCCTTTGGAGCGGCGCGTTCTTATGGGACGCGCAAGAAACGCTCCAACACTTGCAGCCTGCACACCGTGCCAGGCATCCATCGAGCCGATCCGTCACCCTCCAGCACCAGGATCGTACCCGAAGCGGTCCCGCCCCGACCGCCCTGTCTGCTTGTTTGGCGCAATTCCGGACGGAAAACCGCCTCACACTTTCCTGGAATTGCTCTAGATCATGAAATGTTTAAGGAACCAGCTTGTAGCCGCCGCTTTCTGTCACAAGAATTTCGGCATTGGAAGGATCGCGCTCGATCTTCTGGCGCAACCGGTAGACATGGGTCTCCAGCGTGTGCGTGGTGACGCCGGAATTGTAGCCCCATACCTCTTCCAAAAGCACGTCGCGCGTCACCACTTTCTGGTCGGCGCGATAGAGATATTTGATGATCGAGGCTTCCTTCTCGGTCAGCCGCACCTTGGCGCCGCGCGGATCGATCAGCAGTTTCTGGCTGGGCTTGAACGTATAGGGGCCGACCGAGAAGGTCGCATCCTCGCTCTGCTCATGCTGGCGAAGCTGGGCGCGGATGCGCGCCAAAAGCACGGCGAAGCGGAAGGGCTTGGTCACATAATCGTTGGCGCCGGCCTCCAGACCCAGAATCGTGTCGGAATCGGTGTCGTGGCCGGTCAGCATGATGATCGGCGCCTTGTAGCCGCCCTTGCGCAGGATTTTCACCGCCTCGCGGCCGTCCATGTCGGGCAGGCCGACATCCATGATGAGCAGATCGACAACGCCGCCGCGCGCCGCGGCGACGCCTTTTGCGGCGGTCGATTCCTGCTGGACGTCGAACTCTTCGTAAAGCGCCAGCTGCTCCACCAGGGTGGCACGCAGGTCGTCGTCGTCATCAACGATCAGAATGGTGCGAGATGTCATGGATCAATCCGTTGTTTTAAAAAGAATATTCAGTTGACCTCCCCCCATTTATGCGGAAGCTCACCGGCGCAACAGCCGATCACAGTGATTTGTTCCGTGACCCAATCATACAAGAAAAAACGCGCGCGCAATGAGGCGGGCGCATTTTTGCCGAAAGCCCTAAGTGTTTTGGTCGTGCGGGCACGCCCCGGCAACCCTGCGCAAGGGTTCCTGCAAGCCGGCAAAACGGTGTTTCCCTGCGCACTGGGGCGCGGCGGCATCCTAGCCAACAAGCATGAAGGGGATGGCGCGACGCCGTTGGCGTCGATGCGCATCCTGTCGGGCTATTTCCGCAACGATCATTTTCCGGGCGGGCGCAGGACAAGGGTGCCGATGGCCCCGATCGGTCCGGATCTCGGCTGGTGCGAGGTGCCGGATGACCGCAATTACAATCGGCCGGTGAAGATTCCCTATGGCGCGAGCCATGAGCGGATGCGGCGCGACGACCGGCTCTACGATGTCTGCCTGGTGCTCGACTGGAACATCGCGCCGCGCCGTCGCGGGCGCGGCAGCGCGATCTTCTTCCATCTTGCACGGCCGGGCTTCACGCCGACGCAAGGCTGCGTGGCGGTGACGGCGCGGACCATGGCAAGGCTGCTTCCGTTGTTGTCGGACAGGACGGTGGTGAAGGTGGTGAGGTAGGGGAGTAGGGGAGTAGGGAGTAGGGAGTAGGGGAAACATCAGTTCCGTAGTCGTGCGTTCGCCGCCAAGTGCCCTACTCCCTACTGCCTCTTTCCAGATTGCTGCCAACCGGTGCCCAGAAGCCCGATCTCGCGCAGATCCCGGTCCATCGCCTTGGCGATGTCGCGGCGCTCGCCGCCTATATCGCGCAACTGGTGGTCCGAAAGATCCTCGACCGATTCGAGCGGAAGCCGGGCCGCGACACGCGCTTGGCGCAGCCAGTCGAATGTTGCCTGCAGCCAGTTCGGCAGGGATGATTTCAGGGCGGTGTGAGACTTCAAAACGATCTCAGACATGGCGCTATCCGTGTTCTCCGGATATCAAATCCGGTTTGATGGTGTTTCGATGAAGCCATCATGCCGGATTGAAAAACAAACGGGAAACGAGTAGTTCTTTCCTGATCATCAAGTTTTATTTGGAGATCGCATGTCCAAGCTGCTGCCCGGGACGCGTGCGCTGAGGACGTTCGAAGCGGCTGCCAGGCATCTCAACTTCACCCGCGCCGCCGACGAGCTAGGCCTGACGCCGGCGGCGGTCAGCCACCAGATCAAGGAAATCGAGGATCAGCTCGATTTGGTGCTGTTCACGCGCACCAGCCGCACCATCCGGCTGACGGAAGCGGGCAACGTGCTTCACGACGCGTCAATCGATGCGCTCGACCTGTTGAACCGCGCCGTCAGCCGCGCTCGCAAGTTGACGCGCGGAACCTCATTGCTGAAAGTGACGCTCGACGCCCAGTTCGCAACAAAGTGGCTGATGCGGCGCGTCGACGATTTCCGCCAGCAGAAGCCCGGTATCGAGCTGCGCTTCGACATTACCTACGACGTCAGGGATTTCGAGCGCGACGATGTCGATATCGGCATCCGCTTCGGCGCCGGCAAATATCCGGGGCTTTGCGCGCACAGGCTGTTCGAAAACATCATCATTCCCGTATGCAGCCCGGCGTTGCTGGCGTCAGGTCCGCCGTTGAAAGAGCCGCGCGATCTGTTCAACCATACGCTTGCGCATATCGAATGGTCGCGGCAGGGCGTGACCTGGCCGAACTGGAGCATGTGGATGCACGCGGCCGGCGTCGACGATTTCGACGACAGCCGCACGCTGGTGTTCGGATCTTCGACAGACGCCACGCAGGCGGCGCTCGACGGCAATGCCGTCGCGCTCGCCGACTTTGCCATGGTCGCCAACGATCTTTCGCAGGGGCGCCTGGTGCGGCCCTTCGAGCTCGGCATCAAGGTCGCGCCCGAATTCGCCTATTTCCTGGTCTATCCCGAGGCCGCAAAGGATGACGCGCGCATCGTCGCCTTCCGCGAATGGCTGCTGGACGAAGTGGCGAAGACGCCGACCTGAGAAGGCCTTCAGCCCGCCGGCGCGGCCGGCGCGCCGAACCAGCCGATCACCGCCCCGATGATCAGCATGACGCCCAGCCAGTGGCCGGCATCGATCAGCGTCAGCGCCCAGCCGAAGCCTTGATAACGGTGGTTGGCGGTCAGCGTGGTGGCGATGAAGCCGAGCCAGAGCACGAAGCCGAACAGCAGCCCAGCGATCGGGTTCGGCTCGCCGCCGGTTATCGCGCCCACCACCAGCGTCAGGACAAGCGCCATGACCAGTTCGGCGATGAAGCTGACGATGAAGGGAACGGCCGAGCGCTTCATGGTGGCCGGGTCGAGCCTGGCTGCGTTCATCCAGGGCTTGCTCAAGCCCATGTACCAGACGGCGCCGAACAACCATGCGACGACGGCGGCGACGATCACCGCCAGCCAGTTCACGACCGAAAAATCCATGCTTTTCCCCTCCAAATCGAAATGCGATGGAACGCTTGTTCGCTCATCGCGTCAAGCAAGGCGCCAGACGGTCGTGCGCTTGACCTCGGCGTCTTCCAGCACCCGCGTCACCGGGACCTGGTAGACGGCAAGCGACTGCAGTCCGGTCCTGGGGAGGTAGGCGCGGCCGGGGTCGCCGACGAGGATCTCGGCGCCGCGCGCCCGCAAGCCCGCGAACCAGGGTTTGAGCCTGGCGGCGAACGCCTCGTCATAGAAGACGTCGCCGGCAAGCACGACATCCCAGCCGTCGTCGGAGCCGACACAATCCGTACCGAGGAATTCCGCGTTAACGGCGTTGGCTTCCAGGTTGAGCGCGATTGCCGTCTCGCAGAACGGATCGATATCGGCGGCGATCGCCTGCGCCGCGCCGGCCTTTGTCGCCGCGATGGCGACGAGGCCTGAACCGGACGCGAAATCGAGCACCCGCTTGCCGCGCACCGTTCCGGGGTTGTCGAGCACATAGCGGGCGAGGCCCTGGCCGCCGGCCCAGGCAAAGGCCCAGAAGGGCGGCGGCAGACCGATCTCGGCCAGCTCCTCCTCGGTGCGCAGCCACAGATCATGCGCCTCGTCGGCGAGATGCAGCAGCACTTCCGGCACATGCAGCGGCGCCATCAGCGCCGTGTTGTCGAGGATGAACTTTTTCGCGCTTCCTGGCGTGAGCTTCGTCACGGCGCCGGGTTGAGCTCGGCCATGCGGCAGACTTCTTTCCATTCGGCAGGCGTCACCGGCTGCACGGAAAGCCGGCCGAGCCGGACCAGCGCCATCTCGGCGAGCTTGGGATTGGCCTTGACCTGTTCCAGCGTCACCGGCTTCGGCACGTCCTTGAAGGCGCGGATGTCGACGCATTCCCAGCGCGGATCGTCGGTCGTGGTGTCGGGGTGCGCCAGCGCGCAGACCTCGGCGATACCGACGATGTCGAGACCTTCGTTGGAATGATAGAAGAAGCCGAGATCGCCGATCTGCATCGCCTTCATGTTGTTGCGGGCGGCGTAATTGCGCACGCCGTCCCACTGCGTGCCGGCCTTGCCTTTCGCCTTCAGCGCCTCGAAGGAAAAGACCGAGGGTTCGGACTTGAACAGCCAGTAGTTCATATCAGTTGTCCCATCGCATTATCGGATCGCCACGTACGGCGTTCTCGTCACCGCTACCCTTAGCCTGTCGCCGTGGCTGCGGCGAGAGGGCGCAGAGCGGCCGCGCCGCGAACGATCATTCGCCGGCGGGCTTCTGGAAGACCCAGTTCCATGCGCGGATTTCGACGCTCTCGAACAGGCCGGCCCTGGCATAGGGATCGGCGGCAGCCAGGGCTTGCGCCCCGGCCATGTCCGGCGCTTCGATCATCACCAGGCTGCCGTCCGGCTTGCCGTCGGCGCCGAGGAAGGGACCTGCAAAGGCAAGCCTGCCTTCGCCGATCAGGCCTTCCAGGAAAGCCGCATGCGCGGGCCGCGTGTCGACACGCAGCTGCAGGCTGCCCGGCTTGTCCTTGCAAATCAACGCAAACAGCATGTTTTCAAACTCCGGCGGTTCAGATGTCGGTTTCGGTCTTGAGCGGCCGCGTCATCAGCGCGGTCACGGCCTGGCCGATGGTCACCTTGCCATCGAGGATGGCGGCGACGGCGGAAATGATCGGTGCCTCGATTTGGCGCTCGGCGGCGATGCGGGCGGCAATGCCAGCCGTCGGCACGCCCTCGGCCAGAGGCAGGCCGGCAAGCGGCTTGCCCTGGCCGAGCGCCAGGCCATAGGCGAAGTTGCGCGACTGCGCCGAGGAACAGGTGAGCAAGAGGTCACCGAGGCCGGAAAGTCCCATCAGCGTCTCCGGCTTGGCGCCGAAGGCGGCGCCGATGCGGCGCAACTCGACGAAGCCGCGCGTCACCATGGCGGCCTGGGCGCTGGCGCCGAGCCCGGCGCCGGTGACGGCGCCGGCGGCGATGGCGAAGACGTTCTTCAGCGCGCCGCCGATCTCGACGCCGATCAGGTCATCGCTGGAATAGCAGCGCAGGTTTTGCGCCGAAAAGCGGGCGGCAAGCCCGGCCGCCAATTCCGCCTCGCGAGCGGCAACCACCACGGCGGTCGGCAGGCCGCGCGCGACATCGCTGGCGAAGCTCGGACCGGACAGCGCGGCCACGGGATTGTCCGGCAGGCTTTCGGCGACGATCGCCGACAGCAGCGCGCCGGTGTCGCGCTCGATGCCCTTGGCGCAGAGCACCAGCGGCACACCCTGAGGCACATGGTTTCGAGCGGTGGCCAGGACGGCGCGCAGCGACTGTGCCGGCGTTACGGCCAGCACGCAGTCCGCGCCGTCGAGTGCCGCGGCAATATCGCCGGTGGCCGCGATGCCGGACGCGATCTTGATGCCGGGCAGATAGCGCGGATTCTCGCCCCTGGCGATGGCGGCGACGGTTTCGGCGTCGCGCGCATAAAGCCGGACATCATGGCCGGCACGCAGCATGGCCAGCGCCAGCGCCGTGCCCCAGGCGCCGCCGCCCAGCACCGCAATGCGCCAGCCGCGGCCCGATTTCTTGTCGCTCGTTCCCTTCGCAGTCATGCCTTGGCACCGCGCCGGCCCGAGCCGACCAGGGGCGTGGAAACGCCGTCGAGCGGCCAGCGCGAACGCGGCACGAAGTCGGCGGTGTTTTCGCCGGCGATGCCGGCGCGCAGCCGCTCGATGCCGGCCCAGGCGATCATCGCGGCATTGTCGGTGCAGAGTTTTTGCGGCGGCGCGACAAAGGCGAAGCCGGCTTGGGAACAAAGCGCTTCAAGCGTTGCCTTGATCGTGCGGTTGGCGGCAACGCCGCCGGCAACAACCAGCGCCGGCTTTGCCTGGTTGGGGAATTCCTGGCGGAAGCGGCCAAGGGCGCGGCCGACACGGTCGCCCAGCGCGTCGGCCACCGCCGCCTGGAAGGAGGCGCAGATGTCGGCGACGTCCTGGTCGCTCAGCGGGGCAATCGCCGTCGCCGCCTGGCGCACCGCCGTCTTCAGCCCGGAGAAGGAGAAATCCGGCTGCGCCGAGCCTTTCATCGGACGCGGGAAGGCAAAGCGGCGGGCATCGCCGCTGGCCGCCGCCTTCTCGACATTCGGTCCGCCGGGATAGGGCAGGCCAAGCATCTTGGCCGTCTTGTCGAAGGCTTCGCCGAGCGCATCGTCGATGGTGGTCGCCCAGCGCTGGTAATCGCCGACGCCGCGCACCGCCACGATCTGGGTGTGGCCACCGGAGACGAGCAGGAGAAGATAGGGAAAGTCGAGACCGTCGGTCAGCCGCGCCGTCAGCGCGTGGCCTTCGAGGTGGTTGATAGCGATCAGCGGCTTGTTGGCGGCGGCGGCGATCGCCTTGGCCGTCATCAACCCGACGATCAGGCCGCCGACCAGGCCCGGCCCCGCGGTCGCGGCGATCGCGTCGACCTCGTCCAGCGACACGGCCGAATCGGCCAGCGCGGCTTCGACGATGCCATCCAGCGCCTCGACATGGGCACGCGCGGCAATCTCGGGCACGACGCCGCCAAAAGCGGCATGTTCCTCGATCTGGCTCAGCACAATATTGGACAGGATTTCGGGCGCGGCGGTTCCGTCCAGCGCCACCACGCTGGCCGCCGTCTCGTCGCAGCTCGTCTCAATGCCCAGAACGCGGATCAATTGGTCGCTGTCCATGAAGATTGTGTCGCCGGAGGTCTATCGATATTCAGGTGATGCCGGCCTGCAAATGGCGGGTTCCTGGGCTTCCGGTGCTCACGTACTTCAAGTACGCTCCGCTCCGGTTCTCAGAACCCACCATTTTCGGCCCGGCCTGACCTGAATCTCGGCAGACCTCGCTTGCCGGGGGTTATCACGGACCGCGCGCCATGCAAACTTTGAAAATCGGAACACGCGGCAGCCCGCTGGCACTAGCCCAGGCGCATGAGACGCGCGCGCGGCTCATGCAGGCGCATGGCCTGCCCGAGCAGGCGTTCGAAGTGGTGGCCATCTCGACCAGCGGTGACCGCATCCAGGACCGGCCGCTTTCGGAAGCCGGCGGCAAGGGCCTGTTCACCAAGGAAATCGAGGAAGCGCTGCTCGACGGCCGTATCGACATCGCCGTGCATTCGTCGAAGGACATGCCGACGGTGCTGCCCGACGGATTGGAGCTTATCACTTTCCTGCCGCGCGAGGACGCGCGCGACGCTTTCATCGGCAAGCGGGTGAAGCGGCTCGCCGACCTGCCGCATGGCGCGACGGTCGGATCGTCATCGCTGCGTCGCCAGGCGCTGATCCGCCGGATGCGGCCGGATTTCGAGGTGGTGATGTTCCGCGGCAATGTGCAGACGAGGCTGCGCAAGCTGGACGAAGGCGTCGCCGAGGGCACCATCCTCGCCTATGCCGGGCTGAAGCGGCTCGGGCTGGAAAATGTCGTCACCGACCTGATGCCGCTGGACGCTTTCCCGCCGGCTCCGGGACAAGGCGCGATCGGCATCGAATCCCGCGTCGGCGACCGTGATGTCGAGAAAATGCTGGCGGCGATCCATCACGTGCCGACGGGCCAGGCCTTGGCCTGCGAGCGCGCCTTCCTCGCGGCGCTCGACGGCTCGTGCCGCACGCCGATCGCCGGCCATGCGACGATATCGGGCGAGAAACTTTACTTTGCCGGGCTGATCATCTCGCCTGACGGCACGGAATCGCACGAGGTGCGGCTGGAAGGCGAGGCCGCGGACGCGGCGGAAATAGGCCTGGAGGCCGCGCGGACGGTGCGCGCCAGGGCCGGCGCGAAATTCTTCGACGGCTGGGCCTGACATGGTCCGCATCCTGGTGACGAGGCCGGAGCCTGGCGCGTCGCGCACGGCACGACGCCTTGAAGCCGAGGGATTTCAGCCTGTCCTGCTGCCGCTGACCGAAACCAGCGCATTGCCGGTCGAGGCGGCCATCGGCGCCGATGCCGTCGCGGTCACTGTTACCAGCGCCAATGCGGTGCGTCATACATCGAAGGAAATGATCGCGGCGCTTGTGAGCCTGCCTTGCCACGCGGTTGGAAAAAGAACGGCCGAGGCCTGCCGCGCGGCGGGATTTTTATCCGTCACGGAAGGTCCTGGCGATGCCGAAGCGCTGGTTGACGCCATCGCCGGCGGCCTCGCCGGCAAAGCGATCGTCTTTTTGTGCGGCCGCGTTCGCTTCCCGGTGTTCGAGCAGCGGCTGGCGATGGCGGGGGTGCAAGTCCAGGCGATCGAGACCTACGACACGGCCGGGATCGACTATGACGATGCCGACGTGCTTGCCCGGTTGTCGAACCTGCCGGTCGAGGCAGCGCTGCTTTATTCGGCCAAGGCCAGCGCGGCATTGGTCGGCCTGATAGCACGACCAGCCCTGCGGCATGTCTTTGAAAATGCGGAATTTTTGGCACTTTCGGGGCGCGTTGCCGAGCCGCTGGACGGGGTTGTCCGTCAAACGATCCGCATCGCGTCGCGGCCCGAGGAAGATGCCTTGCTGGCGCTTTTGTCGCTGCCGGGCTGAGCCGCGTCATCACACCGCCCCTTTTCACCGCTTGGTGATGTGCTAGAGCATCTCCTGGACCCTTTGAACCATCCACAAGCCAGTTCGCGGAGCCCAAAGCATGGTCAAGACGCCGAAGATGCGACATTCGAAGACCCGGCGCGAGCCGGTGACCATCGAACTCGAGCCCGGCGCCGTGTCGCGAATCACCGACGAGGATGCCGCCAAGGCCGAGGCCAGCAAGGCCGATGCCAATGTCGGTCAGACCGACGAGGCGAAGGCGGAAGAAGCCGTCGCCGCTTCGCAGCCGGAAGCTCCGGAAGAGCCGATCCATGCCGAGCAGGCCGATATCGAGCCATGGGAACACAGCGACGCCGCGCAGGCGGCGGCTGCTAAGTCCGAGGCCGGCAAGGACGAGCCGGAGGCGCCGTATCCCAGCGGTTCCGACGCACCGAAAAGCCAGCCCAAGGGCTTCGAATATAATTTCGAGGACGCGTCCGCGGCCGGCGCCTCGACATCGAAGTCAAACGAGACACGAAGCGAGGATCGCGTGCCGCAACCATCGCGCAAAGCCGGTGTCAACGCCATCGCCGCCGGCGTGATCGGCGGCGTGATCGCGCTTGCCGGCGCCGGCCTGCTGCAGGCGGTCGGCCTGCTTGGCGCGCCGGGGTCGAACGGCGGATCGCTCGATGGCGTCAATGGCGAAATCGCTTCGCTGAAGAGCGAGGTCGCGGCGTTGAAGGAAGGCGGCGACACCGGCGCCGCTGCCAAGGTCGACGGTCTTTCGTCGGCGCTCGAGCAGGTCAAAACCGATATCGCGACACTGAAATCCTCGGCAGGGCAAGGCGGCGACGGCACGGCGCTGAAGGCGCTCGGCGACAAGGTCGGCCAGATCGAGACGGCCGTTGCCGACCTGCAGAAGAACGGTAGCGCGGCACCCGTCGATCTCGGTCCGCTCAACGAGAAGCTGGCCGGGCTCGACGCGCTTTTGAAATCGGCCGGCGACGCGGCCAAGGCCGCAGACGGCCGGGTGGCGGCGCTGGAGCAGTCCGTGTCGCAGCTTTCGGGCAAGGTCGAGGCACAGGCCTCGCAGCCCAAGATCGCGCTGGCGATCGCCGCATCGGCGCTGAAGGCGGCGCTCGATCGCGGCGCGCCGTTTGCCACCGAGCTCGACACGTTCGCGGCCATCGCGCCGGATGCGCCCGAGCTCGCGGCGCTGCGGTCCTATGCCGAGAAGGGTGTGCCGACCCGCGCCACCATCGCTTCGGAGGTGGGTGCCGCCGCCAATGCCATGGCCGAGGCGGCAACGCCTGTCGACCAGAACGCCGGTTTCTTCCAGAGCCTGGTGTCGAGCGCGAAATCGCTGGTTCAGGTGCGGCCGGTCGGCGCTATCGAGGGCAAGGGGGCGCCCGAAACCGTGGCGCGCATCGAAGTTGCGGTCAATCAGGGCGATTACGCCAAGGCGCTCAGCGAATATGACACGCTGCCCGATGCCGCGAAGGCTGCCGGCGCCGATTTTGCCGGCAAACTGAAGGCGCGGCTGGAGGTCGAAAAGCAACTTGAAGCGCTGATTGCCGGCGCGACGAAGGCGTGAGGACCACAAGATGATCCGCATCCTCGTCTTTCTCGCCGTCGTCTTCGCGCTCGGGCTGGGCTTCGCATGGCTGGCCGATCGTCCGGGCGAGATGCTCGTCACCTTCAACGGCTATCAGTACCAGGTCACGCTGATGGTGGCGGCGGTGGCGATTGTCGCCGTGGTCGCCGCGGTAATGATCGTCTGGTGGATGATCAAGTCGCTGTGGAACAGCCCGTACACGATCTCGCGCTATTTCCGGGTGCGCCGCCGCGACCGCGGCTACCAGGCGCTGTCGACCGGCATGATCGCCGCCGGCGCCGGCGACGGCGCGCTGGCGCGCAAGAAGACCAAGGAAGCGGCAAAGCTGATCAGCTCCGACCAGGAGCCTCTCATCAACCTGCTCGACGCGCAGGCCTCGCTGCTCGAAGGCGACCATGAAGGCGCGCGCGAGAAATTCGAGCGCATGCTCGACGATCCGGAAATGCGGCTGCTCGGCCTGCGCGGGCTCTATCTGGAGGCCGAGCGCCTCGGCGACCGCAATGCCGCTCGCCACTATGCGGGCCGCGCCGCGGCGGTTGCGCCGCAGCTCGCGTGGGCAGCGGAATCGACGCTCGAGGAATTGACCGAACGCGGCGACTGGGACGGCGCGCTGAAGCTGGTCGAGGCGCAGAAATCGACGCGGCAGATCGAGCGCGATGTCGCCAACCGCCGCCGCGCCGTGCTGCTGACGGCCAAGGCGCAGGCGCTGGTCGACAGCGACCCGAACGCGGCCCGCACAGCGGCGCTCGAAGCCAACAAGCTGGCGCCCGATTTCGCGCCGGCGGCGGTCATCGCCGCCGACATGGTTTTTCGGCAAAACGACGTGCGCAAGGGCTCCAAGATCCTTGAGGCCGCCTGGAAGGCGGAGCCGCATCCCGACATCGCCGAGCTCTACACCCATGCCAGGTCGGGCGACGCCGTGCTCGACCGCCTCAATCGGGCGAAGAAGCTGCAGGAATGGAAGAAGAACCACGCCGAGTCGTCCATGGCCGTGGCGCGCGCGGCGCTCGACGCGCAAGATTTCGCCACCGCCCGCCGCGAAGCGGAGGCCGCGATCCGCATGGATCGCCGCGAGGGCGCCTATCTTCTGCTCGCCGATATCGAGGAGGCTGAGACCAGCGACCAGGGCAAGGTGCGGCAGCTGCTGTCGAAGGCGGTGCGCGCGCCGCGCGATCCGGCCTGGGTGGCGGACGGCGTCATCTCCGAGCGCTGGGCGCCGGTGTCGCCGATCACCGGCAAGCTCGACGCCTTCACCTGGCGCGCGCCGATGGAGCGGCTTGGCCAGCTGATTGACAGCGACGCCGATGGGCCGGTGCCGGCAATCGCGGCGCCGCCGGTAGAACCGATTGCCGAAAAGGCGATCGACATCGTTGCCGATGCACCCGCCGAGAAGCCGGCGCAGGCTGGTTCGAATGGCGGCGAGAAGGACATGGCGGTTGCCGAGCCGGCCGGCGAGACGGAAACAATCGGGCAGGGTTCGGAGCTGCCGCCCTTGCCGGACGATCCGGGTGTCGCGCCGGAAGACGAGGCGGAAAAATCGCCGCGCCGGTTTCGTTTGTTCTAAAGCTGTGTTCTGGGGCCGGGTTTGGTGGGCAGGGAAAAAACATCGATGTTCGAGCGCGTATTGTCCTTCCTGAGGGATATTCCGGCTGCCGGCGAGACTAGGCCGAGCGCCGACGATCCGCGCGTCGCGGCCTCAGCGCTGCTCTACCATGTGATGAACGCCGACGGCGTGCGCCAGGATGTCGAGTGGGAGCGGTTCAAGCAAATCCTGGCCGAGACCTATTCGGTGAGCGGCGAGGAGCTCGATGCGCTGGCCGCGGCCGGCGAGCGTGCCGACAACGAGGCGATCGACCTCTACGCCTTCACCAGCGTTCTCAAGCGCGATCTCGACGCCGAGGCGCGCAAGGCCTTCATCGGCCTGATGTGGGAAATCGTCTATGCCGATGGCGAGTTGGACGAGCTCGAGGACAACACGGTGTGGCGGGTCGCCGAACTGATCGGCGTCGAGCGTCGTGACCGCATCGAGGCGCGCCGCAAGGCGGCGGCCGCGGTGCCCGGCGCGCGGGGCAAATCCAGCGACGAATAACAGGATCCTTCGCCTTCCATGCCATCCAGACCGAGGCCGAGACCAAAAATCCTGATCGTGCTGCATCAGGAGACTTCGAGCCCCGGCCGCGTCGGCCATATGCTTCTGGAAGAAGGTTTCGATCTCGACATCCGCCGGCCGCCATTGGGCGAGCAGTTGCCCTGCACGCTGGACGATCATGCCGGCGCGGTGGTGTTCGGCGGGCCGATGAGCGCCAATGACGAGGATGAATTCGTCCGCCGCGAGACCGATTGGCTGGAAATCCCGCTGAAAGAGAACCGGCCGTTCCTCGGCATCTGCCTCGGCGCCCAGATGCTGGCCAACCATCTCGGCGGCAAGGTCGAGGGCCATGGCGAAGGCCTGGTCGAGATCGGCTGGTACCCATTGAAGGCAACCGATGCCGGCAAAAAGCTGCTGCACTGGCCGGAGATGGTCTACCAGTTCCACCGCGAGGGCTTTTCGCTGCCGAAGGAAGCGACGCTGCTGGCGACGGCGGAAACCTATCCCAACCAGGCTTTCCGCTATGGCGACAATGCCTGGGGTATCCAGTTCCATGGCGAACTGACCCGGGCGATGATGCAGCGCTGGGTGGTGCGCGGCGCGCATCGCTTCGAGCTCCCCGGCGCGCAACCCGGCCGCGACCATCTCGGCGGCCGGCTGATCTGGGACATGCACCTCAAGCGCTGGCTGGGCGAGTTTCTGGGGCTGATTTTTGGCAGGCCGGCGGTGGGGTAAAGTAAAACGAATTTGCTTCGAACGGCTGTGCTCGACTCAAAAAATTGCCTCCGCCTTCAAGGATTTTGCTCGCTAGTAAGCTCCTGTATTTTCTCGAGGAGATTTTTGACGAGCAGCCGGTAGACGCGCGTGAGTTCGTCCGGGGACAGTTCAACCCTGATGTCGTACTTGCCGGAATAGTTCGCCTGGAGATCAACGGTTCCGAACAGCGTCGTCGCGCCATCGCGAATGTCGGTGGCCACGATCATGTTCGCCAATGGCTGATCCAGCAGAATAACGCCTGGTTCTCCGGGATGATTGTGCGTTGTCGTGCGTATTTTCACAACGTAAACCTCCTGTCAGGTGAGAGCCCGCCTCCACATCAGCATCGGGCTCTTTCCAAGATAGAAGCCATCCCCTCGAAACGCGAGGAACAAAAACGGATGGTATCGGTGCGGTCCCGAATCTGTGTTATGCGCCGCCCAATCAATCAAAAGGAAGATACTGTGAGCGAACTGACCCTGGCCGAGGCGACCGAGAATATCTACGCCTCACTCCGAGCGGATAATGCCGAACTCGATGCGCATATCGCGGCACTCAAGGCGGCGTTGGCACGAGAGGGGAAGAAACAGGCGGTGTTCGATCCGACCAGGCTGGTGCAGAACAACCGCGCGGGCCGCAAGTTGATGCAGGCCTATTTTCGGCAGCGCGGCGTCAGCGTGAGCTTTTCGGAGTAGATCCGCTCTCGACCCTATCTCGTTGGTCGACGGCGTAGCCTGATTGATTGGCCCAAGCGTCGGATCCAGCGGCTTAAATGCATGTCGCCCAGAAGTGTACGCGGTTCTGCGACAACGACATGCATAAAACAAGGACTTAAAGCGCGTCGCCTGAATCCGTTTCAGCGCGACGCGCTTTAGATCCAGCGCTCAATCAGTTCCGGCTGTTTAGATGCCGGACCTGCCGCAGCGCAGGGAACAGATAGGCCCACAATCCTGCAACGGCGACGGCGCCGATGCCGCCGATCACAACCGCCGGGACGGTGCCGATCAGCGCCGCCATGGTGCCGGCACGGAATTCGCCGACTTCGTTGGAGGCGCCGACGAACACCTGGTTGACGGCATTGACGCGGCCGCGCACCTCGTCCGGCGTCCAGAGCTGGATCAGCGTCTCGCGGATGTAGACGCTGAACATGTCGGTGGCGCCGAGCAAGGCGAGCGCTGTGATCGACAGCCAGGTGATGGTCGAGATGCCGAACAGCACCGTGAAGGCGCCGAACAAAGCGACGAAGCCCAGCATGATCTTGCCGGCATGGTTGCGGATCGGGTGGCCGGCAAGCCAGACGGCGACGCAGACGGCGCCGATGCCGGGCGCCGAGCGCAGCAGGCCGAGACCCCAGGGACCGAGATGCAGTATGTCGCGCGCATAGACCGGCAGCAGCGCCGAGGCCCCGGACAGAAGCACGGCGAACAGGTCGAGGGAGATCGCGCCAAGCACGATCTTCTCGCTCCAGATGTAGCGGAAGCCGGCAAACAGCGTCTCCATTGTCGGTTTGTCCGTGGCGGTCTGCTGCGCGGGCTTCGGAATGGTGTAGATCAGCAAGGCGGCGGCGAGCATCAGGATGGCGGCGGTGGCGTAAGCGACTTCCGCCGAGACGCCGTAGAGCAGGCCGCCGGCAACCGGGCCGACGATGGTCGCCGTCTGCCAGGCCGACGAGTTCCAGGCGATCGCGTTGGCGAAATCCTCCTGCGGCACCAGATTGGCGAACAGCGAGGACGAAGCCGGCCCATAGAACGCGCGAGCAATGCCGAACATGACGAGCACGGCGAAGATCGGCAGCGGGCTGGTAAGACCGCGCAGCGTCAAAAAGAGCAGGCCCAACGCGCAACCGGCCTCGATCAGCGTCGACAAGGCCATGATCAGGCGACGGCCGAAGCGGTCGGCAACGACGCCGGTGACCAGCACCAGGAGCAGCGACGGCAGGAACTGGACGATGCCGACAATGCCGAGGTCGAACGGATCGCGGGTCAGGTCATAGACCTGCCAGCCGACGGCGACCGACACGATCATGGTGGCAAAAGTCGTGAGGAAGCGCGCCGTCCAGTAGCTGAGGAACGGGCGGTGCCGGAAGGCGGCGTAGCGCTGGTCAGGTGAAGTTGCTTCGACGGTCATGATACAAGGGCCCCGTTGTGACAACGGCCGGCGGGGCACTTCCACGGTGGGCGCTGGTCCGACCGCAACCCTTTAGACCAGTTCGCTTCGCCATGCGCGCAAAAAATCCGCGCTGGATCCAAGAAAATCGAAATTCTGCGCGACTAAAGCGCGTCGCGCTGAACCGGATTCAGGCGACGCGCTTTTAAGTCTTTGTTTTGATGCATGTCGTTGTCCCAGAACCGCTGCACACTTCTGGGCGACATGCATTAGTTTCCCGACACAGGGATTTTGAAAGGTTGCCGTTTGTCTTGGTGCAAGATTTTCCGTTCATTTCCGTGAAATCAGCGCCAACGCCGGAGATTGGTTGAAGCCGCCCCAACGTCGTCATTCTATGGCGGAGCAAGGAGCGAAGCGACGCGCGCAGACCATAGAATCCATGCCGTGACTTGGAAGCGTTGCTGCGGTGCAGAATTCTGCTCCGCAGCGCCTTCGATCAAGGCCACGGCATGGATTCTAGGGTCTACGCGGTACGCTTCGCTTCCCGCTCCGCCCTAGAATGACGATGGGGTGAGCGTTTCGGCCAATCTCCAAGGCAGGCATGCCACCTGCCAACGCAAACAGAGCCGACCGGTCAAAATCCCTGTGCAGTGCCACTAGAGCGGTTCCCCGTTTCACAGAAACGGCGAACCGCTCTATCTCTTTGTTTCGACGCAAACTCCGGACGGAAGGCTACGGCGAAGTCGCCGAGCCTAACCGCTTTACACTTTTCCGGGAATTGCTCTGGTGGCCACATCCAAGCCAAAAGCAGGAAGCCTGCCAAGGCGGATTCCTCGGCAGGCTTCCTCAAATCATCGAGTGTAGGCGCGTTATTTCAGGCCGTCGCCTTGGCCTTCCTGCCCCTGGCGGGCTTCACCGGTTCCGGTTCGGCCTTGCGGCCAAGCCCGATCGACTTGGCGAGCTGTGAGCGCGACGCCGCATAGTTCGGGGCGACCATCGGGTAGTCGACCGGCAAGCCCCATTTGGTCCGGTAAGCCTCCGGAGTCAGGCCGAAATGCACGCCGATATGGCGCTTCAGCGATTTGAACTTCTTCCCGTCCTCGAGACAGATGATGTAGTCCGGCGTCACGGAGCGCTTGGGATTGACTGCGGGGGTCGGCGGGGGCGCCGCGGGCTCCGCCGGTTGGCTGATCTCGCCGATCGATGAGGCGACGCTGGCGATCAGCTCGCCCAGGCCTGAAGCGGGCAGGCGGTTTTTCGCGACATAAGCCGATACGATGTGAGCGGTGATCTCAAGCAGGTCGACTTCCTTGGCTGTGCTGGTGTCCTCGTCCACGTAATCCCTCCATTTCTGCCGCAAGGTCGCGAAAACGATCCGGTTTTCGCGATGTGTAATGTTAGAGCGCTGCGAGCGTTGTTTGCGAATCCGGAAAGCCGCAGGGGTCGCAGGCCGGCGAATTCCTAGTCGGCAAATCTGCGCGGCGCAATGATCTGCCGCATCATTACACGTTATTTTGAACACCTATACTGAAATGTAACAATATCAGACGACCAGTGCCTTGTCGCGCCAAAGTCGAAATCCACCCGCGAAAGCGCGAGTGTTATCGCCACGCCGGGATTTTTCGGGTAATTCATCGAGCTTGTCGACATTGCCGCCGCCAATCACGATATAGTCGGGCTGCAAGGCGGCGCGAAGCCTGTCGACCACGTCGAAAACGTATCTGCGCCACTTTTTCTTCCCGCGCTTTATCAGGCCGCGCTCGCCGACATAATCCTCGAAACTCGCCCCCTTTTTGTAGGGAAGGTGGGCAAGCTCCATCGGCTGGCCGACATTCTTGATGATCATGGCAGCACCCAGGCCCGTGCCCAGGCCGAGGAAGAGCATGCGGCCGCCATCATAGCTGCCGATCGCCTGCATCAGCGCGTCATTGACGAGCTTCACCGGCTTGCCGAAGGCGGCGGTGAAATCATAGCCGTTCCAGCCCTTGCCGAGATTGAAGGGATCGAGCGAGGGCTTGTTGTCCCGCACGGGGCCGGGATAGCCCATCGAGATGACGTCGTATTCCAGGTCCTCGGCCAATTTCTTGACCGAGGCGACGACCTGGTCCGGTGTCAGGTTCGGCCCGGACGCGGTGCGGCGCATCTCGCCGCCGGCGCTGGTGAGGATCTTCACATGCGAGCCGCCGACATCGATGGTGAGCACGATCGGATCGCTGCCCGCCGCGGTCGTTTTTGATGCCTTCGCCATTTTGCCCTCCCCAGTCTACTTCGTCGGATTGATCCAGCCGTCGGGTGGACCGAAGCCTTTCATGGCATCGGCCGGTCCCCAGGTCTTGGGCGCGTAGATTGCCGGCGCCGTGGGGTCGCCGAGCACCGGGCCGACGATGCGCCAGGCAAGCTCGGCCGCGTCCTGGCGCGTGAAGAGCTGGCCGTTGCCGTTCATGGCGTCGCCGATCAGCCGCTCGTAGGGCGGCATGTCGCCCTTCGAGTCGTCGAGCGCGGTGAGCTCCACCTGCTCGCCGACCATGTCGTCGCCGGCTCTCTTGCGCTGCGCGCCGATCGAGATCGCTACCTGCGGATCGATGCGGAAGCGCACATAATTAGCGTCGCCAGGCTTGATCGGATCGAAGACGTCGAGCGGCGGCCGCTTCATCCGCACGATCACCTCGGTGGCGTGCACCGGCATGTTCTTGCCGGCGCGGATGAAGAAGGGCACGTCCCGCCAGCGCCATGTGTCGACGAAGAAGCGCACCGCGGCGAAGGTCTCCACCGGCGAGTTCGGTCGGACACCCGGCTCGGCGAGATAGCCATCGAACTGGCCGCGCACGACATCGTCCTTGGTCAGCGTGCGGATCGCGCGCAGCACCTGCACCTTCTCGTCGATCAGGTCGTCGGCCGAGCGGCCGACGGGCGGCTCCATGGCCAGCAGCAGCAGGATGTTGAGCAGATGGTTCTCGATCACGTCGCGGATGCAGCCGACATCGTCGTAGAAGCGGCCGCGGCCCTCGATGCCGAAATCCTCGGCCATTGTGATCTGCACGCTCTCGACGAAGTTGCGGTTCCAGATCGGCTCGAGGAAGGCGTTGGCGAAGCGGAAATAGAGCAGGTTCTGGATCGCTTCCTTGCCGAGATAGTGGTCGATGCGGAAGATCGACTGCTCGTCGAACACCAGATGCAGCACCCGGTTCAGCCAGCGCGCCGACTGCAGGTCGTGGCCGAAGGGCTTTTCCACCATCAGCCGCGCGCCGCGCGCGGTGCCGGACTGCTCCAGGCCCTGGACGACCGTCTCGAACATCGTTGGCGGCACGGCCATGTAGTGCAGCGGGTGTTGTGCCGGGCCCAGCGCAGTCTTCAGCTTCTCGAAGGTCGCGCCATCACGGTAGTCGCCGCTGACATAGCGCAGCAGCGAGGCCAGCTTGGCAAAGACCGCGTCGTCTATGCTGCCCAGCGCGGTGACGATGCCGTCACGGGCGCGGTCCACCAATTTGGGCAGGTCCCAAGGGTCGAAGGCGACGCCGATCACCGGCTCGGTCAGCGTCCCCTTGGCGACCATCTGGTAGAGCGCCGGGAAAATCTTCTTATGCGCAAGGTCGCCGGTCGCTCCGAAGAGCACCATGGTGTCGGACCTGTCCTGGCTCATGCCGTCTTTCTCCTCACGCGCCGGTCTTGGGCTTTTCGAGATGGCCGCCGAAAGCATAGCGCATGGCGGACAAGAGCTTGTCGGCGAATTGGGATTCGCCCTGCGAGGAGAAGCGGTCGAACAGCGCCGAGGACAGCACCGGCGCCGGGACGCCGGTGTCGATCGCCGCCTTCAGCGTCCAGCGGCCTTCGCCGGAATCCGAAACGCGGCCGCCGAACTGGGCGAGCGCCGGATCGCTCTTCAGCGCGCCTGCGGTGAGGTCGAGCAGCCAGGAGCCGATGACGCTGCCATGCCGCCAGACTTCGGCGACCGCGGGCAGGTCGACATCGAACTGATAGTATTGCGGATTTTCGAGCGGGCTGGTTTCCGCGTCCGCCGTCCGATCGCGTTTGCCGGCATTGGCCGACTTCAGGATGTTCATGCCTTCGGCATAGGCGGCCATGACGCCATATTCGATGCCGTTATGCACCATCTTGACGAAATGGCCGGCGCCGCTCGGCCCGCAATGGAGATAGCCGAAAGGCGCCGTGCCGGCATCCTTGGGCGGATTGGCGCCGGCATCGGCGCCCGGCGCCAGCGTGGCGAAGACCGAATCCAGATGCTTCACCGCCTCATCGGGACCACCGATCATCAGGCAGTAGCCGCGCTCCAGGCCCCAGACGCCGCCGCTGGTGCCGACATCGACGAAGTTGATGCCCTTCACCGCCAGCTTCGCCGCTTGGTCGACGGCATCGTGATAGTAGGAATTGCCGCCGTCGATGATGATGTCGCCCGGCTCCATCAGCGCCGCCACCTGGTCGACGATCCTGCCGGTGATCGCGGCCGGCAGCATCAGCCAGGCACAGCGCGGCTTGGCGAGCTTGCCGACGAACTCTTCCAGCGAGGCGGCGCCCACGGCGCCATCCTTGACCATGCCGGCGACGCTTGCCGAATTGATGTCGTAGACGACGCATTCATGGCCGTCGCGCATCAGGCGCCGCACCATATTGGCGCCCATCCTGCCCAGTCCCATCATTCCGATCTGCATGGTTTCATCCCGATTGCTTGAGGAAAATCTACTGGCGGTCCTGTCTGATCACGATCTTTCCAAAAAACCGGTGCCACTTTTTGGGATCATGATTGGGCATCGATATCGACGGTGAAGTCGACATTCTCCCAACGCATCGCTTCGGGCCAGAAAAAAGTGAAGACGATGGCGGTTCCCGGCGGCAGGCGGTTAACGGGCAAATCCACCAGATGGACGCCGAACGCATTTTTGACAGTCCTGCTATCCTGCACCGTCAGCC
Organism: Mesorhizobium australafricanum; assembly: GCF_033977265.1. Lineage (NCBI taxonomy): Bacteria > Pseudomonadati > Pseudomonadota > Alphaproteobacteria > Hyphomicrobiales > Phyllobacteriaceae > Mesorhizobium > Mesorhizobium australafricanum. Next base: position 219,457 of record NZ_JAVIIT010000005.1, on the reverse strand, counting down.
ATTTGTCGCTGCTCCAATGAACGACGCCCGGCGACGAGAGCTCGACGCGCAGCGCCTTGCCGGCGGGAATGGAGCGGATTTTGTTGTTGAAGCGCCACGTCCTCAGCGGCGAGGCCGTCTTGCCCTTGATGTAGCGTTCGACGCCTTGCGGCGGCAGGTCGAAGACAGCGCCGTCGCGCAGCGAGCGCAACAGCTTGATGTGCTCGGCATGCGCCCAGACCAGCGGCATGGCGCTGCCTGAAGGAGCGCCCAGGCGCAGTTCGCGGTCGGGCAGGTCGGGGCGATCCCAGACCTGCTCCGGCAGCAGGCCGCCCACGCCCGCCGAGCGTTCCAAGGTTTCAAGCAGTTGCGCCGCCTTGTCCTTGCGGCCGGCGGCCAGTTCGTAGTGGGCGCGCTCGCCGGCAAGCAGCGGCCAAGGCCGACCCTGGCCGGTGCCGTCGAAAGGCGCGCCGTCCTCGTGCTCGCCATAGCCGTCGCCGGTATAGCGGTACCAGAGCGGGCCTTGCGGCAGTTCACAACGCAAAAGCGCGTCGATGGCTTTGACGGTATTGACGATGCGCGGATCGTCCGCGGCTCTGAGGCCAAAACGGACCAGCGCCAGCGCATCGGGACTGATGATCGCCCCGGCCGGCTTGTCCGTGTCGGCAGGCGGCCGGTTCTTGATCGGCACGAAGCCGTCCTTCGGTGAGGCGGCGCCGCCATCGTCGGGTGGCGCGATGCGGACATAATAGCCTGCGACGCCTGCGCTCGCACAAAGTCCGGTGCCCGTGACATAGGTCCAGCGCTCGATCTGGTCGTTCCAGCAATCGGCGGTCTCGCGGAGATAGTTTGCCGGCTCATTTTTGCCGAAGATATCGAGCATGTCGGCTGCGGCAAGCAACGCCGCGATCTCGACGGCCAGCGTGAACGGGCTGTAGCCGGCATCCTCTTCCCAGCGGTCCTCGCCGGTGACCGGCCCGTTGCGCACCACATAGGAGGCCGCGCTTTCGATCATTCCTGAGAAGTCGGCGAGTTTCGCGCGCGGCAGATGGCCGGCACGGCGCAAGGCGTCGGCCAGAAGCAGCGGAAAGGCGCATTCGTCCATCTGGATGCCCGGCCAATAGGCCGTGCCGTCCGACCAGGCATTCTGCGGCCAGTGGCCGTCCGGTTGCTGGATCGAGCGCAGGTAGGTGAGGATCTGCAGCGCCTGTTTGCCGTCGCCGGCAGCCAGAAAACCGCCCGCCGTCTCGACCAGGTCGCGCGGCCAGACGAGGTGATAGCCGCCGAGGTCGTCGTCGCCCTTGTTGAAGCCCCAGGGGATCGACAGGCTGGCAACGGCGGCGCCGGGTCTGGCGACCGATAGATGCGAGGCCAGCACCGCGGTGCTGACGCGGTAGGTGTTCAGCCCGGAAGCGCCGTGACGGTCGAGCTTTTCGAGCCCTGCCTGGAATTTCCGCCAGTTTTCGACATAGGTTTTCGCGGCCGGCTCGAAACCCTGCTTCAGGCTTGCCAAGGCGAGGTCGGCCGCTTCTTCCGGCGAAGCGCCGAAGCCGAGCGCCAGCAGGGCAACCGTCTTGCCGGTCGAAAAGCCGATCTCGCCGGTCAGCGCGACATTGCCGTGTTCGGCCACCTGGCAGGAAGGTTCGAGCGCGCCGACGTCATACAGTTGCTGCCAGCCGTCGGAAAAGCCGACATAGCCGGCCGAACAGTCGCCCCAGGGCAAAGAGGAGGCAAGCGCGAGCGAGACGCCGCGTCCGCTGGCGAAAAGAATACGCTGCCCCTTGTGTTCGCCGATCCAGGCGGTGTTGCCCATGCCGGCATTGACGAGATGCGGTGCAAGCAGCGCGTAGACGCGATGGTCGGCGGCGGGGCCCTCGAGCGCGGTGAAACTGGTTTCCTGCAGCAGGACAGGTCGTTTCGAATCCGCAACGATACGCTTCTCAATCCGGTAAGCGCCGTCGGAAGCAGTGTTGGTCAGCCGGTAGCCAGGGACCCCGTCCTCGAAAGGTTCGACGGTATGGGCCGCGTCGCGCTTCTCTTCGGAAAAATAGCCGCCAGGGCCGGTCACGACCAGCCCCAGGTCGCGCGTGCAGGCGCTGTCGAGGCGCGGATAATAGATTTCGTTCAGAATGCCGTGGCTGACGGTGAACCAGAGCGGGCTTTTTGCCGAAAGCGCGGTGCCGACGCCGCTCTTGGCGCTCGACGTCCAGCGCGCCGGAATCCCGGGCGCGCCTTTAGCAACGGTCGGCGTTACTGCCATCAAATTCTCTCTCCTGCCGCGTTCCTAGACCAGGAGCCGCCGTCTTTTCAATCGTCGCACCGCAAGTTGATCGGGCAGTGCCAATGCTTTGGAGTTGACAGCTTGCGGTTCCTCTGAATTTGTCTGACAATAGATAAAAAACAGGCAATTCGAGTTACGACCATCCGTTAAGACCAGCAACCTCGGGAGGAACCGACATGAAGAAACTGCTCGTATTGGGTGCATTCGCTGCGATGCTCGCCTCGGGCACCGCGCTTGCCGACACCAGCGGCAAGAAGATCGCCTTCTCCAACAATTATGCCGGCAATTCGTGGCGCCAGGCGATGCTCGACAGCTACGGCATCGTCACCAAGAAGGCGGTCGAGGACAAGGTGGTCGCGGCCGCCGACGTCTTCACCACCGCCGACAAGGAAGTGCCGACCCAGGCCGCCCAGGTGCAGAACCTGATCCTGCAGGGCTATGACGCCATCGTCATCAATGCCGCCTCCCCGGATGCGCTCAACGGCGCCATCAAGCAGGCCTGCGACGCCAACATCGTCGTCGTCTCCTTCGACGGCATCGTCACCGAGCCCTGCGCCTACCGCGTCGTCGTCGACTTCAAGGACATGGGCAAGCAGGAAGTCGAGCAGATGGCCAAGTTCCAGCCCAAGGGCGGCAACCTGCTGGAAATCCGCGGCCTAGCCGGCACCTCGATCGACGATGCCATCCATGCCGGCATCCTCGAAGGCGTCGCCGCCCATCCCGAGTTCAAGATCGTCGGGTCGGTGACCGGCGACTGGGATCAGACCACGGCGCAGAAGGCGGTGGCGACCATCCTGCCGTCGCTCCCCGACGTCGTCGGCATCGTCGACCAGGGCGGCGACGGCTATGGCGCCGCGCAAGCCTTCGCCGCCGCCGGCAAGCCGCGCCCGACCATCATCATGGGCAACCGCCAGGACGAGCTGAAGTGGTGGAAGGAGCAGAAGGAGAAGGACGGTTACAAGACCTGGTCGGCCTCGATCGCCCCCGGCGTGTCGACGCTCGCCTTCTGGGTGGCGCAGCAGGTGCTCGACGGTCGCAAGGACATCCCGCACGATCTCCTGGTGCCCTATCTCGCCTTCACTCAGGACGATTTCGAGGCTGCTTTGCCGAAGATCAAGGAGGGCGGCGTCGCCACCCACGAATACACGCAGGAAGAAGCCATCGCGGCCATCAAGGCCAACATCAAGCAATAGAGCATGATCCCGAAAAGTGTGCAGCGGTTTTCGGAAAAAATCATGCTCAAACAATAAGATAAAGTGGGATGACGATTCGAAGAAAAGTCGTCCCATTTTCGCGGCCAACGTTGCCAGCCGCATCGCCAACCGGATAAAAGTTGAGGATGCTCCAGGCTATTGCAGACATTGTAAGACTGGACGGCGCCGAAAAGCATTTCGGCGCCGTTCGGGCGCTTAACGGCGTCGACTTCCATGTCGGCGCCGGCGAGTGCGTCGGACTGGTCGGGCATAACGGCGCCGGCAAGTCGACGCTGATGCATATGGTGGCCGGCACGCTGCGGCCGGATGGCGGGCAGATCGCGGTGCGCGGCAATGCGGAAGCGAGTTATTCGGTGGCGCGCGCGCTCGAGCTCGGCATACGCTGCGTCTTCCAGGAATTGTCGCTCTGCCCCAACCTCAGCGTCGCCGAGAACACGCGCATCAACCATCGCGCGCTTACCGGTCTCGGCTGGCGGCGCAGGGCTGCCGATCTCATTGCCACCAAGCTCGACGAGATTTTTCCGGACCACGGCATTTCGGCGGATGACATTGCCGGCGATCTCTCGATCGGAAGGCGGCAGATGGTCGAGGTGGCGCGCGCCTTCACGCTGACCAGCGAGCCGCTGCATCTGGTCATCCTCGACGAGCCGACCTCTTCGCTCGACGCGCATACGGCGGGCCAGTTGCTCGCCTTCGTGCGCCGCTTCGTCGAGAAGGGCGGCAGCTGCATCCTGATCTCGCATGTGCTGGGCGAGGTGCTGCAGAATGCCGACCGCATCGTGGTGATGCGCGACGGCAAGGTGGTCGCGGCCGATGCCGCAAGCGCCTTCGACCGCGACAGGCTGGTCGCCGCCATGGGCGGCGCCGAAGGACATCAGAAGGGCGCTACCGAAGCCCGGAAGACCTCGCCCGGCGTGCTCAGGGTGCGGGCGCGCCCGGCCAGGCAGCAGGACGGCAAGGAGCTCGTCGCCCGCGCGGGCGAGATCATCGGTCTTGCCGGGCTAGCCGGCCACGGCCAGACCGACCTTTTGCTGGCGATCTTCGCGGCCGCCGCCCGAGCCAAGGCAGGCATGGAGGTGACCGCGCCGGTGGCGCTGGTCGCCGGCGACCGCCAGTCGGACGGTATTTTCGCGCTATGGTCGATCGCGCAGAACATCGGCATCCGCTCGCTGGCCCGGCTGCGCAACGGCCTGCTGATATCGCCGCAGCGCGAGGCCGAGCTCGCCGAATTCTGGAAGCAGAAGATCGGAATCCGTACGCCCGACATGAACAACAACATTTATTCACTTTCGGGCGGCAACCAGCAGAAGGCGCTGTTTGCCCGCGCGTTCGGCTCCGACGCAAGAATCGTGCTCATGGACGATCCGATGCGCGGTGTCGATATCGGCACCAAGCTCGAAGTCTACGACCTGGTGCGGGAGGAGGCCGCCAAGGGCCGCACCTTCCTCTGGTACACGACCGAAACCGAAGAGCTCGACAATTGCGACCACGTCTATGTCTTCAAGAACGGTCGCATCGTCGCCAATCTGCGGCGCGATGAGCTGACGGAGGAAAAGATCATCCAGTCCTCGTTCGGCGACGCGGCCTGAAATGACGGCAATCGCTCCCGGTACGGTCCCGAAAGCTTCACCGCGCGGTAGCGCGGCCAGGGCGCGCATGCTGCGCGGCCTTTTGCCGGCTTTGTCGCTGGCGCTGGTGCTGATCGCCATCGCCTGGCTCAACCCGCGCGCCATCAGCTATTTCGGCTTCAACCTCATGCTGAACCTGGCGATCCCGATCGCGCTGGCGACGATTGCGCAGATGTTCGTCATCGCCGGCAACGAGCTCGATCTGTCGATCGGAACGTTCGTCGGCTTCGTCGGCTGCGTCACCGCCACATGGCTGAGGGACGCGCCGCTCATCGGCATTCTGGTGTTGCTGGGTTCGATCGGCGTCTATGCGCTGCTCGGCGCGCTGATCCATCTGCGCAATCTGCCGTCGATCGTCGTGACGCTCGGCATGAGCTTCGTCTGGCAGGGACTTGCCATCCTGGTCCTGCCCAAGCCCGGCGGCAAGGCGCCGGACTGGCTGCTGGCGATCATGTCCTTCAAGCCGCCCTACATTCCGTTCCCGATCCTGGCCGCGCTGCTCATCGCCGTGGTCGTGCATTTCGGCCTGATGCGCACATCCTACGGGGTGATCCTGCGCGGTTCCGGCGGCAACGCCGCGGCGCTCAGGCGCGCCGGCTGGTCGCTGCTCCGCACCAAGGTGGTGCTCTTCGCGTTGACCGGGCTGTTCGGCGTGCTGTCCGGCATGGCGCTGATCGGCATCACCACCTCGGCCGACGCCAATATCGGCAACGGCTACACGCTGCTTTCCATAGCCGGCGTCATTCTGGGTGGCGGCGAGTTCGTTGGCGGCCGCGTGTCGCCGATCGGCGCGGTGCTCGGCGCATTGACGCTGGCGCTGGCCGCTTCGCCGCTGCTCACCTTCATGCACATCCCGCCCGACTGGCAGGTGGCCGCCAACGGCGCGATCCTGATCATCGTGCTGGCGGCACGCGTGCTGATCAGCCGCAGGGAGAGGTGAGCGATGACCTCGGTGCGGGCTCTGCTTGAAAAACCGTGGATCTGGTCCTTCGCCGGCGCGCTCGTCGTCTGGTTGGCGACGGTCGCCTTCACCGGCGGGTACGGCGGCGGCGGCATGGTCACGGCCGCGCTTTCGCTTGCCGTCTTCACCGTCATCGTCGGCGTCGGCCAGATGTTCGTCATCACGCTGGGACCCGGCAATGTCGATTTGTCGCTGCCGGCCAATATCGGGCTGGCAAGCGCCGTTGCGATGAAGGTGATGGGCGGCAGCGATGCCATGATCGTCGTCGGGCTGCTTGCCGCGCTCGCTTGCGGCGCCGCGATCGGCGCCATCAACTACCTGCTGATCTGGGCGCTGCGCATCCCGCCGATCATCGCGACGCTGTCGGCAAGCTTCATCATCCAGTCGGTCGACATCAGCTACGGGCGCGGCCTGCAGATCAAGCCGCCGCCGGGCTTTGCCGATTTCACCAATTGGCAGGTGCTGGGCATTCCGGTGCTGGCGATGCTGACGGTGCTCTTCACGATCGGCGCCGCACTTGCGCTGCAGCGCATGATCTATGGCCGCTCGGTCTTGGCGATCGGCCAGAACATCCGCGCCGCCTGGTTGGCCGGCGTCAATGTCGGCCGCATCCGCTTCCTCACCTACACGCTGTGCGGCGCGCTGGGCGGCATCGACGGCGCGCTGCTTGCCGGCTATTTCCGCGGCGCCAATGTCGACATCGGCAACGAATACCTGCTCGCCTCGATCGCGGTCGTGGTCATCGGCGGCACGTCGGTTGCCGGCGGCAAGGCCAACGTGCCCGGCGTCTGGGGCGCCGGCCTGTTCCTGGTGCTCCTGCTCACCATGCTCAACACCTTCGGCGTCAGCGCCGGCGTGCGGCTGGTGCTGACGGGGCTGATCATCGTCGGGGTGATAACCGCCGCCGGCGGCGATAAGTCGGTGCGATAAGGGCCTCGGCCTACTTGACGGCCTTGGCCCGCGCGATCGCGTCGACGATCATCTTCTTGGCGTATTTGGAATCGTGCCAGCCCTCGATCTTGACCCATTTGCCGGGTTCGAGATCCTTGTAGTGCTCGAAGAAGTGCTGCACCTGCTGGCGCGTGATCTCGGGCAGATGCGTGTATTCGGTGACGTTTTCGTAGCGCAGTGTCAGCTTGGGCGAGGGAACCGCAATCACCTTCTCGTCCTGGCCGGCATTGTCTTCCATGATCAGCACGCCGATCGGCCGCACATTGATGACGCAGCCCGGCACCAGGGCACGGGTGTTGCAGACCAGCACGTCGATCGGATCGCCGTCGCCCGACAACGTGTGCGGCACGAAGCCGTAATTGCCGGGATAGCGCATGGAGGTGTGCAGGAAGCGGTCGACGAACAAAGTGCCCGCCTCCTTGTCCATCTCGTACTTGATCGGCTCGCCGCCGATCGGCACCTCGATGATGACGTTGATGTCGTCAGGCGGGTTCTTCCCGATTGGCACGGCTTCGATACGCATGGTCTATCCCTCTCTCGATTGAAAAGACCGATAGCGGGGGAAGCGTCATGGCGCAATGCGTCGAATAGTGCGGGACGCTAACGGAAGCGCACAGTTTGTGATGGATTGTAACCTGGGCGACGCTAGAGCTTTTCACCGTTCCACGGAACGGTGAAAAGCTCTATGTCGTCGTTTTCACGCAATTCCGGGCGGAAAACCGCCCACACTTTTCCTGGAATTGCTCTAGTCGTTCCAGACGAAGGCTACCTTCTTCAGCGCCTTCTGCTCGAAAACCTCGACGCCTTCGGCGACATCGCGGCCGCCATTGCCGGCATAGAAGGCCAAGGCGTTGTGGTTGTCTTCCAGCGCCCACACCACGAGGCCGCGCAGGCCATGGTCGGCGAGGCGCGCCTTCGCCGCCTTGAACAGGCGGCTGCCTAACCCGATGCCCTGATATTCAGGGCGGAGGTAAAGTTCGTAGATCTCGCCCTGCTGCCGGAGCTCGCGGGCGCGGTTCTTGCCGATCGTGGCATAGCCGGCGACGGTTCCGCCTATCTCGACCACCAGCACGGTTGCCGCCTTGCGAATCGCGTTGGCCCACCAGTCGACGCCGCGGCGATTGATCATCGAGGTCAGCGTGCGGTGCGGGATGATGCCCGAATAAGCGCCGCGCCAGGCCTGCTGGTGCACCTCGGCGATGGCGCTCGCGTCGCGCGGCTCTGCCTTCCGGATGTCGATCGTCAGCGTGTTCATGATTGGTTAACCATAAACCCGCGTCGCCTGATTGCAAAGAGTCCGGCACACGCCGTCGACGCTTTCGCACAGGCCAAAGGCGTGCTGGCGGACAAGGGGCCTAGAGCCGGATGATTTCAGGTCGAATCAACCTGAAATCTGAATCCGTCTCTAAATCCAAGAGATAGAGCATGATGTCGCCCGAAAACCGCTTCACACTTTTCGGCATCATGCTCTTGTCAGATTTCGACGAGGTGGTCGTCGAGCTCGTTGGTGTCGCCTTCGGTGACCGGGAAATGCTGGGCGAGCATTGCGCCGACAGTCTCGATCGCGTGCACAAAACCTTCGGCCAGCCGGTCGTCGCCGGCATGTTTTGTGAGGTCGCGGATCACGCCGTCCCAGACATGCTGGTCGACCTTGGCATTGATCCCTGCGTCGGCGACGATCTCGGCATAATGCTCGGCGATGGAGACGAAGATCAGCACACCGGTGCGCGCCTGGGTGCGATGCACATTGCGCGCCAGGAACTGCTTCATCGCATTGGCGTGGGCCGCCTGATAGCGCAGCCTTCTCGGCACGAAATGAATGCGTAAGGCGGGCCACAGCCAGAGCAGGACGAACACCGAGGCCAGCGCCAGCAGTTGCGCCAGCACGAAATGCGGCAGCCGGATGCTCAGCCACCAGGCCTCCAGCCCATAGGCGACGGCCAGGCTGGCGATGAACAGGCCGATCGTCGCCGTGAACGCGGCCGCAAAGAAGTAGCCGTCGCTCGAATGGGCGACGACGCAGTAGACTTCGCCGTCGGTCTTCAATTCGGCCGCACGGATCGCCTCGGCGATGCGGTCATGGTCCTCGGCGCTGATCGATCGCGTTGCCATGATGCCTCACCAGCTTCCCGAAGAGCCGCCGCCGCCGGACGAACCGCCGCCGCCGGAAAATCCGCCACCGCCGCCTCCCGAGGACCAGCCACCGCCGCCTGACGACCAGCCGCCACCGCCCGACGAAGAGGATCGCCGGCTGGGTTCGAAAGTCATGCCGAGCCAGCGATAGCGGCCGGGTCCGATCCTCTGGCCGAAGATCGGCGGCAGCACCGTCATTGCGATGCCGCCGAAGAAGATCAGCGCCCAGATGGTGATGAAGATGGCGAAGAAAAGGTCGTCGGAGTTGAACGGCGCCTGCTCGTTGCGCTTGCCGCGCGCTTCCAGTTCCTCCGGGTTGCCCTCCAGCACCATGATCATGTCGTCGACGGCCTTGGTAATGCCGCCGGAGAAGTCGCCGGCGCGGAAGGCCGGCACCATGTCGTTCTCGATGATCAGCTTGGTGTGCAGGTCGGTCAGCGTGCCTTCCAGCCCGTAGCCGACCTCGATCCGCATCTTGCGGTCATTGGGCGCGACCAAGAGCAGCACGCCGTTGTTCTCCTTGGCCTGGCCGAGCTTCCAGAAGCGGAACAGCCGGTTGGCGTAAGGCTCGATCTCCTCGCCGCCGAGGCTGGGAATCGTGGCGACGACGATCTGGTCGGAGCCCTTGGTCTCGAAGTCCGCCAGTTTTTGCGTCAGTGCCGCGCGGGTGCCGGCATCAATGATGCCGGCATTGTCGACAACACGGCCGGTGAGGGCCGGAAGGTCGGCGGCGAGGGCGGCGAGCGGGAGGAGGGCGAGGAAGACGCTCAGCAAAATGCCAACGAAGGAGCGGTTGGCGTGAGGCGCCCCCCTCTGTCCTGCCGGACATCTCCCCCTCAAGGGGGGAGATTGGACGTCACCTTGGCCTTCGCCAATCTCCATCGCTGCAAGGGGACCGCCGTCGACGGCACAGCTAATCTCCCCCCTAGAGGGGGAGATGCCCGGTAGGGCAGAGGGGGGCGCGAAGGAACGCAACGTTGACAGGCTCAATGAAATTCAGTCGAAGCGCTCACCCGCCCTGCTTCGTGCTCGTTCCGAAATCGACCTTCGGCACCTGCATCTTGTCTTCGTCGACGGTGAAGTTCGCGAACGGCTCGTTGCCGCGGAACCAGAAGGTCGCCCACAGCACGGAGGGGAAGGTCTTCAGGGTCAGATTGTAGTCCCTGACCGCCTGGATGTAGTCGCGCCGCGCCACGGCGATGCGGTTCTCGGTGCCTTCCAGCTGCGCCTGCAGCGCCAGGAAGTTCTGGTTGGCCTTGAGGTCGGGATAGGCTTCCGACACCGCGATCAGCCGCGACAGCGCGCTTGTCAGCCCGGCCTGGGCATCCTGGAACTTCTTCAGCGCATCGGGATCCTTCAGCGTCTCGGGCGTCACCGTGATCTGCGTTGCCTTGGCGCGCGCCTCGACGACCGCCTCGAGCGTGTCCTTTTCATGCGAGGCATAGCCTTTCACCGTCTCGACCAGGTTAGGGATCAGGTCTGAACGGCGCTGATACTGGTTGAGCACCTCGCTCCAGGCGGCTCTGGCGTTCTCTTCCGCCGTCGGAATGGTGTTGTAGCCGCAGCCGGCAAGCAGCGGCAGCACGAAAACCATCATCAGGAAAGCGGGCAGGGTACGGAAGGAGGAGCGTAATGAGAGGCGCTCGGTAATCATGATTGGTTCCTCGACAGAAGTTGCAGGCGAAGCATTACCACAATCCACGCGCAAGAAAATGTCCGGCTCGTGACGCCGATTTCGTTCAGCCGTGCGCCACTGTGAATAGAAGCGAGAACAGGCTAAGCTGCGGGCAGGAAAGGGCAATTGCCATGGCCGAGCGCCGGGACGACGAGACCGAATCGCGCCGCATCCTCGAACGTGTGGCGCAAGAGACGGAGCCAGGCGGCGCATCGTTCATCGCCCGCGCGGCGAAGGACGCACGCGACCGCGTAACCGCTGCCGACGCCGATCGCGCCGATCCTATCGAATACTGGGGAACCCGCATTGGCCGAACGCTCGGCTTCTTCATCGCCATTGGGCTATTGGTCTGGCTGGTGTATGCCGCCACGCGTGGCGGCTAGAGCAATTCCAGGAAAAGTGCGAAACGGTTGGGCTCGGCGGCTTCGCCGTAGCCTTCCGTCCGGAATTGCGTCAAACAAGGAGATAGAGAGGCTCGCCGTGTCTGTGAAACGGTGAAACGCTCCAGGATCGAATTTCATGAGTGCAGAAAAAACCGACGCGCCGGGCGCGGTCATCGTCATCTCCAGCCATGTCGCCCGCGGCTCGGTCGGCAACCGCGCGGCGGTGTTCGCGCTGGAGACGCTGGGCTTCCCGGTCTGGGCGGTGCCGACCGTCATCCTGCCGTGGCACCCCGGCCACAGCCGGGCTACGCGCATCGTGCCGCCTCTCGATCAGTTCAAGGCGCTGATGGCCGATCTCGAGCGCGCGCCCTGGCTGGGCGAGGTGCGGGCCGTGCTTTCGGGTTATCTCGGCGAGGCAGGGCAGGCTGAGGCGGTCGCCTCGCTGGTTGCTGCCGTCAAGGAAAAGACGCCGAATGCACTTTACATCTGCGACCCGGTGATGGGCGATTCCGGCGGACTCTACGTGCCGGAGCCGACGGCCGTCGCCATGCGCGACAAATTGATGCCGATAGCGGATATCGCCACACCCAACCGCTATGAGCTGGAATGGATGGCCGGCGCGCCATTGCCCGACATCAAGGCGGTGACGGCGGCGGCACTTCATGCCGGCCCGTCCACCATGCTGGTGACTTCGGCGCCTGCGATGATGACGGGTGGCACCGGCAATTTCCTGCTTGATGGCAGCCATGCGCTGCTCGCCGAGCATCGTCTCATCGAGAAGCCGCCGAACGGGCTTGGCGACCTGACTGCCGCCGTCTATCTGGCGCGCGTCCTCTCCGGCCAGCCGGCGGTCAAGGCGCTGCAATCGACCACCGCCGCCGTCTACGAGATACTCGCCCGCACCGCGAAGCGCGGCGGCGACGAGCTGCAACTCGAAACCGACGCGCAGAGCCTGTCGCACCCCATGGCCATGGTGCAACTGCGCCATCTCTTGCATCCCGGGCGGGACAAGCGGGCGTGAAGCCAGACGGCGGGCTGGCAGGCGTCGACGGCTGCAAGGCCGGCTGGATTGCCGTCCACCGCGAGTTGGATACGCCGCCATCGGTCTCGGTCTTTCCGAGTTTCCAGCTGCTGCTCGACGCGTTGCCGGACGCCACGATCGCCGTCGACATGCCTATCGGCCTGCCGGATTCTTCGAGCAAGGGCGGCCGCGGACCGGAAGCGCTGGTGCGGCCGCTGCTCGGGGCGCGGCAATCGAGCGTTTTCGCCATTCCCTCGCGGGCGGCGCTCTACGCCGACACCAGCGACTTCACCACGATCGAGGCCTGGCATGCGGCGCATCGGCTGGCAAGCGCGGTGGCGATGGAGACCTCCGACCCGCCGCGCGGCGTTTCCATCCAGGCTTTCGGCATTTTCTCGAAGATACGCGAGATCGATTCCTTGCTGATCGCGCGGCCGGAACTGCGTCGCCGCATCTTCGAATCGCATCCGGAAGTGGCGTTCTGCCGGCTGAATGGCGGCACGGCGATGGCCCTGCCGAAGAAGATCAAAGGTTCGGTCAATCCGGCCGGCATGGAGGAACGCAAGGCGCTGCTTTGCCGGCATGGCTACGACAAGCGCTTTCTCGACCAGGCACCGCCACGAGGCGCGGCGAGCGACGACTTCCTCGACGCGGCGGCAATGATGCTGATTGCCGGACGTATCGCCAGCGGCGAGGCGCGGCCTTCGCCCGACCCGCCGCTGGCCGACCGCTTCGGTATTCCAATCGCGATCTGGGCGTAGATCGAGCCATGCCGGATCCATCGCGATTGCGACGGAGCCGTCCGCGATTCGGCATTGCCCGCGGACACCTTTTGCCGGTAGAGCCTTTGCCGCAATAGAACGTGCTGCCGCCTCCAACCCGGAAAAAGGGTCAAGACGCCGCCCATGCCCCATCTCCCCGAACATCTGCTGACCGGCTACCGCAACTTCATGAGCGGCCGCTATCCCGCCGAAAGCGGCCGCTATCGCTCGCTGGCGCGCGAGGGTCAGGCACCCGAGACGATGATCGTCGCCTGCTGCGATTCGCGTTCGGCGCCAGAAGCGATCTTCGATGCCGGTCCGGGCGAGCTCTTCGTGCTGCGCAATGTCGGCAATCTGGTGCCGCCCTATGAACCGGACGGCGAGTACCATTCGACCTCGGCCGCGCTCGAATTCGCGGTGCAGAGCCTGAAGGTCAAGAACATCGTGGTGATGGGCCATGGCCGCTGCGGCGGCATCCGCGCCGCGCTCGACACCAACTTTGCACCGCTGTCGCCTGGCGACTTCATCGGCAAGTGGATGAGCCTGATCGCGCCGGCCGCCGAGACGGTGGCCGCCAGCACGATGATGACGGCAACGGAGCGCCAGACAGCGCTGGAGCGCATCTCGATCCGCTATTCGATCGCCAATCTCCGGACCTTTCCCTGCGTTTCGATCCTCGAAGGCAAGGGGAGGCTGTCGCTGCACGGTGCCTGGTTCGACATCTCGACCGGGGAGCTTTGGGTGATGAACAAGGAAACCGGCGATTTCGAGCGGCCCGAGCTGTAAGGGAGGGGTGATGCACTGCGCCTTGTGGAGGTTCTTTGTCGCGGCGACGCTGCTGTTGTCCTCGATCGTCCGCGCCAGCGCCGATGACGGCGCCATCATCGACCGCTGGTATTCGGCGCTGCTGGCCGCCGACCGCGGCGAATTGGCGGAGCTGCTCGCCGACGACGTGCGCATGACGCTCGACGACATCGGCGTCGTCCAGACCAAGCAGGACTTCATCGCCTCGATCGACGAATGGCAGGGCGCCGTCGCGGGCGCCACGATCCGGCATCGCATCGAAAAGAGCGAGAACGGCCAGACCACGGTGCTCGCCTGCTACGACTTCCCCAACAACGACACGCTGATGCGCGAGACCTTCACCGTCGCTGGTGGGCGTATCACCGCCAGCACCCAGACGGCGGTGGCGCAGGACTGCAGCGGCTACTGAGCCAGGCGCGAGTTGCGCGATGCGCGGCATCGCCCTACATCCGTGCCACCCGCCTTCCAATCAGCTCACCGGAACAGTCCATGCCATCCTCGAAAACCGTCGACCTCGCCGCCCATCCCCTGACTGCCTGGCAAGGGCCGCTCGGCCTGCCGGATTTCTCGCGCATCGGCGACAATGATTTCGGTCCCGTCTTCGACGCGGCGCTAAAGGCGCATGAGGCAGAGATCGATGCCATCGCCGGCAACGGCGAGGCGCCGACCGTCGACAATACGCTGGCAGCGCTGGAGCTTGCCGGCGAGCCGCTGGACCACGTCTCGTCGATCTTCTGGTGCCGCGCCGGCGCCCACACCAACGACACGATCCAGGCGCTGGAGCGCGACATTTCGCCGAAAATGTCGCGGCATTTCTCGGCGATCTCGATGAACGAGAAGCTGTTTGCCCGCATCGACGACCTCTACCAGCGCCGCGAAAGCCTGGACCTCGATCCGGAAACGCTGCGCGTGCTGGAAAAGACCTGGAAGGGCTTTGTCCGGTCGGGCGCGAAACTGGACGCCGAAGGCAAGAAGCGGCTCGCGGCAATCAATGAGGAGCTTTCCTCGCTCGGCACCAATTTCGGCCAGAATGTGCTTGCCGACGAGCGCGACTGGGCGCTGTTCCTCGACGAGGCCGACGTTGCCGGCCTGCCCGATTTTCTGAAGAGCGCCATGGCCGAAGCGGCCGGGATGCGCGGCCAGAAGGGCCGCTATGCGGTGACGCTGTCGCGCTCGATCTACGAGCCGTTCTCGACCTTCTCGGAGCGCCGCGACCTGCGCGAGATCGCCTTCCGCGCTTTCACCATGCGCGGCCAGAATGGCGGCGCCACCGACAACACCGACGTTGTGCGCGACATGCTGAAGCTGCGCGCCGAAAAGGCGCAGCTGCTCGGCTACGGCTCCTTCGCGGCGCTGAAGCTCGACGACACGATGGCGAAGACGCCGAAGGCCGTGCACGACCTGCTCGATCCTGTCTGGGAAAAGGCGCTGGAAAAGGCCGCGACCGACCAGAAGGACCTGGAGCGACTTGCCGCGGAAGCCGGCAGCAACGAGAAATTCGCGGCCTGGGACTGGCGCTTCTACCAGGAGAAGCTGCGCGCCGAGAAATTCGCCTTCGACGAAGCGGAGCTGAAGCCATACCTGCAGCTCGAGCGTGTCATCGAGGCCTGCTTCGACGTCGCCACAAAACTCTTCGGCATCACTTTCGAGGAGAAGAAGGGCATTGTCGCCTGGCATCCCGACGCGCGTGCCTTCGTGGTGAAAAATGCCGACGGCAGCGAGCGCGGCCTGTTCCTGGCCGACTATTTCGCGCGGCCCTCAAAACGCTCCGGCGCCTGGATGAGCGCGCTGCAATCCGGCTACAAGTTGGGCAACGGCGCCAAGCCGGTGATCTACAACATCATGAATTTCGCCAAGCCGCCGGCCGGCGAGGCTGCGCTTCTCTCCGTCGATGAAGCGAAGACCCTGTTCCACGAGTTCGGCCACGCTCTGCACGGTATGCTGACCGACGTGACCTGGCCATCGGTTTCGGGCACGTCCGTGAGCCGAGATTTCGTCGAACTGCCCTCACAGCTCTACGAGCATTGGCTGACGGTGCCGGCGGTGCTGGAAAAGCATGCGCTGCACGTCAAGACCGGCAAGCCGATGCCGAAGGCGCTGCTCGACAAGATGCTCGCCGCCCGTACCTTCGGCGCCGGCTTCGCCACGGTCGAGTTCACCGCCTCGGCGCTGATCGACATGGCCTATCATGCCAGGCCGGACGCACCCGCAGAGCCGCTTCGATACGAGGCTGAAACGCTCGAAAAGCTGCATATGCCGGACACGATCGCGATGCGCCACCGCACCCCGCATTTCGGCCATGTCTTTGCCGGCGACGGATATTCAGCCGGCTATTATTCCTACATGTGGTCGGAAGTGCTCGACGCCGACGCCTTCTCGGCTTTCGAGGAGACGGGCGATCCCTTCAATCCGGCGCTCGCCGAGCGGTTGAGGAAGAACATCTACGCCGCCGGCGGCTCGAAGGACCCTGAAGAGCTTTATACCGCATTTCGTGGGAAGATGCCTTCGCCGGAAGCGATGATGGTGAAGCGGGGATTGGTGTAGCGCGCCTTTTCCTTCTCCCCTTGCGGGAGAAGGTGGATCGGCGCGCAGCGCCGAGACGGATGAGGGGTGCTCCAGCGGAATGAGGCGTTGGTGTTCTCTGGAACACCCCTCATCCGGCCGCTTCGCGGCCACCTTCTCCCACAAGGGGAGAAGGGGAAGCGCTCCACGGATCCGCCACCCGTGGCCAGATCGGCCTGGTCAGCTTCCTGTAGTCCGTCACTGCCGGGTTGCTCGGATAGGAGCTCGGCGCCGCGACGTAGATGATCTCGGCGGCGATCGGTTCGAAGCCGGCATAAAAATGGTTGGTCGACTTGATCAGCAGGATGTCCTTCGACAGCGGATCGATGCCGATGTTGGAGAAGATATCCGGCTCGAAAGTCTGGGTGCGGTTGGTGTTCAGGATGATTTCGACCTCGGTGCCTTCGACGCGCACCACCGCTGAGGGCCCCAGCGTCACGCGGCTCGGCCCGAAACTCTGCCAGCCCTCGCTGACCGCCTTCAGCACCGTGACACGTGCGTCGATCGGCTCGCCGGCCTGCGGCCCGGCCTTGCCGCCGAAGCGCAGGTCGATGACAGCGCCTTCGCCGGCGGCATGGCAGAAGGTCACGGCGATCGGATCCCAGATCGTCGCCACGCCGACATTGCGCACGCCACGCGAAAGCAGCTCGCGCAGCACGATGGTGCCGTCGCCCGGCACGCCGCCGCCTGGATTGTCCCAGATGTCGGCGATCACCGCGGGCTTGTCCTTGCGCTCTGCCCGCACCGCTAGTGCCTGCTCG
Source organism: Mesorhizobium australafricanum (assembly GCF_033977265.1). NCBI lineage: Bacteria > Pseudomonadati > Pseudomonadota > Alphaproteobacteria > Hyphomicrobiales > Phyllobacteriaceae > Mesorhizobium > Mesorhizobium australafricanum. Next base: position 202,343 of record NZ_JAVIIT010000005.1, on the reverse strand, counting down.
ATACCCGCCGAGGCGGACAGCATCGTCATGGCGGTCTTCTCGCGCAGCCCATAGAGCTCACGCCCCAGCGCCTCGGCGAGCTTGTCGCCTTTCGCCTTGTCGTTGTCGGTGACGACCAGGATGCGCGTGCCCATCTCCGGCACGTCGGCCGCCATGAAGCCGTGGATGACCGAGACCGACAGCACGCCGTCCTTGCCATGCAGCGCCTTGATCTTGTCGACGAAGGAGCGCATCGGCTCGCGGCTGGTCGGCAGCACCTGGATCATGCGGCAGTCGAAGGTCGAGATCACCGGCTTGATCTCGCCGCGCGCCGCGGCAAGGCCAAGCTCGACGACATGCTCGCCACGTTCGTAGAAATCGGTGTGAGGGAATTCGAGGAAATAGGCCATGACATCGCAAGCCGCGACGCGCTTCGGTGTCAGGTGGCTGTGCGGATCGAACTCCGAGGCGATCACGACCTTCGGCCCGACGATGGCGCGCACGCGCTCCAGCAGATCGCCTTCGCAATCGTCATAGCCTTGTGCCACCATCGCACCATGCAAGCCAAGGATGACGGCGTCGACTGGCAGCGCTTCCTTTAGCTGGCCAAGGATCTCGTCACGCAGCGCTTCGTAGGTCTGCCGTTGCACGAGGCCGCCGGGCTCGGCCCAGGTGGCGGTGCCTTCGATGACGGTCAGCCCGTCCTTCGCGGCGCGCTTGCGCAATGCCACGATCGGCGAGGAGCAGAGCGTCGGCGTCTCCGGATGCTTGCCCGGGCCGGCATAGAAGGCCATCTCGAACGATGCCCGGTCGGTCGGCACCGGCGAGAAGGTGTTGGTTTCGGTCGCCAGCGAGGCGGTGAAGATGCGCATCAAAACTCCGTGGTGGACTTCTTGTTCTTCGCAAACGGAAACCGCTGCACACTTTTCCCGGAATTGCTGGGATTGCTATTTAACGGCCCCGAGCGCAAGGCCCCGGACCAGATAGCGCTGCAGCCAGATGAAAAGGATCGCCACCGGCAGGGTCGCCAGCAGCGTGGCCGCCATGACATGGTGCCATTCGATCGTATAGCGGCCGGCGACCAGCGAGAAAACCTGGATCGGCAGCGTGTAGCTCTCCTGGCTGCGCAGCATGGTGAGCGCGACGACGAATTCGTTCCAGGCGTTGATGAAGGTGAAGATCGCCGTCACCGCGATCGCCGGCAGGCAGAGCGGCAGGAATACTTTTCGCAAGGTCAGCCAACGGCCGGCGCCTTCCATCCAGGCGGCCTCCTCGAGATCGCGCGGGATGGTGTCGAAATAGCTCTGCAGCATCCAGACCGTGAAGGCGACGTTGAAGGCCATGTAAATGAAGCCGAGCGCCGTGGTGCTCTCGACCAGCCCCCAGGCGGCCATCAGGCGGAACAGGCCGAGCACCAGCACGATCGGCGAGATCATCTGCGAGATCAGCAGGAACTGGCGGAAGGAGCCATAGCCGGCAAAACGAAACCGCGACATCGCGTAGGCGGCCGGCACCGAGATCAGGATGGCGCCGATTGTCGCCAGTGCCGAGACATAGAGCGAATTGAGCAGCGCCTGGCCGAAGCCGGTCGCCACCCACATGTCGGCAAAATTCGACCAGCGGAATTCGCTCGGCCACCAGCTTGGGGTCAGCACCTCCGTGCGCGGCTTGACGGCGGTGAGGAACATCACCGCGAAGGGAAAGATCGTCACCACGATCAATGGGGCCAGCAGCAGCCAGGCGATGATGGTGCGCTTCAGTTTGGCTCTCATGCCCGCTGCTCCCGCATGGCCAACCGCACATAGATCATGGTGAAGACGAGCAGGATCGCGAACATCACCAGCGATACCGCCGAGGCCTCGCCCAGTTTGCCGATGCGGAAGGCGAGCTTGTAAAGATGCGTGACAAGGATATCGGTCGAGTTCGCCGGCCCGCCCTGCGTCATCACCCAGATGATCGGGAAGGAGTTGAAGACGTAGATGGTGTTGAGCACGATCGCGATGTTGATGAAGGGTTTCAGGAGTGGAAAGGTGATCTCGCGGAACTGCTGCAACGGCGTTGCGCCTTCAAGTGCGGCCGCCTCATAGAGATCGTCGGGGATCGAGGACAGGCCGCCGAGGAAGATCGTGGTGGTGAACGGCACCGTCACCAATATGCCGATCAGCACCTGCATCGGGAAAGCGGTCGCGGCGCTGGCCAGCCACTGAATGTTCTGGCTGATCATCCCAAGCTTCATCAGTGCCGAATTCAGCATGCCGCTTTCGCCGTTGAGCGCCCAGCGCCAGACCACCGCGGTCATGGTCAGCGACACCGCCCAGGGCAGCATGATGATCACGCGGGCCAGCCCACGGCCATAAAAATCCATGTTGAGGATCATCGCCACCGGGATCGACAGAAGCAGCGCGCCGCCGACGACCAGCACGGTCCACAGCCCGGTGCGCCAAAGCGCTGCGACAAAATCGGGGTCGGCGAACAACTCGGCGAAATTGGCGAGACCGCTGAACTCGCGCAACTGGCCGAAGCGATTGACGTCATGCGTCGAGATCTGCACCAGGTCCCAGACCGGCCAGAAGATCACCAGCGCCGCCAAAAGCAGGCTGGGCAGCGTCAGCAGATAGGGTAGGATCCGGCTTTGCATCGGGCTGGTTTGTACCGTGTTGCGAGACATCGGCAGCGCTGGCTTGCCAGCTAGCCTAATCTCGACCGTTCGTTCTGGGGGTTCAGTTCAAATTCTTTGCCGGCGTCTGCGCTGCCCCTCACCTGCCTGCCGGCATCCTCTCCCCGTATAGTGACCGGGAGAGGGGCGCTGTCGCCGCCGCTTTCGCCAATCACCACGTTGCAGGCATGGCGCCGAGGTTGCGGCCAGTTTCTTTCTCCCCGTCACTATACGGGGAGAAATGCCCGGCAGGGCAATGAGGGGCGGCGCAAACTTTGGCAATTTATCCTCTGGTCCGGGATGAATGCCTTGTCGGTTTAGCCATTTCCGCGGCCGTTGCTGCCTCTTCTAAAAGGTGCGGCGCGCCCCGACGGGGTGAGGGCGCGCCACGGGGGCAGGGAGATACGCCCTTATTTCTTCTTCAGCACGGCGTCGGCCTTTGCCGCCGCGTCCTTCAGACCAGCCTCGGGGTCGCCGCCGAGATAGATCTTCTGCATGGCGTCCGAGGTGATCTGGGCGATTTCTTCCCAACCCGGGATGACCGGCGCAAAGCGGGCGTCGGGCAGAAGTGCGGTGAAGGCGGCGAGATCGGCATTGTTGACGTAGTAATCCATTTTCGCCTCTTCCTTGTTCACCGGCAGGAAGCCTTCGCCCTGCGTGAACTTGGCGCGCTGCTCCTTGGTGAACAGGAAGTCGAGCAGCTTCCAGGCCTCGTCCTTGTTCTTGGAGTTCTTGAACATGATGATGGAGTCGGTGACACCATAGGTGCCGCGCGCGCCGGTCGGGCCGGCAGGGATGGCGGCGACGCCATATTTCAGGCTCGGCGCTTCGTCCTTGATCTGGTTGGACAGGAAGGGCGCGGTGATCATCATGCCGACCTTGCCCTGCTTGAACAGGTTCTGCACGTCCTCGCGGTTGTTGGAGGTGACGCCCGGTTGCGTCAGGCCCTCGTCGATCATCGACTTGTAGAGCTTGGCGGCTTCGAGTGCGCCGGGCGTGCTCAAACCGGACGTGCCGTCCTTGTTGAGGATCTCGGTGCCCTGCGACCACATCGCATAGTAGTAATAGACGTCGGTCTCGATCTCCTTGCCCTGCAGGCCGAAGCCGAAGGCGCCTTGAGCCTTGATCTTGCGGGCGTCTTCCTGCAGCTCGGTCCAGGTTGCCGGCGGCTTGGCGATGCCTGCTTTCTCGAACAGTTCCTTGTTGTAATACATTGCGCGCGCGGAAGCCGCGATCGGCAGGCCGTAGGTGTGACCGTCCATGATCGAGGGCTGCAGGAAGGTGTCGATGAAGCGGTCCTTGAATTCGGGCTTGATGTAGCTGTCGAGCGGCTCGGCGACATCCTGCTGGACGAAGTCGATCAGCCAGCGCGTGCCGATGATCGAGAGATCCGCATTGGTGCCGGCGGTGATGTCGGTGGTGAGTTTTTGCAGCAGCACATCCCACGGAACCACTTCATACTTGATGGTGATGCCGGGATTGGCCGCCTCGAACTCCTTCTTCACCGCTTCGAAATAGGGGCCGGTCTTGGCGCTGTACTCGGCGACGGTGACGCGCACCTCGCCCGCATCGGCGGATGCGGCAAAAGTCAGCATGCTCATTCCGGCCAACAGGCCGACAGTCCATTTCGCAAGGCTCATCTGATTTCTCCCGTTGATGCACGTTGGCGCCCTGACTCTTACAAGCGCAGGATTTATGTGACTTTCCTACATTATCCATCATTTCCCGCGATGCAAGCGGATTATCATGTTGCTTAATTACATTTGCTTGGCTAGCCTATTGGTTCAAAATGAGCGGTGAAGGAGCGCGCGGCGTGGGTTCGAAAGCCGAGTTCGAGGGCAAGACAATTGTCGTCACCGGCGCAGGCGGCGGCCTCGGCTCGGCGATCGTCAAGCTCATGGCCGAGCGCGGCGCGCGCATCGTAGGCTGCGACCAGTCGGCGGAGGCGCTGGCCAGTCCGCACATCGCCTCGCGCCATGTCTTCGACCTGCTCGACCGGGCCTCGATCGAAGCGGCGATCCCCGCGCTGCTGGACAAAGACGGCGTTCCCGACATCCTGATCAACAATGCCGGCTGGACACGCGCCGAGACGTTGAAGGCGCTGACGGCGGACAGGATCGAGCAGGAGCTTGACCTCAACCTGACCGGCGTGATGATTTTCGCCGATCCGCTGATCAAGGCGATGGCCGGGCGCGGTTCGGGCAGCGTCGTCTTCATCTCCTCGGTCAATGCCATCGCGCATTTCGGCAATCCGGCCTATGCCGCGGCCAAGGCCGGCATCAACGCCTACGCCAAATCGATCGCCGTCGAGCTTGGCCGCAGCGGGTTGCGCGCCAATGTCGTCTGCCCGGGGTCGATCCGCACCGCCGCCTGGGACCATCGCCTGGCCAAGGATCCCGAGATCCTCGGCCGGCTGCAGCGGCTCTATCCGCTCGGCCGCATCGTCGATGCATTGGAAGTGGCGGAAGCCGTGGCTTTCCTTGCCTCCGAGCGCGCTTCCGGCATAACAGGTGCTGTGGTGCCGGTGGACGCCGGACTGACAGCCGGCTACCTGCCTTTCATCGACGACATATTGGGAGCGTGACCATGACCGACGTCCAGTTTCGCAACCTGTCGAAATCTTTTGGCCAGCACAAAATCCTCGAGGACATCAACCTCGACATCAAGACCGGCGAGTTCGTCGTGCTGGTCGGGCCGTCCGGCTGCGGCAAGTCCACCCTGCTGCGCATGCTGGCCGGGCTGGAGACAATCACCTCCGGCGATCTCGTCATCGGCGGCTTAAGGGCCAACGAGCTGCCGCCGCAGAAGCGTAACATCGCCATGGTGTTCCAGTCCTACGCGCTGTTCCCGCATCTAAGAGCTTCGGAAAATATCGGCTTCGGCCCGAAAATCCGCGGCGAGAACCGCGCCGCGATCGACGACAAGGTGAAGAAGGCCTCCGGGGTGCTGAACCTCTTCTCCTATCTCGACCGGTATCCGAGGCAATTGTCGGGCGGGCAGCGCCAGCGCGTCGCCATGGGCCGTGCCATCGTGCGCGAGCCGTCGGTCTTCCTCTTCGACGAGCCGCTCTCCAACCTCGACGCGCAGCTGCGCGTGCAGATGCGCACCGAAATCAAGGCGTTGCACCAGCGGCTGAAATCGACCATCGTCTACGTCACCCACGACCAGATCGAGGCGATGACCATGGCCGACCGCATCGTGGTGATGGATCGCGGCCGCATCCAGCAGGTCGGGCAGCCGCTGGAACTCTATGATCGGCCGGCCAACAAATTCGTCGCGGGCTTCATCGGTTCGCCTTCCATGAGTTTTGTGTCGGGCGCGCTGAAGACCGCCGGAGCCAAGTCCTGGTTCGAGACCAGCAGCGGCGGCCGGCTGGCGCTTGCCGGCGAGGCGGCGTCCGGCAGCGATACGGTCGAGATCGGTATCCGGCCCGAGCATTTCATGGTTGGCGCTGGTGACGATGCCATCGCCATCAAGGTCGATGTCGTCGAGCCGACCGGTTCGGAAACCCATGTCTACGGCTCGGTCGGCGACGACACGGTTCGCGCGGTGTTCCGCGACCGGCTGCAGGTGAAGCCGGGCGACCGGCTGCCGGTGAGCGTCGACCCGCGCAACATCCACCTGTTCGACAAGGCGACGGGCCTGCCCCTGTGAAAATGCAGACGTGAAGATCGATAAATGAAGACCCCGGCCGACATTATCACCCGCCTGCAACTGATGTCGCAGGATGGCACCAAGTCGGACCGCCGGCTGGCCGGGCTGGTGCTTTCCGATCTCGATTTCGCCTCCAAGGCCGCCATCTCGGAGATTGCGGCCCGCGTCGGCGTCAGCGAGCCGACCGTCACCCGCTTCTGCCGCAATCTCGGCTGCGAAGGGCTGCGCGATTTCAAGTTCTACCTTGCGCAGGCGATCGCCATCGGCGGCCAGTATCTGTCGCCGGAACCGCTCAGCCGCGACGCGCGCGAGCAGCGCATCGCCTCCGCAATTACCGAAGCGGCGATCGCCGCCATCCAGCGCGCCAGCGAAAACCTCGACATGACGACGCTGATGGATGTCGCTGCCCGCATCGCAAGCTCCGGCAACATATTGTGCATCGGCTCCGGCGGCATTTCCTCGATGATGGCGACCGAGATGCAGAACCGGCTGTTCCGGCTCGGCCTGTCGGCGCTCGCCCAGATCGACGGCCAGCTGCAGCGCATGTATGCCGCCGTCGCGACGCCCGAGACGACGCTGGTCGCCTTCTCGGTCTCGGGCTATGCGCGTTCGGTGATCGAAGCGGTCGAGGTCGCCCAGCAATATGGCGCGGCGACCGTTGCCATCACCGCACCGGACTCGGCTTTGGCCAAGGTCGCCGACACGGTCATCCTGCTGCAATCCGTCGAGGACGGCAACATCTACAAGCCGACCTCGTCGCGCTACGCGCTTTTAGCCATTCTCGACATGATCGCCACCACGGTGGCGGAATCGCGCGGGCCGAAAGTGCTGGAGAACCTGCGCCGCATCAAGCAGAGCGTGAACACGCTGAAGGTGGACGATCCGAGGTTGCCGCTGGGCGATTGAGTGATTTGGAGACTCGCCCTCACCCGGATTGCCAACCGAATTGCGAAGAGCAACTCGGTTGGCAATCCGACCTCTCCCCGAGGGGAGAGGAGCAGGTCGGCGCCCGGCGCCAACCCTCCTCTTCTCCCCGCCGGGGAGAAGGTGGCCGCGTAGCGGACGGATGAGGGGGCGCCGCCAGCGTTATTTGCTGAGCGTCTGAAGCCGCTCCACCAGCGCAGCCGCATCACCCAGTATCCGCAGCGTCTTCAGCCGCGATGTGCCGCCGGCAACGACCGAAACGGCCGACACTGGTACACCCAGCGCCTTGGCCATCATTCGTTCCAGCGCCGCGTTGGCGGCGCCGTTCTCCGGCACGGCGCGCACGCGGGCCTTCAGATGACTGCGTCCGTCGGCAGCCGTCTCGACGCCGTCGATGCGATCGAGCGCGGCCTTCGGCGTCAGCCGTACGTAGAGGTCGATGCTGTTCTCGCGCAGCCGAAACGACGTGTTCATCAGCCGCCGGTGACGACCCACGACCAGACGGTGGTGACCAGAAACTGCCGGATGAAGAAAATGACCAACAGGAGGATGATCGGCGAAATGTCGATGCCGCCGAGATCGGGCATGAAGCGGCGGATCGGGCGCAATGCCGGGTCGGTCAGCCGATAGAGCATGTTGCCGACGGTGCCGACGAACTGGTTGCGCGAGTTGACGACATTGAAGGCGTAGAGCCAGGAAAAGATCGCCGAGGCGATGATGATCCACCAGTAGATATCAAGTGCCATGACGATGGTCTGAATAAGGGCGATCATGCCGGTCTCCAAATTGTCGCCGACATGTAGCCATTGCGTGTGGAGCCGGCAAGGCCCGCAAGCTACAGCGCATCGACGCCAGGCAGCCGTTTCGCCTTGACATCAAACGGCTGCGACCGATACAAGCCGATCCGCTGGAACGGGGCTGTAGCTCAGCTGGGAGAGCGCGTCGTTCGCAATGACGAGGTCAGGGGTTCGATCCCCCTCAGCTCCACCAGCCAGCATAAGCTTTGCTTCGCGTCGGCTTTTGCCTCTCTCCCTCAGCATTTCGTGAACGCCGGATTTCAGGCCGCGTGCCTGGAACCAATGACGGGTCGAGACTGTTCAACTAGACTTTGATACGAAGCTGACGTGCCCGGCCGGTTGGGCAAGCGGCGATCCTTGAGGAGTTCCCATCATGACGATTTCGTCCAGGTTCCGTTCAGTCGCGGTCGCGGCAATCGCCGCAGCGGGCGTGAGCATTGCAAGTGCTGCGCATGCCGACAGCGGCACGATCCGCTTTTCCGTCTACAAGGCAGCCTTCTTCATCGGCGGCTCCGGCGGCGACGGCACGCTGACTTTCCATGGCAAGCGCTATCCGATCTCGGTCGGCGGTGTCTCGGGCGGACTCGCCTTCGGCGCGTCCAAGACCTATTTCCAGGGCAGGGTGAGCCACATCCGCCGCGCCAGCGATGTGACCGGTGTCTACGGCGCAGCCGGCGGCGGCGGCGCGCTCGGCAAAGGCGCCCAGGTGATCGTCATGACCAATAACAAGGGCGCCCAGCTCGAGCTCACCGGCAGGCAGGTCGGCCTGCAGGTGAACGCCGATCTCAGCGGCATCAGCATCGCCCTGAAGCGGTAGGAGCCGCGATTCTCCGCTCTTCGTGGATGGGCCGGCAAAGGCGCTGCCTGGCGCCGAATGCCGGCCACTGCGGGCCAAGCGACCGAAAGCAGGCCGCTTGGCAACGGAGCGCGGCTCCGGGGCTTAGGCGGGGTCAATCGTCCCAATCATCCCAATTGTCTTCGTCCCGCGGCGGGTAGTTGGGAACGACCCGGATAATCGTCCGTGGACGCTGATAGCGCCAGTCATACTCGTCCGGCGGCTGCGGTTCATAGGTGCGGTATGCGGGCTGGTAGTAATGCTGCCGCTTCCAGTATTTGTGCTTTTTGTGCGGCCGCACGCAGTAGCCGTCCTCGGTCAGATAGGCGCATGTCACGCGCGCCTCCTGCACCAGGCTATTTCGAGCCGGCACGCCGATCATCGGCGCCGCCTGGACCGCAGCTGGCATCACCGCCAGCATGGTTCCGGCGAGGGCAAGAACAGGTAATTTCATCGGGCCTCTCCAACTCTCAAGGTAGGGGCCGGAAGAACGTCCTGATTGGGGGCGATTTGCGGCGGCCGAGATCACTTTGATTTTCGGCCGCACATATGAGCGTTAGATCATGTATCGAGCCGACGTCAGGCTGAGGTCACAAGAGCGACCGCTGTCTTTCATACCATCCCGCGAGCGGAGGCCACCCTATAGCGCTAGCGGCACTGCACAGGGATTTTGATCGGCGGCTGTCTTTGCGTTGGCAGGCGGCATGCGTTGGTGATTGGCCGAAACGCCCATCGCGATCGTCATTCTAGGGCGGAGCAGGAGCGAAGCTCCGTCGCGAAGACCCTAGAATCCATGCCGTTACCTTCGCCATGGAGTGCAACGGAGCAAAATCTGCACCGCAGCAACGCTTCGACGTCGCGGCTGGATTCTATGGTCTGCGCGCGTCGCTTCGCTCCTTGCTCCGCCATAGAATAACGACGTTGGGAGGCTTCAACCAAATCCCCGGCGTTTGCGCTGATTTCACGGAAATGAACGGAAAATCTTGCACCAAGACAAACGGCAACCCTTTCAAAATCCCTGTGTCGGGGAACTAATTCGCCAGCTGATCGAGAAGCGTGTCTATTTCCCCTTTCTTCGGGGCCTCGGGCGAAGCAGGGGCGGCTTGCGGGTCGACCGGGGCGGGTTCCACCGCCGGCGCGGCGGCCTCGGCTTCGGTCTCGCCGCCGGTGTCCGAACTTGTTGGCGGTGGCGCCGCATTTTCCGTATTGCCAGTGTCTGGCGCCACGGCTGCTTCCGGAGGAGCTGCCGGGGCTTTGGGCCGGGGCGCGGCGTTGCGCAGAAGATCGCCGATCAGATCAGCAGCGCCCTTGCCGGAACCGTCGCCGTCCGAGCCTGTCTGACCCGGGATCAGCTTGTCGAGTTTCAGTTTTCCGGTTGGCAGCCCGAGGCGGCTCAACATATCCAGCGCGCCCTGCGGGTCCTTGGCCAACGCGCTCAGGTCCGGATAGGCACGGGGCGCGGACAGCGGACCCTGGACCATGATCGGCACCCCGATGCCCTTTACGGCAACGTCGCCTCCTTGCCCGGCAAGCGAAGCGACGACGCGGGGGTTGAGATGCATGTCGAGCGTCTGGTCGGCGAGGTCGATCTTGCCCGAGCCGTCCATTCGCAGCAGCGGGCCCAACAGGCTGATGTCCGTCGTCTGCGCGACGCCGTTCTCGATCGCGAATGAGGCGCCGAGTTCCGTGAATGTCGTCTTCTTGGCCTGATCCTGCTTGAAGCCGCCGGCGAGCAGTCCGACCAGGTTGTTGTAGACCTCCGCTATGTCGATGCCGCGGAAGGCGCCGTCGCTGAATTTCGTCGCTGCCTTGCCGCCGAGCGAACGGGCAAGCGATTTTGCGGTCTTTCCCGAGCCTGAAACCGCGACCGTTGCATCGAGCGTTCCTTCGATGCGGTCAAAATCGGCCGCGTCATGGAGCAAGGGAGCCGCAGCCGCGCCCGCGATTGCGGCGTTGAGGTCCAGGGAAGCGGCGTCGCTGGAGCCGTCGGCGGTCATTTCCGCGGCAATCGTGCCGCCGTAGAAGGGGCTTTGCGGCACATTCAGGTGAGCCTTGCCGTCGGCAATCGTCAGGACGGTTGCGACCGGCCCCGCGAAGGCTTTTCCATAGCCGAGCTTGTCTGCCGCGACCTCGATCCTGGCATCGATTCCCTTGAGGAAGGAAAGATCGATCGGCGCGTCGGCTGCCCCGCCCGGTTTCTGTTTGCCGCCGGCCGAGGCCCCGCCGCCGCCGGCGAGCGCTGCAAAGTCGAGTTTCGCGAAATTGAGCGACGTCCGGATTGTGAGCAACTCCCCCAGTTTCACCGAGCCTTGCCCCGACGCCTTGACGCCGTTCAAGGTGACGGTGGCCTTCTGGAAAGAGAATTGCTTCGGGCCGGCATCGACATCGCCCTTGAAGGCAAAGTCCTGCAGACTGGGGGAAGCGCCTTGTCCCAGCCAATGCATCAGCTTGTCGACCGAGGGCGATGTGACTGAAGCCTGGCCCTTGAACGTGCCACCGCCTCCGGCAACGCCGTTTATGCTGCCTTCGAGGTATTTGGAGGAAACCGAAAGGCTGATTGGCCCGGATGCGTCGGCAACAGAGGCACGGCCAAGAAAGGATGCGGGCGCGACCTGGGATTTGAACGTCACGACCTGCCCCCGCCAGGCGAGCTTGCCCGTCAAATCGACCGGCTTGCCGATATCGTGAACCTTCGCGTCAAGATTGAGCCCGGTGATGTCGTTGGCCGTTCGGGCATCGGCAAGTGCTGCAAGCGGAAGCTTGCCCTCGCGAATCCCGACCGTTCCCTGCAGATTGACGCTGCTGTGGATGCGTTCCGCGGTGAGCCCGCGAAAAGCGAACCCCATATCGGCCGTGAGCTTGCCGGACAACGGCACGGATTGTCCGGCCAACTTCGCTATCGAGCCGATGTCCAGCCCTGAGCTCGCAACATTGCCCCGTATGGTCGGAGGCGTTTCACCGACATTCGTCGAGACTTTCGCGGTGACGCTTCCCGCATCGAGGCCAAAGTGCTCCAGCTTTGCCTCGAGATGCCCGTCGCGCAACGTTGCGGCGAGCTGGACGTCGGAAGCCCGTACCTTGCCGCCGACCAACTCATCGATGGCAACGCTGATGTCGGCGTCGAAAGCGGACAGCATGGCAAGGTCGGGTTCTGCGGAACCGGCGGCAGGTTTACCCGCGCTGGAACCACTCTTTCCAATATCGCTCAAGGCGTCGATATCGACGCGCTTCGCTGAGAGGTCGGCGAAGAAGCGATGCCGAGCCCCAGGCTGGAAGAGCGCATTCATCTGGAAGCTCTGGTCGCCAATATCGAATTTTCCACCCTTGATCTGATAGCTGCCATTGCCGTTGAGCTGGATCTCGCCGCTCGCATGCAATGAAGAGAATTTGGGAACCGGCGCCGGGTCGAGCCGCGCCTCAATGGCGATCTGGGCCGGGAGCCGTTTGAGGATCGGCCTCAACGCGGAAAGGCTCCCGCTCATTTCGACCCGGCGGCCGTTACTCGTGGCTGCCAATGAAAACGAGGTCTCCCGGTCGAGGTCCGGAACCCTCAGATCGGCGTCGATTGCCGTAACCGTGGCGGAATTGCCGGCAGAAGCGCCCGAGGTAAGGGTGCCATTCGTTATGGTCAGCTGGTTGATTGCCAGCCGCTCCAGCGTATCGACAATCGCCGCGAACGGATCAGCCCGAACATCCTTCGGTTCCGCAGGCGACGCCGCGTTTGCCGAAGCCTTGAGCGCGATTGTCGGATCCGCCAGCGCGACGGACTGTATCTCAAGCTTTTTCGACCATATCGACGACAGCGTTACCGACGTCGAAAAACGCGGAGCGGATATCGCGATGTCGCCTGTGCCGGTCGAGAGCGAGATATCGTCCGCGACCACCGCCAGCCTGGGCAGCAACGACAATCTGACCGGCCCGTCCAGCCGAATGGTCATTCCGGTCGCGGATGACAGTTGCCGGCTCAATTCGGCACGAACCCAGTCGGTTGAAACAAGAGCGGGCAAAAGGAAGAGCAGCCCGACGACAAGAACAACAGCTACGGTGAGTGCAGTGACGATTTTTCTCACATCGACCAGCCAAATGATCGTAAGAATCAGTATCGTTGAGCATACATGCTTCTGGCGTCTGACTGAATCCAGCGTCGATGGACGTTGCGCCGGACGAATTGGGATTGCTCCACAGCCTTACTGGCGGTTCAACGACGCGGCTTCGATGCGCTACCAGGAATGCCCGCATCCGATGTCTGAAAATATCATCCGCCCGCCGTGGTGCTCCGCCTATCTTGATACCGCCGGCGCGCTGTAACGGTGTTGGCGCGCATAAGCCACGCAGGCGTCCACCGTGCTGACGCAGAGCGCGTCGCGGCTGTTCGGCAGGTTGTTGTCACCGGCATAGGCAACCTCGGCGACGTGGCCGTTGAGCATGCGAATCTGCGTGTTGCAATAGCCGCCGGGGGCGACATTGACCGAGCCGCCGACAGCGGGGACCGCACCCATGGCCAAAGTCGGCACCACGATGTTGAGATTGCCGCGCTGCACGGTGCGCTGATAGGTCCAGATCTGGCCGGATGATCCCACATCGGCTGTTGCGCTCGGAAAGCCCGCGCACATGCGAATGTCGGCCTCGCTGAGGCCGACCATCTCCCTGCGGGCGGCGGCAGCGGTGACGTCCTCCTTCGCGACCCGCGACGTATCGTCGGGGATGACGCAGGAAGACAGGATTGAGATACCTGCCGCAACAAGGGCAAGTTTTCGAATGCGCGAAGATGTCATGCCGTCGGTCGAAGTTGGATGTCGCCCCGCCTGCCAGTTGCCTACCTAGGCAATCGGACCGCGGGGTCAACCCGCCTCACCAAAACGAGATGCTCTTCACACCACCCGAAGATAGCTCGTCATTCCCGTCTTCTGATGCTCGATGATGTGGCAATGCAGCAGCCAGTCGCCGGGATTGTCGGCGACGAAGCCGAGCTGAACCTTCTCATTGGGCTGGATCAAATAGGTGTCGGAGACGAGCGGCTGGACAGCCCTGGTCGATGACGACAGCACCTTGAAACTCATGCCGTGCAGGTGGATCGGGTGCGAGTGCGGGGTGAGGTTTTCCATGTCGATCACATAGCTCTGGCCGAGCTTCAGTTCGGCCAGCGGCGCCGTCGGGTCCGGCGTGTCGCCGGGCCAAGGCACCTTGTTGATCGCCCAGAAACTATAGCCGAGCGAGCCGCAAATGCCGTCACCCGGCACGTCTTCGGCCGTGGCGCTCAGCGCCAGCGGAATGCGCTTGGCGCCGGCGACATCCACTTCCGCCACCGGATTGGCTTCGAGCCGGCCGAGATCGCGAAGATCGTGCTTGAGCGATCTGCCGACCGAACGCAGCGTCGCCAGGATTTTCGGCTTGGTGCCCCTGACATCGCGCAGGCTGACGATCGCTCCTTCGTCGTCGGGCATGCGGATGGCAAGCTCCAGCCGCTGGCCGGGGCCAAGCTGCAAGCCATCGGGCGTAAAACGTTGCGGCACCGGATTGCCGTCGAGCGCGATGACCGTCGCCTCGGCGCCGTCGACGCGGAAGGCATAGATGCGGGTGACGTCGGTGATGGCGGTCCGAAGCCGCACCAGCCCGCCGGCCGGCGCATCGAATTGCGGCTGGTCGAGCCAGTTGGCCGTGCGCACCGTGCCGAAGGTGCCGGTTTTGGCCGCGTCGCGCGGCCTGAACGGCTCGATGAACTGGCCATCGTCGCCCAGCCGCCAGTCGCGCAGGTTGACGACCATCTCGACATCGAAGACCGGATCGTTCGGGTTCTCGACCACAATCACGCCGGTCAGGCCGTGACCCATCTGGATCAGTGTGTTGCAATGCGGGTGGTACCAGAAGGTGCCGGCATCGGGCGGGGTGAAGGCATAGTCGAAACGGTCACCCTGATAGACATAGGGCTGCACCAGGAACGGCACGCCGTCCATCTTGTTGGGAACGCGGACGCCATGCCAGTGGATGGTCGTCGGATCGTCGATGCCGTTGATCAGCCGCGCGGCGAACGGCTCACCCTTCCTCATCCTGACGACCGGAGGCATGCCTGCTTCACCATAGGTCAGAACATTCTTCGTCGGCGCACCGTCCATCAGCCGCGCCTCGATGCTTGCGGTCTTCAGGATCAGCGGCTCGGGCTTCGCTGCTGCAAGTCCGGCAAGCTTGCCAGCAGCCGAGAGGCCGATACCGGCCGCGCCAGTGGCCGCGGCGCCCTGCAGGAGTTTGCGGCGTGTGAGGACCGACATTGGAATTCCGAAAATAGATGAGTGGCTGCCTCAGGCTTTATCATCATTCGGGCACATCCCGAAACGGACAGATCGCCGCCCCGCAGACCAAATCAACATATCGAGCCGGATGCGGCGGGCCGTGGCGCGCTTCAATCGCCGACGGCGGCGAGATGCCCGCCGCCGAAATCCCGCAGCACCAGTTTCGGCACGCTTTCGCCGATCCGCCGCGTCGCGCTTGGAATTTCGCGGTCGAGATGGGCAAAGCGTGTCCGGCGTCGCGACGGATCGGGAACCGGAACCGCCTCGATAAGCCGCCGTGTGTAGGGATGGCGCGGGTTGGAAAAAACCTGGTCGCGGCTGCCGATCTCGACGATCTGGCCGAGATACATGACGGCGACGCGGTCCGAGATGTTCTCGACCACCGCCATGTCATGCGAGATGAACAGATAGGCGACGCCGAACTCGCGCTGCAGCTGCTTCAGGAGATCGAGCACGCGCGCCTGCACCGAGACGTCGAGCGCCGACACGCTTTCGTCGGCGATGATCAGCTTTGGCCTGAGCGCCAACGCCCGCGCGATGCAGATGCGCTGGCGCTGGCCGCCGGAGAATTCATGCGGATAGAGCTCCATCTGCCCTGACGACAGGCCGACCCGTTCGAACAACGCGGCCACGCGTTCCCGGCGCTCCTGCCTTGACCCGATGCCGTGGATCAGCAGCGGCTCGGCCACCAGGTCGCCGACGCGCATGCGCGGATCGAGCGACGCATACGGATCCTGGAAGACCATCTGCACGTCGCGCCGCACCGCCTTGCGCGCGTCGCCGCCAAGTCCGGAGATCTCCCGGCCGCCGATCTTCACCGCGCCGGTATAGGGTACCAGGCCGGCAAGCGCCTTGGCGGTGGTGGACTTGCCGCAGCCGGATTCGCCGACCAGCGCCAGCGTCTCGTTGGGCGCGATCGAGAAGCTGACGCCTTCGACAGCATGCACCCGCCGGTTGACGCGGCCGAAGAAACCGCCGCGCAGGTCGAAGCGGACATGGAGGTCGTTTACAACCGCCACCTTGTCCCGCTTTGCCGGATCGCCCGGCTCGCCGGAAGCGCGGCGCCCCGCTCCCGAGCCAATTCGTGGAACCGCCGCAAGAAGCTCGCGCGTGTAGGCGGCCTGCGGCCTGGTAAAAATATCGACGGTGGCGCCCTCCTCGACCATGCGGCCATTGCGCATGACGATGACGCGATCGGCCATTTCGGCGACGACGCCCATGTCGTGGGTGATCAGGATGACGCTGGTGCCGTGCTGGCGCTGCAAGTCGCGCAGCAGCTCCAGCACCTCGCCTTGCACCGTTACGTCGAGCGCCGTCGTCGGCTCGTCGGCGATCAGCACGTCGGGCTCGAGCGCAAGCGCCATGGCGATCATCACCCGCTGGCGCATGCCGCCCGACAATTCGTGCGGAAATTGTTTTAGCCGGCTTTCGGCTTCGGAAATCCGAACCGCCTTCAGCGCCTCGACCGCGCGCCGTTGCGCGTCGGCATGGGAAAGACCGGTATGCGCCTCGATCGATTCGGTGAGCTGCCGGCCGATCGACAGCACCGGATTGAGCGAGGTCATCGGCTCCTGGAAGATCATGGCGATGCGGTCGCCGCGAATGTCGCGCATGCGGCGCTCGTCGAGAGCCGTCAGCTCGATGGCGCCGCGATCCCTGTCGTGGAGCCGGATCGTTCCGGAAGCGATGCGGCCGGCCGGCTGCGGCAGGAGTTGCATGATCGCCAGCGCCGTCATCGACTTGCCGGAACCGGACTCGCCGGCGATGCACAGCGTCTCGCCGCGTTTGAGCGACAGCGACAGGCCGGACACCACTTCGCGCTCGCCATCCTCGCCGCGTACGCCGACGGAGAGGCCGATGATTTCGAGCACCGGCCCCGCGGCCACCTTTCCGGCGGCGTCGGCGTGTTCGTCGACTACGCCTGCGCTCATTCGAAGACGCAGCGCGGGAAGTAGAACGACACCACCCAGTTGGGCATGTCGACGATCTCGCTGATCCTCAGGTCGCCGCAGACCGAGACCAGCATGTAGGCGTCGACCGGGTCGAGCTTGTAGCTGGCCGACAGCAGGTCGACCATCTGGCTGACGGCCTCCTTGGCCCCGGTGATCAGGTCGGGCCCGATGCCGGTCGTCACCTCATAACCCTTGGCGTCGAGGTGGCGCGTCACCGGGCCCGGCGTGGTGAAGCGTGGCGTCTTCAGCCGCGCATCCTTCACGAGGTCGAGTTTGAGCACGACATCCATCGGGCTTTCGATCGCCGTGCCGCACACCTCGCCGTCGCCCTGCGCGGCGTGGGTGTCGCCGACCGAAAACAGCGCGCCCGCTACTTCCACCGGCAGATAGAGCGTGGTGCCGGCGGCAAGATCGCGGATGTCGAGATTGCCGCCGACGCGCCGCGGCGGCACCACCGAGTGGTGGCCCATCTCGGCCGGCGCGTTGCCGATGGTGCCGGCGAACGGCTTAAGCGGCACGCGCGCATTCTTGCCGAACAAAGCGGGTTCGAGCGAGGCGGCGTCATACTTCCAGATGTTGAGCGCCGGTTCCTTGAAATCGTCGGCGAGCAGCCCAAAACCGGGGATGTTCGCCGTCCAGCCGAAGCCAGACGGTTTGAACGTCTCGATCGTCACCTTCAGCGCGTCACCCGGCTCGGCGCCTTCGACGAAGATCGGCCCGGTCACCGGGTTGACGGTGGCGAAGTCGAGCTTGGTGACGTCGGCGACCTTGCTGTCGGCCTTCAGCTGGCCGCCGGCGGAATCGAGGCACTGGAACTCGATGGTCGAGCCGGGCGCCACCCGCTCGACCGGGGCAAAGGAATTGTCCCAGCCGAAATGGTGATGGCGCCCGTGGATGGTGTAGTCGCAGTTACTGCACATCTTTTACATACACATTGTCGTAGTTGATCGGGATATGGACCGGGTCGACATAGAGATTGTCGGCGCCGCCCATGCGGGCTGACTTCAGCGTGAAGCGCTGCTCGTTGAAGACCGGCGCCCAGGGCGCGTCCGCCATGATCTTGTCATAGATCGCGCTCCACATCTTTTCGCGCTCCTCCGACTTGGCCGGATCGACGACGGAGTCGGCCTCGGCCGCCTTGGCGTCGAGATCCTTGTTGCAATACCACGACCAGTTCCAGCCACCCGGCACGGCGCCGGCGCAGCCGAGGATCGGGCCGTAGAAGTTCGAGGGATCCGGGAAGTCGGCGATCCAGGCCATGCCGCCCGACCAGATCATCGGCGCGCCGGCCTTGTCGCCGCCGGCGGCAATGACATTGGCCTGAGCGAGCGACTGGATGCTGGCCTTGATGCCGATGGCCGCCAGATCCTGCTGGATCGCCTGGGCGATGCGCGGATTGGGGTCGGTGTTCATGGCGAAAAGCTGCGTCTCGAAGCCGTCTGGATGGCCAGCCTCTGCCAGCAGGGCCTTGGCCTTGGCGACGTCATGGGCATAGCCCTTGAAAGCCTTGTCGTAGCCGGGCATCGAGGGCGGCAACGGCTGGTTGGCCGGCACCGCGCGGTTGTTGATCATCTGGACGATACGGTCCTTGTTGATCGTCATGTTGACGGCCTGGCGCACCTTCACATTGTCGAAGGGCGCCATGGTGGTGTTCATCGTGATGTAGCCGGTGTGCAGCTGTCCGCCCACCACGACGCGCGCCTTCTGCTCCGGATCGTTCATCACCTCCTGGAACTTGGCCGGCGGAATGCCGTCGCCGGGCACGTCGATCTCGCCCTTCTGCAGGCGCAGCAGCGCCACGATCGGCTCCTGGCCGATCTCGAAAGTGATCTTGTCGAGATGCGGCAGGCCCTTGTGCCAGTAGTCGGGATTGCGCTCGAAGACGATGCGCTGGCCGAGCGTCCACTCGGCGAGCTTGAAGGCGCCGGTGCCGACCGGATGCTTGCCGAAGTCGGCGCCGTATTTCTCGACCTCCTCCTTCGGCACGACATGCGAGAAATTGATCGCCATGACATGCAGGAAGGTGGCGTCCGGCCGGGTCAGCTCGAACTTGATCGTATAGGGATCGACCACGGTGATGCCGGAGAGGCTGTCGGCCTTGCCGGCGGCGACATCGTCATAGCCCTTGATCGAGCCGAAGAAGCCGGCGCCCGGGCTCTGCGTCTTCGGGTTGGTGACGCGGTCGAGCGAATATTTGACGTCGTCCGCGGTCATCTCGCGGCCGTTGTGGAACTTGACGCCGTGGCGCAGCCTGAAGGTGAAGGTTTTGCCGTCCGGGGAGATCTCGTAGCTTTCGGCGAGATCGGGCCTCAGCTTGGTGGTGCCCGGCTCATAGTCCATCAGACCGTCGAACAGGCTCTTGATCATCGACCAGTTCTGCCAGTCATAGCCGATCGCCGGATCGAGCGTCGCGACGTCGTCCTTGTAGGTGATGGTGACGGCGCCGCCCTGCTTGATGTTGGGGTCGACGGCGTCGTCGGCGTGGACGCTTGCCATGCCGAGCATCAGCGCAAGCGCCGACGCCGCCACGGTGGAGGCAAGAAATCGTCTCATGTCAGTGTTCCCTTTCGCTGGTTGTCGTCGTTTTCATCTCAGTTTGATTCGGGGATCGATGAAGGGCGCGATGATGTCGGCCAGCAGGTTGCCGAGCACGATGGCGAAGGCCGAGACCAGGGTGACGCCCATGATGATCGGGATGTCGACGCGCTGGATCGCCTGCCAGGCGAGCTGGCCGATGCCGGGCCAGCCGAAGACGCTTTCGACCACCACGATGCCACCCATGAAGATGCCGATGTCGATGCCGATCATGGCCACGACCGGCAGGATGGCGTTGGGCAGCGCGTGGCGAAACAGGATGGCGCCACGCGCCAGGCCCTTGGCGCGGGCGGTGCGCATGTAATCCTGGCGCAGAACGTCGATCATCGACGAGCGCATCATGCGCGCGTACCAGCCGGCGCCGAGAATGCCCATGGTCAGCGACGGCAGCACGAGGTGGCGCCAGCTTCCGTAGCCGCCGATCGGGAACCAGCCGAGCCTGACGGCGAAGACGTAGAGAAGCAGCAGGCCGACGACGAACTGTGGCGCCGAGACGCCGACGAAGGAGGCGACCATCAAGGTCTGATCGGTGGCGGTGCCGCGCTTGACGGCGGCGATCAGTCCCATGGTTAGGCCGATCGCCAGCTCGCACAGGATGGCGCCAACCATCAGCAGCAGGCTGGCGGGCAGCCGCGAGACGATGAGTTCGGTGACTTCCGAGCGCTGGATGTAAGAGCGACCGAGATCGCCGCTGACGAGCCTGGCGAGATAGTGCCAGTACTGGACGATGAAGGGCTGGTCGAGGCCGAGCTGGCGGCGGATGTTCTCCACCGTTTCGGGCGTGGCGCTGCGGCCGGCGATCTGGCGCACCGGGTCGGCCGGCAGCAGATAGAGCAGTGCGAAGGTGATCAGCGAAACGCCGAGCAGGATGAGCAGCGACTGGATGAGCCGTCGGCCGAGATAGGCGATCATGCCCTTCCCCTCTGCGTCGGGTCGAGAATGTCACGCAGCGCGTCGCCGATCAGGTTGAAGGCCAGCGCCAGCGCCAGGATCGCGGCGCCGGGGAAGAACACCAGCCAGGGGGCGGCCTGGAAATAGGTCTGGTTCTCGAAGATGACGTTGCCCCACGACGCCGTCGGCGGTTGCACGCCGATGCCGAGATAGCTGAGCGTGGCTTCGAGCAGCACCGTGGTCGAGATGCCGAGCGTGCCCCAGACGATGATGGTCGGCAGAAGATGCGGCAGGATGTGGCGTACGAGGATGCGCGGCGCGCTCGCCCTATCGTGCGCTCGGCATCGATGAACTCGCGCTCGGAGAGCGACGAGGTTTCGGTGTAGATGACGCGCGCGGTCTGCACCCAGTTGACCAGCGCGATCACCATGGCGACGATCCAAAGGCTCGGCTCGAACACCGCGGCCAGGCAGATGGCGAGCAGCAGTGCGGGAAAGGCCATCATCAGGTCGGTGAAGCGCATCAGCGCGCTGCCGATCCAGCCGCGGAAATAACCCGCCGTGACGCCGACCAGCGTGCCGATCACAAGCGCCACGCCATTGGCGACGATGCCGATGATCAGCGAGGTGCGGGCCCCGAACAGGATGCGGGTCAACAGGTCGCGGCCGAGCAGATCGGTGCCCAGCCAGAACTTGGCATTCGGCGGCAAGGGCGAGCCTTCGAGCGTCAGGCCGTCGAACATCTGCTCGTTGGGATCGTAGCCGGTCAGCCATGGCGCGAGGACGGCGCCGGCGAGCACGATGGCGACGATGAGCAGTCCGAGCAGCGCCAGCGGCCGCTTGACCAGCCGGCGCCAGACGCCGGCGCGCGGCCTTACCGGCATCTGGCCCGGCGCCGGAAGGTCAGGCGCGATGGGATTGGTCATCGCCGCCCTCGTCTCCCGTCATCGCCACGATGCGCCGCGCCGCTTCCTCGACGCTGATCTGCCAGCTCATCGCCAGCGATCTGAGCTGCGCGTAGGCGCGATCGTCATCGCTGCCTTTCGACAGGGCCGCGACCGCGCGCACGATGGTCTGGCGCTCGCCGACCCGCTGGCGCAGCGACGCGATCTCGCCGGCTAGCTGGCCGCGCGCTTCGAAACTCTGCCTGGCGATCAGCAGCGCGCTGTAGACCCCGGCGGTCCCCACCGGTTTCAGCAATTGCGCATCGGCCTTGTGCGACAGCGCCCATTCAATGCGGCCCGGCGCCTCCGAGCCGATCAGCGCCACCAGCGGCATCGGCGCCTCGCCGGCCTTCCACGGGAACTGCTCGTCGAAGCCGAGATCGGTATCGAAGAAAACGAAATCCGCCGCCAGCGCCTCCGCCGGCAGATGCGGCCAGCACTCGACCGCCTCGAGGCCGATCGCCGACAACTGCCTGGTGATCGCCTGCACCGTCGTGTGCGGGCGATGCAGCACGAAGGCCTTGGCGCCGCCGAGATTGGGGATGCGCGCGGCGCGGCTCACGACACCACCCTGAGCCGCGGACGGCCGAAGACCTTCGCCGGATCGTAGCGCGAAAGATAAGGATCGGGCGCCACCTCGTCCTCGCGGCTCACCACCTCGAAGAATCCGTCGGCAATGCGCCCGATGATCACCGGCAGGGTCGCATGCTGCGTGTGCGGATCGATGGCGATGGGCCCGAGGCGCGTCGAGAAGCGGCGTTCGGCGAAGGCTCTGGAGAACGCCGCCGGACCGGCATCGGGATCACCGGAAAGCACATCCGCCATCACTTGCACCGAGGCATAGGCGGACGCCTCGAAGGACGAGGCGAAGGCGGCCGGGCGCGGCGCGAAATAGGGTCCAGCCGACAGATGACCGTTGCCCGTTTCGCCGATTGCCGGCAGCTCGCCCTCGGTGAGGTTGCAGGAGATCACCGGGCAGGTGTCGGGCTTGAAGGCAGCATCCTCTCGTCCCAGGTCGCGATAGGCGGCGAGGAAGGCGTAGGACGAGGTGCCGATGAGGTTGTTGAGGATGAAATTCGGTCGCGTGACGCGGATTTCGTCGATCAGGCGCGAAACGTCGGTCTCGCCGATGCGCAGATAGCGTTCGCCAAGCACCTTGCCGCCGGCGTCCGCGATCAGGTCGCGCGCGACGCGGTTCATCTCCCAGCCCCATATGTAGTTCGAGCCGAGCAGGAAACCGTTGGCGCCGAAACGCGGCGCGACATGGGCCATCAACGGCACCAGATGCTGGTTCGGGCAGGCATGCATGTAGACGACATGCTCGTTGGCCTCGAACCCTTCATACGGGCAGGCATACCAGAGCATGCCCCCCGCTTTCTCCAGCACCGGGATCGTCTCCTTGCGACTCCAGGAGGTGATGCAGCCGATGACATGGCGGGCGCTGCTGGTCCGGAAGATATCCTCGCAGAGCGTCGCGTAGCGGTCGGCATTGCTTTGCGGGTCGCGCTCGACCGGGACAAGCTCGATGCCTTGCGCGCGATCGGCATTGATGTCGGCGATCGCCCGCATCGCGCCCAGCCGGGAGGCGTCGGAGACGAGCTGGTAGCTGCCCGACCGGGAATAGAGGATGCCGATCTCGATGCGTCGTTTCAAGCAAGGCCCCAAAATGAAAAAGCCTCGCAGCCAGCGCCGGATAGGCGAGGCATACGAGGCATTTTTGCCGCCCGGCGACCAAGGCCGGTATTTTCACGGGCTACCCTATTCCGTACCGTCCACCAGTCAAGCCTGAAAGTTGAATGGCCGTTTAGTCCCGCACGCTGAAGACGAAAGGCGCGGTTCGGGTGACGCGGGCGCCGAGTTCCGCCGGCGGCGCCGGCACCGAGGCGCCCTGCAATGCGCCGAGAGCCGCGCGGTCGAGATCGCCGTCGCCCGACGAACGTGCCAGCCGGGCCGAGATCACCCTGCCGGAGGTGTCGACCGTGAAGGTCACGCTGGGCGTGCCCTCGGCCCGCCTGGAGCGCGCCGCGCTCGGATAGCGGGTGTGCCGCCTGATCCACACCGCCAGGCTGGAATTCCAGCGCGACGGACTGACGCTCGGGCGCGGCGCCGCATTGGAGAATTGTGGCGCAGCCGCTTTCGCCGTGGCCTTGGCGTCGATGCTGGCGGTGGTCGTCGTCCTGGGCGGGGGCGACTTTTCCTTCTTGACCCGTTCTTTCGGCTTTTCGACCGGTTTCTTCTCGGCCTTCTTCCTCGGTTCGGCCGGCTTCCGCGCCTTCACCTGCGCTTCGACGGGTTTGGGCTCCGGCAGCGGAATGACGACATCGGGCGCGATAGCCTCGACAGGGTCGGGCACGACCTCGTCCAGCGGCGACTGCTCGCTCAGCGCCGCAAGCGCTGCCGGCGCGGCCTGCTCAGGCTCCTGCGTGTTGTCGGTATCGAGTGGCTGTTCAATGGCTGGCTTGGTCTGTTGCACCACCGGCGCCGGATCGCTCACCGGTCTTGCTTCGATGGGTTTTTCGGCCGCCTCGGCCGCATCGGGTGGCTCCGCTGTCACCGTGTCCACCATCGCCGTCTCTTCCGGCACCGCAGGCGCGATCACCAGCGGCGCCATTTCGATCGCCAGCGCCGGCGGCGGGCCGCCATCCTGCGTCTCGGCGAAACTCAGGTTCTGCACCGCATAGGCAACCGCCACATGCGCGGCCAGAATGATCGCGGCCGCACTCGTCCACAGGCCGGCTTCACGCGCGCCGAAGCGGGGCCGGGAAATCCGGGACAGGGCGGCGACCGTCATTGCGCCGAGCTTCCATCCGGTGCCGGGGAGGGGTTCGCGCCAGGGGCCGGCGTTCCAGGCGCGGCCGGCCCGGCTGTTCCGCCCGATGTCGTATCGAGCCCGACCAGCGCGACCTTCAGATAGCCGGCGGTACGCAGCAGGTTCATGACTTCCATCAGGTCGCCATAGCCGACCGTCCTGTCGGCGCGCAGGAAGATGCGCGTCTGCTTGTCGCCCCTGGTGCGGCTGTCGAGCACCCCGGCAAAGGCCGGGCGCGGCACGCCCTCATTGCCGATCGCCAGCGTGAGATCGCTTTTCAGCGTGAGGAAGAGCGGCGTCTCGGGGCGGGGCGCGGGCGTTGCCGTCGAGCCCGGCAGGTCGACATCGACGTCGACGGTGGCGAGCGGTGCCGCGACCATGAAGATGATCAACAACACCAGGATGACGTCGATGAACGGCGTCACGTTGATGTCGTGGCTTTCCTCGAGATCGTCGCCGGAAGTCTCGCGTATCCGCGTCGCCATCGCCGTTACTCCGCCGCCATCGCCGTCGCCGGCGGCACCGTGCGGAAGTCGAGATCGCGGCTCACCAGCTGCTCGACGCCGGCGGAAGCGTCGGCAAGGAGCTGCTTGTAGCCGGCTATCGAGCGCGCGAAGACGTTGTAGATGACGACCGCCGGAATGGCCGCGACCAGGCCCATCGCGGTGGCGAGCAGCGCCTCGGCAATGCCGGGCGCGACGACAGCCAGGTTGGTGGTCTGCGCCTGCGAGATGCCGATGAAAGCATTCATGATACCCCAGACGGTGCCGAACAGGCCGACGAAGGGCGCCGTCGAGCCGATGGTGGCGAGCAGGCCGGTGCCGCGCGACATGCGCCGTGCCGCCGCCGCCTCGATGCGCGAAAGCCTGGAGGCGACGCGCTCCTTGAGGCCGTCGCCCGAGGCGTGATCGAGGGCGCCGGCTGAAAGCGCTCGTTCTTCTTCGGCCGCCCGCACCAAAAGCGCGCCCGGACCGCCGCTGTGGCCAAGTTCCCGGCCGGCCTGCATCAGCGTCGCGGCGTTTCCGATCGCATCGGCGGCGCGACGGACCCTCAGCTTGCCGCCGAAGACCTCCAGCGACTTGGCGAGCCAGATCGTCCAGGTGACGAGAGAAGCGAAAGCCAGCCCGACCATGACCGCCTTCACGACGATGTCGGCATTCATGAACATGCCCCAGGGCGACAGGTCATGCGGCAGCGTCAGCGAGATGGAAGGCTCGTCGCCGATGGCGCCGTTCGGAGCCCGCGGGATGCCCGGTTCCGCCGCTGCGGTTTCAGCCGGCGTTTGCACCGTGGCCGGTGGATTGGTGGTGGCTGCGACAGGCGCTGGGGGCTGGGCGGCCGGTGCCGGACTGGTCGCGGGCGGTGTTGTCGGCTGCTGCTGCGCCACGGCTATCTCAGCCGAAAAAATCACGGATGCGGCCAGCGCCGCGAACAGAACGCTCCGGGACAAGTCTCGTCCTCGCTTTGTCATGGCACGAGCCAGCAGGACTTGTCGGCTGGCTGGTGCGAACCTCGGTCACGGCTTTCCGCCATGGCTTGCCGACTGAGTATGAAACATGACTATGATAGTCAAGATTAAGATGGGAATCCAGGCAACAAATCCGGCGAACCGCTGCTTAATCGCCCTGGGGCGGACGCCGGCGAGCACCACCGGGCTTCCGCTGCATGCGCGGCGGGCTATGCTCGACAACGAAGAAGGAGGCCGCGGATGATCAAGGCGATACCGTTCGACTTTCCCTATGACGGCAGGCTGGTGCCGCAACATACGGCGGTGCTGGTCATAGACCTGCAGGAGGATTTCCTGTCGCCGACCGGGTATTTCGCCAGGAAAGGCTATGATCCGTCGCCGCTGAGAGCCATCCTGCCAGCGGTGAACCGGCTGATAGCCGCCGCTCGTGCCGCCGGCCTCACCATCGTCCTCACCAGGCAGGGCTACCGCGCCGACATGGCCGGCATGACGCCTTACGAGAAATGGCGGCGTAAGCGTGCAGGGCTCGACGGCACCGACATCCTGCTGCGCTCCAGTCCGGGCTTCCAGATCGTTTCCGATATCGAGGTCGAACCGCAAGACATCATCGTCGACAAGACCTGCAACGGCGCCTTCACCTACACGGATCTCGAGCTGATCCTGCGCGCAAGGGGCATCACGCATCTGATGTTCACCGGATGCACGACGGATGTCTGCGTCCACACCACGCTGCGCGAAGCCTGCGACCGCAATTTTCAGTGCCTGACGATCGCGGATGCCTGCGCCAGCGGCGACCAACGAGCCCACGAGGCCGCGCTGCATATGGTGACGGTGGAGGACGGCGTGTTCGGCGCGCTGGCGGAGTCGGCGGCCGTCATTGCCGCGCTATCACGACTCGCGGACGGGGCGAACTGACGGCTTCGGGATCGCCCGGATCGCCGACCTCCGGCCAGCCGATGTCCTTGCGGATGTCGAGCGGCAACAGATAAAGTGTCCGCGCTGCCCGGTAGCGGGCGCGGGTTGCTGCATAGTTGGTCGCGATGCGACCGATGGATGACAGGATCGACATTTTGCTTCTCCCTTGGTTGATGCCGGCGTCGCAAGCCCGCCGCACTCACCAAGACGAAACAGGGATGGCTGTTGGAACGGTGAGGAGAATTTTTTCTGAACGTAGGGGCGCAACGGCCGCTCGATAGGTTCATGGCAGCGTCCGGATCGCGAACTTGATCGATTGTCGAAAATCTTTTGCATGCACCGTTCCGTTGTCGGTTCCGGGTTCGTCTTGAGGGTCGTAACGGGTGTGAGAGCCGAGACGGCCTCCGCCAAAGGACAAACGGAGCCAAGCCATGTCGACCACGCTGACCTTGATCAACGTCTTCACCGCCAAGCCGGGCAAACAGCAGGAGCTGGCCAAGACCCTCGCCGAGGGCACGAGAAGCTTCTTCAGCAAGCAGCCGGGCTCGCTGTCGTCGTCGGTGGTCGTCGGTGGCGACGGCAGCAAGGTCGCCAACATCTCGCAATGGCGTTCGGCCGAGGACATCGCGGCCTTCCGCAGCGATCCGCGCTTCGCCGATTACATGAAGAGCATCGTCGAGCTGGCCGCCGGCGAGAGCATGATGGGTCACACGACCTATTCCCATACGGGCGGGGTGGAAAACCAGGAGGACGCGTGACCGGTTCGCAGGATCAGTCCTTCGCGGCGACCGAAGCCAGGCTTCGCGCCTTCGAGCGCGAGGCGGCCGGCTTGAGGGCCAAGCTGCACCGCTACTCTTCGCGGATGGTGGGATCGGTCATCGATGGCGAAGACATCGTCCAGGAGGCTCTGGCCAAAGGCTTCGTGGCGATCAGGAATGGCGACATGCCCGACAGGACGGAACCCTGGCTGTTTCGCATCGCGCATAACGCGGCACTCGATTTTCTGCGCAAGCGCGCCCGTTCGCGCGGGCGCGAAAGCGAGGTCGAGCTCGATACGATCGCCGACGAAGACTCGCCCATCGATGCGCGTATTGCCGCCGAGGCGAGCCTGGCCGAACTGATGCAGCTGCCGCCGGCGCAACGATGCACGGTGGTACTGAAGGATGTGCTTGGCCACAGCCTGGAGGAGATCGGCGAAATCCTCGAGACCTCCGACACCGCGATTAAGGGCGCGCTGCAGCGGGGCCGCGAGAGCCTGCGCAAGCATGCGGCGGCGCCCAGGGCAACGTCGCCGCGCCCGACCCTCAACCGAGAGGAAATGCGGCGCCTCGGCGACTATGTGGCCGCCTTCAACGCCAGGGACTTCGATACCTTGCGCGGCCTTCTGGCCCAGGACGTCAAGCTCGAGCTGGTCAACCGCTTGCGCGCCGACGGCAAGGAGTATGTCGGCAATTATTTCGGCCGCTATGCCGACGAAACGCATTGGCATTTCACGACCGGGCTTGTCGAAGGCCGGCCCGCCATCCTGGTCACCAGCCCCGACCGTCCGGACGGGCCGCCGCGCTACTTCATCCTGATCCATTGGGAGAACGGCCGGATCGCCGGCATCCGCGACTTCCTGTTCGCGGATTATGTGATGGACGGCCTGGACTACTCTGGGGCGGAATGACCTTAGCCCGCGCGGTGTTCGGCATTGGTGTGGGAGGCAAACGCGCCCGGTTGCGGGATCTCCGCCTCGCGGCGCGCCAGCGAATTCGCGACCAGCGTGATCGTCTCGCGCCCGATGCGGGCGATCTCGCCTGGGCGGTCGATGCCGCCGATCATGAACTCCTCGATGCCGAGCGCCGCATAGGGTAAAAGCGCCAAGGCGAGCCGCGCCGGCGGCCCGGCAATCTCGACCGCCTTGTGATCCGGGGTGCCGGTACAGCCGTCCGGGCGGATGCGGACCGGAAGCGCGAAGCGCAGCCTGCCGCCCCGACCGTGCTCGGCGGCGGCGGCGCGCGCACGCTCGATCAATTGCCGCACCTCGTCGGGCGAGCCGGCGGCGAGCTCGAAGACATCGGCGTGCTTGCCGGCGACTTTCAGCGCCGTGCCGGACTGTCCGCCGAGGCGGATGGCGAGGTCGGCGCCATGCGGGCCCTTGCGCGGTACGAAGCCACCCCTGACGCTGTAGAAGGCGCCTTCGTGATCGAAGGGCCTGTCGTTCGACCACAGCCGCTTCAACAGCACCAGATATTCGTCGATGCGCTGCCAGACCACGCTGTGGCCGGCCGGCCGCGCCTCGGCGTCGCTGTCTTCCAGCGGCTCGCTCAACATGCGCAGCGACAGGCGGCCGCCACTTCTGCGATCAAGCGCGGCGAGCTGCCTTGCCGCCACCGTCGGCTCGATCACGCCGGCCCAATGCGTCAGCACCACCTCCAAGGAGCCGGTGCGGTCGAGCGTCTGCGCGGCGATGTCCATATTGGTGAGCAGGCCGGCCGGATCGTCCACCACCAGCTTGCGAAAGCCGGCATCCTCGATCAGCGACAATTTGGTCGCCGTCTCGGCGAAATCATAGAAGAAGCTGCCGTTGGCAGCTTTACCGGGAACATGCGTGAACTCGATCGGCATTGCCATCTCCTCCATCACGTTGGGTCGCCCCGCTCCGAACCCGAATGAAATCCATGCGTCGGCACGCGATAGCGCACCGGCCCGCGGCCAGTCTTCAGCTCCGATTACTCAACTCAGATTATTGGACGGCGGGGCTTCGGCCCGCCTTGACTCAGGGGATCAGCCCCATCACCACCGCGCCGGTGAACACGAACGCAAGCGCGAAGACGATATAGGCGAAGGTACCGCCATAGGCGGGCCTCCAGCTCTGGTCGGCGGTCAACCTTTGTCCCTTGCGGGCGGTCTGAGCGTTCTGGATATAGGACATATCGGCCTCCGTCTCGGCCATTAATCTATAAAGTTAGTAGACTTTGTCGATTGCTATTTTTGAGCAATTTCCGAAAACGCATTTTCAAAATCCGGCGGATTGGGGATTTTCATGCTCACGATCCGGGTGCCGCCATGCTGCGCAGTAGGGCCGCATCGGCGAACCGGAGGAACTGGCGAAAGCAGCGCTGTTCCTGGCAAGCGACGAATCCAGCCTCGTCAATGGCGCGCATCTGTTTTGTGGACAACGCGTTTACGGGATGTGAGGCTGCCCGGGCTCCAGGTTCTTCAACCCAGGGACAGCTTGGCGCTCTTCCTCTACCCCGTCGGTCGGGGAGAGGTGTCGAGCGCAGCTCGACGGAGTGGAGGTCGACCCTTGGCGCCGCGCAGGAAGATTCTTGCACCTTTTTCAATATTCGTCGGCGGCGGTTGCCAAGTGGTTCCCCCACTCCGTCGCTGCTTCACAGCGCCACCTCTCCCCCTCCGAAGGGAGAGGAAAGGACGCCGGTCCTACTCCCTACCGCTCCTCGCGTCGGAACGGCTTGAGCAGCGCCGATGGCGCCACCGCGTTGCGCGACATGACAGCCATGGCGACGATGGTGAAGATGAAGGGCAGCATCAGGAACGCCTCGTAGGGGATGTGGCCGAGGCCGCTCGCCTGCATCCTGAGCTGCAGCGCGTCGACGAAGGCGAAGAGCAGCGCAGCACCGGCCGAACGCCACGGATCCCAGCGACCGAACACGACCAGCGCGATCGCCACCCAGCCGCGCCCGGATACGACGCCGAAGGTGAAGGCGTTGAACTGCGCCATGGTCAGGAAGGCGCCGGCAAGGCCCATCAGCGCGCCGCCGAGGATCACCGCCTGGAAGCGTGTCGCGACGACGCTGACGCCGGCCGAGTCCGCCGCGCGCGGGTTTTCGCCGACCATGCGCACCGACAGCCCCCACGGCGTGCGATAGAGCACGAAGGCGGCGAGCGGGACGGCGATGATCGCGAGATAGACCAGCGCGAACTGGTTGAACACGGCCGGGCCGAGCACCGGTATGTCCGAGAGCAGCGGGATCGGCACCGGCTTGAAGCCGTCGATGCTCGGCGGCACGGATTGCTGACCGAAGATCAGCCGGTAGAGGAAATAGGCAAGGCCGGATGAGAACAGCGTCACGCCGATGCCGCAGACATGCTGGCTGAGGCCCAGCGCCACCGTGAACAACGCATGCAGCGCGCCCATCAGCGCCCCGACAAGCACGGCCACCAGCACGCCGAGCCACAGGCTGCCGCTCAGGCTGGCGGCGGTGAAGCCGGCCATCGCCGACAACAGCATGATGCCTTCGATGCCGAGATTGAGGACGCCGGCGCGCTCGGAAAACATCTCGCCCAGCGTGGCGAAGGCTAAAGGCGTGGCGATGCGGATGATGGCGGCAAGGAAGCCGACCTGGAAAATCTGCTCGAACACCGCGCTCATGCCGGGGCTCCGGCGCGGCGGATGCGGTAGGCGGTGAAGAGCAGCGCCACCAGCATGGAAAGCAATGCAGTTCCCTGAATAACATCGCTGAGGAAGGCCGGCACGCCGGTTGCCCGCGACATCGCCTCGGCGCCGGTCATGACCGCGGCCAGGAAGATCGCCGCCGGCACCACGCCGAGCGGATTGAGCCGAGCCAGCATCGCGACGACGATGCCGGAATAGCCGTAGCCCGGCGAGATGTCGCTCATCACTTGGAAATGCACGCCGCCGACCTCGCCGACGCCGGCAAGTCCCGCCAGCGCGCCCGAGAGCAGCGCGGTGGAGAGCAGCACGCGCTGCACGTTGATGCCGCCATAGCGCGCCGCTTCCGGATTCTCGCCGGTGACGCGGATGCGGAAGCCGAGCGTGGTGCGCGCGATCAGGAACCAACACAGCGGTGCGGCGATCAGCGCCACGATGACGCCGAGATGCAGCCGCGTGCCTTCGATCAGCACCGGGAAATTTGCCGAATCCTCGATCGGTGGCGAGATCGGGTAGCCGCTGAAGGTGTCCTTCCACGGCCCTTCGATCAGCGCCATCAGCGCGTAATAGATGACCGAGTTGAGCAACAGCGAGCTCACCACGTCGTCGACCTTGAATTTGACCCTGAGCGTTGCCGGCACCAGCGCGACGAGGGCGCCCGCAGCAGCGCCAGCCAACGCCATCAGCAACATGGCGAGGTAACCCGGCATCGGGATCGCGCCGACCGCGCAGCTCGCTACCGCCCCGGCCAGCAACTGGCCCTCGGCGCCGATGTTCCAGAATTTGGCGCGGAAGGCGATCGCCACGGCAAGACCGGTGAAGATCATCGGGGCGGCGCGCACCAGCGTCTCGGTGATGGCGTAGCTGTCGCCGAGCGAGGCGGCCAGCATCACGCCATAGGCGTCGGTGACGCCGGCGCCGGCGACCGCGATCAGCCCGCTGCACAGGATGAGTGTGGCGGCGATGGCGACCAGCGGCAGCGCGAGATTGAACCAGGCCGGTGTCGACGTGCGGGCTTCGAGGCGAAACATCAGGCGTGGCCCTCCGCGCCGGTCATCATCAGGCCGAGCCTCGCGACCGTGGCGTCAGCACCCGAAAGCGTCCCGGCGATGCGGCCCTCATACATCACGGCGATACGGTCGCAGAGCATCAGCAATTCCTCGAGGTCCTCGCCGATCACGATGATGCCGCAGCCCTTGGCGCGCATGGCCAGGAATTTCTCGTGGATGAAGCGGGCGGCGCCGATGTCGAGGCCGCGTGTCGGCTGCGAGACGATCAGCACTTTCGGGTCGAAGGCGAGCTCGCGCGCAAGCAGCGCCTTCTGCAGATTGCCGCCGGACAGCGCGCCGGCGCGCACCATTGGCCCGGGGCAGCGTATGTCATAGGCCTTGATCTGTTCCTCGGCGAAGGCGCGGATGGCGGTCGGATTGAGCAGCCCCTTGCGGCTGAAGGCTTCGGTGCCGATGCGCGGCAGCACCATGGAGTCGGCTAAAGGCAGGTTGGTGACAAGCCCGGTCGTCATCCTGTCTTCCGGGATACGGCCGAGGCCGAGCGCCTGCAGCTCGCGCGGAGAAAACTGCGCGACCGCTTTGCCGGCTATCGTCATCGTGCCGGCCTTGGGCGGCAGCATGCCGGAAATCACATCGGCAAGCGCCCGTTGGCCGTTGCCGGAAACGCCGGCGATACCCAGGATCTCGCCTGCACGGACGGAAAGCGAGACGTCACGCAGCGGCGTGCCGGCATGGCCGGAGGTGGAAATGCTATCGAGCGTCAGCACGGAAGCGCCGGGCGTCGAAGCCTCCTTGACCGGCGGCACGATTTCGTGGCCGCACATCAGCTTCGCCATTTCGGCCGAGGTCGTTTGCGCCGGCTGATCGACGCGGCCGGCGACCTTGCCGTGGCGCAGAACCAAGCAGCGATGGGTGAGCGCCCGCACTTCGTTGAGCTTGTGCGAGATGAAGATGATGCCAAGCCCTTGCGCGGCCATGGAGCGCAAGGCGGCGAACAGGCCATCGACTTCCGAAGGCGCCAGCACCGCCGTCGGCTCGTCGAGGATCAAGAGCCTGGCGCCGCGAAACAGCGCCTTGATGATTTCCAGCCGCTGCTGCTCGCCGACCGACAGCGCCGAGACCGCCAGGTCGGGTTCAAGGCTCAAGCCATGTTGGCGGCCGATCTCCTTCAACCGCGCCAGCCCGCCGGCGCGGTCGATGCGGCCCGATTTGCCGGGAATGCCGATCAAGAGGTTCTCCAGCACCGTCAGCCGTGGCGCCAGATGAAAATGCTGGTGCACCATGCCGATGCCGGCGGCCAAAGCGTCGGCGGAATCGTGGATAGAGACCGGCCTGCCCTCGACCAGGATATCGCCGGCATCCGGCGCATAGGCGCCGAACAGCACGTTCATCAGCGTCGTCTTGCCGGCGCCGTTCTCGCCCAAAAGTCCGAGGATTTCACCGGGCGCGACGCTGAGATCGACGGCCTCGTTCGCCTTGACCGCGCCGAAGCTCTTGGTGATGCCGCGCATTTCGATGAGTGGGGCGGACAAGGGTGCTCCTGACTTTGCCATCCAGCTTAACCGTGAAGGACGGCGCTGTACCCCCCTCTGGCCTGCCGGCCATCTCCCCCTCAAGGGGGGAGATCAGATGTCATTTTGGCTTTCGCCAATCACCAACCTTGAAACACCAAGCGAAGTCGGCAAAGCTGCCAATCTCCCCCCTTGAGGGGGAGATGTCCGGCAGGACAGAGGGGGGCGCCTCGCGCCGCCCCTCAACCAGGCGTCAGTCCGAAACCGGCGTGTTCTCGTCGACGTCGACGCGGAAATTGCCTTCGAGGATCTCGGCCTTTTTCTTCTCGACCAGGTCCTTCACATCCGCGGGCAGCGTCTTGTCGAACTTGTGGAAGGGCGCGAGATACGAGCCGCCCTTGGCCATGCGCGAGAAGTCGCCATAGTCCTGCGCGGTGAAGACGCCGGCCTTGACCAGCTTGATCGCCTGCTCGACCGTCGGATACATGTCCCACACCGGACCAGTGATGACCGTGTCGGGACCGAGGCTCGACTGGTCGGACATGTTGGAGATGGCGAAGATCTTCTTCTCGACAGCCGCCTCGATGACGCCGAAACGCTCGGCATAGATGACGTCGACGCCGGCATCGATCTGCGCCACCGCTGCTTCCTTGGCCTTAGGCGGATCGAAGAAGGAGCCGATGAAGGCGACCTTCTTCTTGATGTTCGGGTTGACCTCCTTGGCGCCGGCAAAGAAGGCGTTGACCAGCCGGTTCACTTCCGGAATGCCCATCGCCGCGACAGCACCCACCGTGCCCGACTTCGACATTTTGCCGGCGATCATGCCGGAGAGATAGGCGGGCTCATGGATCCAGTTGTCGAAGACGCCGAAATTGGGCTCGGCCGGACCGGCGCCGGAGCCGAACAGCCAGGCGGTCTTCGGGAACTGTTTTGCCGTGCGGCGCGATTCACGCTCGGCGGCGAAGGCGTCGCCAAGCACCAGTTGGTAGCCGCCCTGCGCATATTCGCGCATGACGCGGCTGAAGTCGGCGGTCTGCACCTTTTCCGACCATTTGTATTCGATGCCCAGCTCCTTCTCGGCCTTCTGCAGGGCGACATGGATCTGGTTGTCCCACGGCTCCTCGATCGGCGTGGCGAAGATCGCCGCCACCTTCAATTTCTTGTCCTTGGCCAAGGCCGCGCCGGGCAGCACGGTCGCCGCCAGGCCGAGCGCGCCGAGTTCCAGCACGTTGCGCCGCGACAGGCCGGCGCGTTGCGTTTTGCTACGTTCGTTTTCCATTTGAAGTTCCCCTCTGCTCGACGGCCGTGTCGAGCCGGCCGTTCAAAAAAATGTCAGACGAGGGACTATGGAACGGCGCCTGAGTTTTGTCCACATGGTCAAATTTGGCTTCGCCGCCTCCGGGTTCGTCATCCACGGGCGGAGCAAGGAGCGTAGCGACGCGGCGCAGACCCGAGGATCCATACCGTAACTGTCGAGCGCCGCAACGGTGCAGAATTAGCAAGGTGCAGCGCCAGCGCTTGTTCTGCGCCGTCGCGTTCGTCCTTGACGGAACGGCATGGATTCCAGGGTCTACGCTTCGCTTCGCCCTGGAATGACGAAGTTACCGGGCGCCGCTGCACCTTCCCAAGACCCCGCCTCGGCAAACCGCCTCAACACCGGCGCGGGCTCGAAAATCGCCCGTCCCGTTTGCCGGTGCCAATGTTCCAGCCGCTCGACGATTTTGCCGGCACCCTCAAGCCCGGCCCAGAACATCGGCCCGCCCTTGCCGATCGGAAAGCCGTAGCCGTTGACCCAGACGACATCGATGTCGGAGGCACGTGCCGCGATGCCTTCCGCGAGGATTTTTGCGCCCTCGTTGACGAGTGGATAGAGCGTGCGCTCGATGATCTCGTCGGCGCCGATCTCGTGCCGGGCGATGCCGAGTTCGGCCGCCTTGGCGCGGATCAGTTCCTCTACCTCCGGATCCGCAACCGGTCCGCGCGAGCCAGCCTCATAGCGGTACCAGCCGCGTCCGGTCTTCTGGCCGAAGTGGCCCTGCTCGCAAAGCGTATCGGCGATCACCGCCGTCTGGCCACGCGCCTTGCGGTTGCGCCAGCCGATGTCGAGGCCGGCCAGATCGCCCATCTGGAACGGTCCCATCGGCCAGCCGAAATCCGTGAACGCCTTGTCGACCCGGGCGGGTGTGGCGCCTTCGAGCAACAAAAGCTCGTTCTCGGTACCTCGCGCTGACAGCATACGGTTGCCGACGAAGCCGTGGCAGACGCCGACGACGACCGCCACCTTGCCGATGCGCCGGGCGAGATCGGTGACCGTAGCCAGCACCTCGGGCGCGGTCTTTTCGGCGCGCACGATCTCCAAGAGCTTCATGACATTTGCCGGCGAAAAGAAATGCATGCCAAGCACATCCTGCGGCCGGGAGGTCGATGCGGCGATCGCGTCGACGTCGAGATAGGAGGTGTTGGTGGCAAGGATCGCTCCGGGTTTGGCGATGGCGTCGAGCTTGCCGAATACTTCCTTCTTCACCGCCATGTCCTCGAACACGGCTTCGATGATCAGGTCGCAGTCGGCGAGGTCGGCATAGTCGGTGCTGCCCTTGAACAGGCCGAGCCGCTGCTGCCTGGCCTCTTCGCTCAGTGAGCCGCGGCTGACCGAGACGGCATAGTTTTTCTCGATGGTCGCCAGCCCGCGCTGCAGCGCCTCTCGGCTCGTCTCCAGCAGGGTCACCGGCAAGCCGCCATTGGTAAAAGCCATGGCGATGCCGCCGCCCATCGTGCCGGCGCCGATGATACCGACGCGTTCTATCCGGCGCTTGCGCAAATCCTTGCCTGGAATCTTCGCCGCCTCGCGCTCGGCGAAGAACAGATGGCGCTGCGCGCGCGACTGATCGCCCGAAACGAGTTTGAGAAAAAGTTGCCGCTCCGCCGCAAGCGCCTCGTCGAACGGCAAGGCGATCGCATTGCGCACCGCTTCGGCGCAGGCAAGCGGCGCTTCCAGTCCGCGGGCCTTCCTGGCCAGTTCAGCCGCCTGGACGTCGAAAGCGGCAAGATCGGCCTCGGCAAGCCGGTCATTGCGATCACGCACCGGCACGAATGGGCCGCCCCGATCAGCCATTTCGCTGGCGAAACGAACCGCCTCCGCCAACAGATCGCCATCGACAACCGCATCGGCAAGACCGACCGCTTTTGCCTCGCTTGCCGAGATCGGCGTTCCGGAAACGATCATGCCGAGCGCTTTCGCGGCACTCACCAGGCGCGGCAGGCGCACCGTACCGCCGCCGCCCGGCAACAGGCCGAGCTTCACTTCGGGCAGGCCGAGCCTGGCGCCGCGATCGGCGACGCGGAAATGGCAGCCCAGCGTCAGCTCCAGCCCGCCGCCGAGCGCCGTGCCATGGATGGCCGCGACTGTTGGCTTGGGAATCGTCTCCAGCAAGGCGACGATGGCGCGCAGCTCCGGCTGCTCGACAGGCTTGCCGAACTCGGTGATGTCGGCGCCGGCGACGAAAGTCCGTCCGGCGCAGGCGATGACGATCGTCCTGGCGGCGGGATCGTCGCGCAGCGCTGCCAGCGCCTCGTAAAGCGGCTTGCGGACGTGAAAGCTCAGGGCATTGACCGGCGGGTTGTCGATGGTGACCACCGCCACGCCGTTCTCGTTTGCGACGCTGACAAAACTGGACAAGCGGAACCTCCCGAGGCCGGCTGCGATCGGGCTAGGGTTTACTAGGCCCGCCGGCGAATGGGAACCCAATCGGGCACTGGCCCAACGGTTGGCGGAGAGCGGCTAGTTATCCAGCACAGGAATTTTGACCGCTCGACTCTTTGTTTGCGTTGGCAGGTGGCATGCCTTGGAGATTGGCCGAGACGTCCATCGCGATCGTCATTCTATGGTCTGCGCGCGTCGCTTCGCTCCTTGCTCCGCCATAGAATGACGACGTTGGGAGGCTTCAACCAAATCCCCGGCGTTTGCGCTGATTCACGGTAATGAACGGAAAAATCTTGCACCAAGACAAACGGCAACCTTTCAAAATCCCCGTGCCGGGACTAGTTATCCACCCTGCCGAAGGGAGGCACGTCACCGATCACTTCGCGCTTGTCCTTGCCGCAGGTGAAGGTCTTTGCCTTATCGTCGGCGAGCTTGCGCGCCTGGTCGTTGGCCTGCGGGTTGCCGGTGGCTAAAACCAGTCCGATCGTGCAGCCCTGGTGCTCTTCCGGTTGCGCGACCTTGGCGACGACCAGCACCTCGATCGACTTCTTCTCGTCCTGCGGGTTGCTGACCGAGCGACGGTGAATGGCGGCGAAGGGGGCGGCGACGTCGCCGTTGGTCTCGATGCGCCACTCGACCTTGGGGCCGGAGCCGTTGAAGGCGGAAAAACTCTCCCAGACCGCGGTCATGTCGTCGGACGGAAAGCCGTAATAGACGGATTCGCGCGCGTCGTCGTAGCCGATCAGCACCGGGTAGCCGCGATAGCCGGAGCAGACGAGGCTTGCCCAATCGCCGTCGCCTTCGGCGGCCTGCGCATAGGTCACGCAGTCCTTCTTCCAGTCGAGATCGGTGTAGGCGCTGGAAACGTCGCCGGCTCGGGCCGCCTGGCAGAACCCAGCGAGGGCAAGCGCGATCAGAAGAGCACGCATGGCAGACAACTCCGTTTCGAGTTGTCGAAAGCCTACCGTCGTTTGCTATTTCTTCAAGCTGGCTTCGATGAGCAGGTCGGCGTTGCGGGCGACGGCCGCGGCCGGTCCGCCCAGTCCGAAAAGCTGACCGCTGATATAGGCGCCCTCGATGAGAAGCAGCAGCCCGTCGCCGAGGGTGTCGGAATCGCTGGCACCCATCGCGGCCGCCATTTCGCGCAGGCGCCGGCGCAGTTCCACTTTGTTGGTTTCGCTCACCACCCGCGCGGGGTGCCCGTGCTCGGGATATTCGACGGCAGCATTGGTCATGCCGCAGCCGCGGTAATCCGGCTTTTGCGTGCGTTTGCCGACGCGGGTCAGGAAAGCGATGATCTGCGCGCGCGGATTGCCCGGATGCGCGTCGACGGCCTCGTCGAACCGTTCCCAGAATTCGAGGTCGTATTTGCGCAGATAGGAGGCAGCGAGCTCATCCTTGGACGGGAAGCTGCGGTAGAGGCTCGGCTTGGTGACGCCGGCGCGCCTGACGATCTCGTCGACGCCGATAGCCCTGATGCCTTCACGATAAAAAAGGTCGCGCGCCACGTCGAGGATCTTGTCCGCAGCCCTTGGGGCGGGGGCCTCGTTGATCGACGCTTCAATTTTATTGTCGGATGGCATGCAAACAACTCGCTTGACAATGTTACTGACCGGTACGTATGTATGGCATCATTCTTTTGCAACGTACCGGTCAGTAACATGATAGCCCAATCCCGTCCGTTTGGCCAGCGCTACGCTTTCGTCGTCGTTGCCGTCATTTTCTTCTGCCTCCTGATCGCGGCCGGGCTTCGCTCGGCGCCGTCCGTGATGATGGTTCCGCTGGAAGAAAGCTTCGGCTGGGGCCGCGACGTGACCTCCTGGGCCGCCAGCGTCGGCATCCTGCTTTACGGCCTGACCGGACCGTTCGCCGCGGCGCTGATGGAGCGCATCGGGCTGCGCCGCACGCTGCTTGGCGCGCTGCTGGTGATGTCGGGGTCGACCGCGCTCAGCCTGTTCATGACCGAGCCATGGCATCTTTTCCTCACCTGGGGCGTGTTTTCCGGCATCGGCTCGGGTGCGGTGGCGAGCGTGCTGGGCGCCACGATCGTCAATCGATGGTTCAAGACCAATCGCGGCCTGATGATGGGCCTGATGTCGGCGTCCAGCGCCACCGGCATGCTGGTGTTCCTGCCGCTGATCGCCTCGCTGGCGCAGAGCGGCGGCTGGAAGCCAGTGGCGATCGCCGTGGCGATCGCAACGGCGGCGCTGATACCGTTCGTCCTGCTGCTGGTGCCCGAGCGCCCCGCTTCGATCGGCCAGGTGCGCTACGGCGCCGATGGGGACGACGTGCCGCCGGTATCGCCGGCCTCGCAAGGCAACTTCCTCGCGCATACGCTGAACACGCTGCGCCGCGCGGCGGGTACCAGGGTGTTCTGGTATCTGTTCGCCACCTTTTTCGTCTGCGGCTTCACCACCAACGGCCTCGTCGGCACGCATCTCATCGCCTTCTGCGGCGATATGGGCATCGGCGAGGTGCAGGCCGCCGGGCTGCTGTCGATGATGGGGATTTTCGACCTGATCGGCACGACGCTCTCCGGCTGGCTCACCGACCGTTTCGATCCGCGCAAGCTGCTCGGCGTCTACTACGCCGTGCGCGGCCTGTCGTTGATCTACCTGCCTTACTCCGGCTTCTCGGCGACCAGCCTGATCATCTTCGCCGTGCTCTACGGGCTGGACTGGATCGCCACCGTGCCGCCGACGCTGCGGCTCGCCAACGAGGCTTTCGGCGACCGCAGCGGACCGATCGTGTTCGGCTGGATCGTCGCCGGCCACCAGATCGGCGCGGCCGCGGCGGCGGCCTTTGGCGGCACGATGCGCGAGCTGCAGGGCAATTACGAGCTGGCCTTCCTGATTGCCGGCATGACGGGCATCGCGGCGGCCTGTATCTCGCTCTTGATCAACACGAGCAGGCCGGCGTTCGAGCCGGAGCCGCAGGCGGCGTAGGTTTCCCCTTCTCCCCTTGTGGGAGAAGGTGGCCGAGCGAAGCTCGGTCGGATGAGGGGTGTTCCAGGGAACGCCGACGTCTCACTCCGCTGGAACACCAGCGCCGCCTCACCCACAGGAACGTCAACGCGTCACTCCGCTGGAACACCCCTCATCCGACTCGGCGCTAGCGCGCCGATCCTCCTTCTCCCACAA
Organism: Mesorhizobium australafricanum; assembly: GCF_033977265.1. NCBI lineage: Bacteria > Pseudomonadati > Pseudomonadota > Alphaproteobacteria > Hyphomicrobiales > Phyllobacteriaceae > Mesorhizobium > Mesorhizobium australafricanum. The sequence goes on along the minus strand of NZ_JAVIIT010000005.1, from coordinate 161,878 downwards.
GGGGAGAAGGAGAAGAGTGCACTGTTATCAAAAGTTCATGGTTCCGAAATGCGCCTGAAACATTGAGGCGAGAGCTTGGCGGTCCCGTTCAACGCCATCCGGAGACAGCCATGAACAAGCTCTCGTTGACCCGCCGCGCTTTCGTCACCTCAGCCAGCGCCTTTGGCCTTGTCGGCGCCTCCGGTCTCGCGCTGCCTTACTATTCCCGCGCCAACCAGCGCCCGGCCTTCACGCACGGCGTCCAGTCCGGCGACGTCGACGCGACTTCCGGCATGGTCTGGACCCGCACCGGTCGCCCGGCACGCGTCATGTATGAAGTGTCGACGACCGAAAGCTTCGCCAACGCCACCAGGCTCGCGCCGCTCGATACCTCGCCGGCCAGCGACTACACGGTGAAGCGGCTGCTCACCGACCTCGCCTCCGACCAGGACATCTTCTACCGCATGGTCGCGGCCGATCTTTCCGACATCAACACCGTCTCCGAGCCGATCGTCGGCCGTTTCCGCACCGCGCCGTCGTCCAAGCGCGACGTGCGCTTCGCATGGTCGGGCGACACCGCCGGCCAGGGCTGGGGCATCGACGAGACCGGCATGAAGACCTACTCGACCATCGCCAAGCACACGCCGGACTTCTTCCTGCACTCCGGCGACACGATCTATGCCGACGGCGCCATGAAGGACGAGGTCGACCTGCCCGGCGGCGGCAAGTGGAAGAACGTTGTCATGATCGACGGCAAGCGCAAGGTCGCCGAGACGCTGGACGAGTACCGCGACCAGTGGAAGTACAACATGATGGACAAGCACGTGCTCGCGCTTAGCGCCATCTGCCCGACCTTCTACCAGTGGGACGACCACGAGGTGCTGAACAACTGGTCGGATTCGAAGAACCTGAGCGCCGACAACCGCTACACGGAAAAATCGATCCATGTGCTGGCGGCACGCGCGGCGCGCGCCTTCCATGAGATGACGACGATCCGCTACGAGCCGTCGGAGCCGGGTCGCGTCTACCGCAAGGTTTCGCATGGGCCGCTGCTCGACGTGTTCTTCCTCGACATGCGCTCCTATCGCGGCCCGAACGGCCCCGACCTGGAAGAAACGCTGACGCCGAAGTCGCGCATGATCGGCGAAGAGCAGTCCAAGTGGCTGAAGCGCGAGCTGGCGAATTCCAAGGCGACCTGGAAGATCATTGCGGCCGACATGCCGCTCAGCCTGGTCGTCTGGGACGACGCGGCGAAGAAGGCTGGCTTCGAGGCCGTCAGCAACAACGACAATGGCGCGCCGAAGGGCCGCGAGCTCGAATTCGCCGATGTGCTGCGCTTCATCAAGAACGCCGGCATCACCAACACGGTGTGGCTCACCGCGGACGTCCACTACACCGCGGCGCATTACTACAACCCCGACAAGGCGCAGTTCCAGGATTTCAACCCGTTCTGGGAATTCGTCTCAGGTCCGATCCACGCCGGCACCTTCGGCTCCAACGACCTCGACATGACTTTCGGACCGGAGCTGAAGTTCATCAAGGCGCCGACCGCAGAGCAAGGCCAGAACCTGCCGCCCTCGGCGGGCCTGCAGTTCTTCGGGCTGGTCGATATTTCCGGTGCGACCGAACAGCTCACCGTGCGGCTGATGGATCGCGACGACAACGAGCTTTACAAGGTGACGCTCGACCCGGTGCGGTCGGCGTAAGGCTACCGAGCAAATTAGAAGCGTCGGCGGGACAGCGCCCCCCTCTGGCCTGCCGGCCATCTCCCCCTCTTGGGGGGAGATCAGCAGTTTCGGCGCCTCGCTCCTTCTGCAACGTCGGCGATTGGCGAAAGCAAGCGCGACAGCCAATCTCCCCCCAAGAGGGGGAGATGCCCGGCAGGGCAGAGGGGGGCGCGAAGGATCGCTACGTTTGCCGCGTTATGCGCGGCCGCCGTCAATCCGGGTAGCAAGCTCGCGGAATGTTCGGCCAAACCGCCGTGTCGCAGTTGGCATCCTTCTGCCGTTGCTTGAAGGCGGCGCTGACCGGGCCGGTGACGATCGGGTCGACGCCGTCAGGGGCGTCGGCGAACATCTGCTGCGCGGTTTTGGCATCAGGCGGCGAGATTGGGTCAGCTTCCCGCAGGGCGGCGGCCGACTGCGCGGCGCCTGCCGCGACGAGCACGCCAAGTGCTGCCCACGTAAAAACCGGACGCAATCTGGACATCTGATCGGTCATGAACATCGAACTGCCCGGCCCCTCAAAGGTTCCGCCTTGGTTAACAGAATCATTTCACACCAAGACGTTTAAGAATCAGTGACCATTTATTTGGGGTCGGGCCTCCCCTTTCGCAATTGCGAAAAACCTTGTATGAGCCGCGCAACCGAAAAAGGCGGCGCTTCCGGGCCTGCCGCCTGCAACATTCCCGAGACCAGACAATGAACATCCGTAATATCGCGATCATCGCGCACGTCGACCATGGAAAGACCACCCTGGTCGATCAGCTCCTGAAACAGTCCGGATCATTCCGCGACAACCAGCGCGTCGCCGAGCGCGCCATGGATTCCAACGACCTGGAAAAGGAACGCGGCATCACCATCCTGGCCAAGGCGACCTCGGTCGACTGGCATGGCACCCGCATCAACATCGTCGACACGCCCGGACACGCCGATTTCGGCGGTGAGGTCGAGCGCATCCTGTCGATGGTGGATTCGGCAATCGTGCTGGTCGACGCCGCCGAAGGCCCGATGCCGCAGACCAAGTTCGTCGTCGGCAAGGCGCTCAAGGTCGGCCTGAAGCCCATCGTCGTCATCAACAAGATCGACCGTCCGGATGCCCGCCATATCGAAGTGGTCAACGAGGTGTTCGACCTCTTCGCCGCGCTCGACGCCACCGACGAGCAGCTCGATTTCCCGATCCTCTACGGGTCGGGCCGCGATGGCTGGGTGTCGGAAAACCCCGAGGGCCCGAAGGATCAGCAACTGGCGCCGCTGTTCGACCTCGTGGTCAAGCATGTGCCGGCGCCGACCGTGCATCCCGGTCCGTTCCGCATGATCGGCACCATCCTCGAAGCCAATCCGTTCCTCGGCCGCATCATTACCGGCCGCATCGAATCCGGCACGCTGAAGGCCAACCAGGCAGTCAAGGTGCTGCACAATGACGGCACCCAGATCGAAACCGGCCGCATCTCCAAGATCCTCGCCTTCCGTGGCCTCGAGCGCCAGCCGATCGACGAAGCCCAGGCGGGCGACATCGTGGCCATTGCCGGCCTGTCGAAGGGCACCGTCGCCGACACTTTCTGCGACCCTGCGGTGAGCGAACCGCTGCACGCCCAGCCGATCGATCCGCCGACCGTGACCATGTCCTTCCTGGTCAATGACAGCCCGCTTGCCGGCACCGAGGGCGACAAGGTTACCAGCCGCGTCATCCGCGACCGCCTGCTGCGCGAGGCCGAAGGCAATGTCGCGCTCAAGATCGAGGAATCGGCCGAGAAGGACTCCTTCTTCGTCTCCGGCCGCGGCGAATTGCAGCTCGCGGTGCTGATCGAAACGATGCGCCGCGAAGGCTTCGAGCTTGCCGTGTCGCGTCCGCGCGTCGTCATGCAGAAGGGCGATGACGGCCAGTTGCTGGAACCGGTCGAGGAGGTCGTCATCGACGTCGACGAGGAGCATGCCGGCGTCGTCGTGCAGAAAATGTCGGAGCGCAAGGCCGAGATGGTCGAGCTGCGCCCGTCAGGCGGCAACCGTCAGCGCCTCGTTTTCCATGCGCCGACGCGCGGTCTGATCGGCTACCAGTCGGAGCTGTTGACCGACACGCGCGGCACCGCGGTGATGAACCGGTTGTTCTTCGCCTATGAGCCGTATAAGGGCGAGCTGCCCGGCCGCACCAATGGCGTGCTGATCTCCAACGAGCAGGGCGAGTCGGTCGCTTACGCCATGTGGAACCTGGAAGACCGCGGCCCGATGGTCATCGACCCGGGCGTCAAGGTCTATCAGGGCATGATCATCGGCATCCACAGCAGAGACAACGACCTCGAAGTGAATGTGCTCAAGGGCAAGAAGCTGACCAACATCCGCGCCGCCGGCAAGGATGAAGCGGTCAAGCTGACGCCGCCGATCCGCATGACGCTGGAGCGGGCCCTGGCCTGGATCCAGGACGACGAGCTGGTCGAGGTGACACCGAAGACCATCCGGCTGCGCAAGCTCTATCTCGACCCGAACGAGCGCAAGCGTTTCGAGAAGTCGACCAAGGCGGTCGGCGCGGCGTAAGCTTTCCAGAGAAGGTTCAAAAGAGGGAGCTTCCGCTAGCGGAAGCTCCCTCTTTTCGTTTTCAGCGGCACGCGGCCGACAGGACAGCGCTGCAATCCACCTCGTCGGCCAGATCGATGCGCACCGCCAAGCCGTCGCGCACCGACTTTCGCAAGGCCTTGGCGCCATCCGGTTCGACGGTCAGCCGCTTCCGGTCCTCGAGGGCCTGAAGCCTTGATCGCGAAAGGCCGAGTTCGCCGGCAAGCAGGCGGTCGAGCCGCAAAGCCGTTGTGCCTTCGAGCCGAAGTTCGAGCCGGAGCGCGGTTGGGCGTTCCGGCTCGACGTCCAGAATCTCCTTTCGGACCGTGACATCGGGAAATTCCTCGATCCGGCCGGCCTTGTCGCGGAGTGCGGCACTATCGAAGGCGTGGCGCCACACAAGCGCCGGATCGTTGCTTTCAAGCGCTGTGAGCAGCGCCGGCTCGACGTCGCGGCGGTTTCGCCTTTCCAGGATGGTGAAATTCCACGTGTTGTCGCAGGCCGTGCAGCGGTAGATCAGCCACACGTCAATGCGTTTGCCATTGGCGTTGACGCGGAATTTCTCGCTGCATTTGTATGGCCTGAAGCCGCCGCAACGATTGCAGTTGACGAGAGGTCGAGGGGCGATCTTGGGCGTGATCGTCCAATGGATGCGCAAGATAGAAGACATGCCGGCAGGCCCTTCCCGTCGGGAAGTCCGTCAGGCCGGCACTGTCCGAGATGCCCTTTTTGTTTGAGCATGATCTTTTCCGAAACCGGGAACCACTTTTCGCTGGCGCGGACCTTTGGTTCGGGATCATGCTCGTGGGGGCGCGGCGTGGCGAAGGCTGCGTGTTTTGAAGTTCAGGCGTCGGCGCGGACTACGCGCGGCGGCTCAGCAATGCCAAACCGGTCTCGAACTGCCGCCTGAAGAACACGTAAAATGGATGCAGGTGCGGCTAATGCTGCGCCTGCGGTGCAATCAGAGGAGTTGGCGAGACCGGCGGTTACTGAGGCAAAGTGAAGCTCGAAAATTTATATCGGGCGAGCTTTCTAGCCGTGGGCAGGTGGAGGAGCAAGGGTTAACCGCGGATGTCGGCGCTGCTCCTCATTGTCCTGCCGGGCATTTCTCCGCGTGAACGGGAGAAAGAGGCTGACCGCGACGCCGGCGCCCATTCTGCGACGTTTGCGATTGGCGAAATCGCTGGCGCCATGTCCCTTCGCCCCGTTTACGGGGAGAAGATGGCGGTAGCCAGATGAGGGGCGGCGCTGGCGTCGGCGATTGTCCCATCTTTGCCAATGTTGTTTCCGCTGGCTAGTATGGCAGCCAATCCCAACCATGAGGTCCGCCATGCATCTCGCCTCGCTGCTGATCTTCGCCGCCGCCCTGTTTGTCGCCGCCGGCTCGCCCGGGCCGTCGATCGCAGCGCTTGTGGCTCGGGTGATCTCGAAGGGGTTCCGCGACGTCTTCCCGTTCCTGCTCGCCATGTGGATCGGCGAGGGCATCTGGCTGTCGCTGGCGGTGTTCGGGCTCGCCGTCGTGGCGCAGACCTTCCACTATGCCTTCGTCGTCGTGAAGTGGGCGGGCGTCGCCTATCTCGCCTATCTGGCGTTCAAGATGTGGACGGCGCCGGTGGAGGCAAAGGAAGGCGAGATGCCGCGCGAGGATTCGCCCCTGAAACTGTTCTTTGCCGGCATGGCGGTGACGCTCGGCAACCCGAAGATCATGATGTTCTACCTGGCGCTGCTGCCGACCATCATCGATCTTGCCTCAGTCACCGTGGCCGGCTGGGTCGAGCTGACGCTGACTATGGCCCTGGTGTTGGTCGTCATCGACCTCGCCTGGGTGCTGGCCGCCTCCCAGGCACGCCGGCTCCTGAAGAGCAAGCGCGCCATGAAGGTCGCCAACCGCGTCAGCGCCACGACGATGGCGGGCGCGGCCGCGGCAATCGCCGCGCGTTCTTAATGCATGTCGCCCAAAAGTGCACTGCGGTTTTGGGGTAACGACATGCATCAAAACGCTTTAAGCGCTACATCATTTCGATGATCGGCGCGATCTCGACGGTGAAAGCCGGGTCCATCAGGATCGGACAGTCCTTGGCTTTGGCGACGGCATCGTCGATGTTCTTGGCTTCGACGATTGTGTAGCCGGCGGTCGGATTGCTGCCGCCATTGCTCTCGACCTTGCCGCCTGGCAGAACCGTCTTCGACATGCCGACGGGATTGCCGCCATCGACGACAGCCGAGCCGAGCTTGTCGTACCAGCCGGTCCAGGCATCCATCGCCGCTTTGCGTTCGGCCTCCTCGGTCGGCATCTTGCCGGAGCCATGATAGACATAGAGAAATTTCGCCATGTTCTCCTCCTTTGTCGGCGGCGTCGAACCGGCATGCGGCCACGCCGCTTGCGATATGCGGCCCATGCCGCAATCCGATATGCGGCCAGGCTGCAATCCGATATGCGGCCAGGGCCGCAATCGTTGATCATCGGACCAAATAGCGGGATGGGCAATGAAAAATTCGAGTTTGCTAATGTAAAGCTGGCGAGCCTCACCTTGCCATGGCGTGGTATTCGGCGTTCGGCCGCATGTCGACCGCGGCGGCCACCCGGTTCGACATGTTGAAGAAGGCGGCGGTCGAAGCGATGTCCCAGATGTCGCGGTCGGTAAAGCCGGCCTGGCGCAAGGTTGCGCGGTCGGCCTCGACGATCTTGGCCGGCTCTTCCGTCAGCTTCACGGCGAATTCCAGCATGGCGTGCTGGCGGTCCGACAGATCGGCGGCGCGGAAATTCATCACCATCATCTCGCCAAGCGCCGGCTCGCCCGACAGCTGACGCACCGCCGCGCCGTGCGCGGCCAGGCAGTAGAAGCAGTGGTTGATCGAGGAGACGACCACCGCGATCATCTCGCGCTCCAGCTTCGACAGGCCGGACTCGCCCAGCATCAGATCATTGTACATGTCGGTGAAGGCGCGCAGCTTCTTCTCGTCGAAGGCGTAGGCCAGAAGCACGTTGGGGACGAGGCCGAGCTTCTCCTGGCATTTGGCGAAATAGGCCTTCGTCGCCTCGCTGAGCTGCGCCTGGACAAGGTCAAGCGCGGTAATCCTGCCGGTCATGGGTTCGTTCTCCTTGCAAGGCAACGGCGTCGGTTCGAATTTTTTAAAGCGTCGTCAAACCGTTGTCGCCAAACAGCGATCATCTGGCTACCATAGCCGCAAAAGCATGCCACGGGAGGGAATAAGCGTCATGGCCAGCGTGAAATCCAAGCCGAAGAAGAAAGCTGCCGCCGCCAAGGCGGACGACAAATCCGCAAGGCTTGCCGACTATCTGCTTGCCCGGGCGCCTGCCGAGGACGTCGCGGCCTATGACGCGGCCGACCTCGAACGCGCCGGCGAACTCGCCGCCCAAGCGGTCGCCGGCCACAGGAAGGGTGAAAGCGTCGTTGCGGTCGAAGCCGATTCGGGCGTTGCCTGCGACGGCCGGCCGGTCACGGTCATCACCGTCGTCAACGACAACATGCCGTTCCTGTTCGATTCCATCCTCGGCGAGATCACCGAGATCAGCGGCGAGCCGACGCTGGTCACCCATCCGATCGTCACGGTACGCCATGGCAAGAGCGGCGTCGCCGAGGTTCTCAGCGACGGCGGCAAGGAGGATGACGAGCACGACCGGTTGAGCGTCGTCCATGTCCACATTCCAAGGTTGAATGCCGAGCAGGCGAAGAACCTTACCGAGCGGCTCGGCAAGATGCTTTCCCAGGTCCGCGCCGCCGTCGTCGATTGGAAGCGGATGCTCGCCCGCCTCGACCAGGCGATTTCCGAATTCCGCTATTCGGCGGTGCCGCTCGACAAGAAGAGCGTCGCCGAAGCGATCGCCTTCCTCGAATGGCTGCGCGACGACAATTTCACCTTCCTCGGCATGCGCGAATTCAAATATGTCGGCGGCGAGGAGAGCGGCTCGCTGGAGCGCGCCGAGAAGCCCGGCCTCGGCATCCTATCCGATCCAGATGTGCTGGTGCTGCGGCGCGGCACCGAAGCGGTGACGACGACGCCGGAAATCCGTGCCTTCCTGCACGGGCCGGAGCCGCTGATCGTGACCAAGGCCAATGCCAAGTCGTCGGTGCATCGCCGCATCTATCTCGATTATATCGGCATCAAGACCTACACGGCGAAAGGCGCGCTGGCGGGCGAGCTGCGCATCGTCGGCCTTTTCACCTCGACCGCCTACACGCGCTCGGTGATGAAGATCCCCTATCTGCGCTCGAAGGCCGAAACGATCATCGCCAAGTCTGGTTTCAATCCGCACGACCATTCTGGCAAGGCGCTGATCAACGTGCTGGAGAGCTATCCGCGCGATGAGTTCTTCCAGGTCCCGGTGCCGATCCTCAGAAAGCACGCCAGCGCCATCCTCGGCCTGATCGAACGGCCGCGGGTGCGGGCGCTGGTGCGCGTCGACCAGTTCGACCGCTTCGTCTCGATCATCGTCTTCGTGCCGCGCGACCGCTACGACAGCGTGGTACGCGAGAAGATCGGCGCCTATCTCAAGACCGTGTTCGAGGGCCGGCTGTCGGCCTATTACCCGGCCTTTCCGGAAGGCGGGCTGGCGCGCATTCACTTCATCATCGGCCGTTCCGGCGGCAAGACGCCGAAGATCGAGCAGGCAACACTCGAGGCAGCGATCCGCGACATCGTGCGCACATGGGAGGACGCGCTTTCCGAAGCCGCGGAAGCCGCCGGCAGCGATCCGGCGCTGAAGGCGATCGCGGCGCGTTTCCCCGAAAGCTACCGCGACAGCTTTTCGGCCGCCGTGGCGCTGGCCGACGCCAGGCGCCTTGCGAAAATCAGCGCCGAAAATCCGATCGCCATCGATTATTACCGCCATGCCGACCAGAAGCCGGAGCAGGCGGCGCTGAAGATCTATCACCATGGCAGCCCGGTGGCGCTCTCGCGGCGCGTGCCGGTGCTGGAAAATATCGGCTTCCGCGTCATCAGCGAGCGCACCTTCGAGGTCGGCGACGATCCGGCCGGGACGGTCTTCATCCACGACATGGAACTGGAGAACAGCTACGGCGCGCGAATAGACCTCGCCGACGGCGGCGCGCTGTTCGAGGACGCGTTCCTGTCGGTCTGGCGCGGCGATGTCGACAATGACGGCTACAACGGCCTGGCGCAGACCGCCGGCCTGTGGTCGGGCGAGATCACCATCCTGCGCGCCTATGGCCGCTATTTGCAGCAGGCTGGCATTCCGCAGAGCCAGGATTTCATCGCCGCCGCTCTCAACCGCTATCCCGAGATCGCGCGCGGCCTGCATGCGCTGTTCGTCGCCCGTCTCGGGCCGGCGGCGGAAGGCGACGGCGTGGTCGCGGCCAAGCACCTCAAGGCCAAGATCAAGGACGCGCTGGAGGAGGTGCCCAATATCGATGACGACACCATCATCCGCCGCTATCTCAACCTCATCGAAGCCTCGCTGCGGACCAATCATTTCGTAGCCGATACGAAAGAAAAGGGGCAGTCGCTGGCGATCAAGCTCGACTCGCAGGCGGTCGAGGGCCTGCCGGCGCCACGACCGTGGCGCGAGATCTTCGTCTACGGGTCCGAGGTCGAGGGCGTGCATCTGCGCTTCGGCCCGGTGGCGCGCGGCGGCCTGCGCTGGTCGGACCGCGCCCAGGATTACCGCACCGAGGTGCTGGGCCTCGTCAAGGCGCAGCAGGTCAAGAACGCGGTCATCGTGCCGGTCGGCGCCAAGGGCGGCTTCTATCCGAAGAAACTGCCGATGAGCGGCGGGCGCGACGCCATTTTCGAAGCCGGCACCTCGGCCTATAAGAACTTCGTCTCCAGCCTGCTCTCGATCACCGACAATATCGGCGTCGACGGCGTCATCCCGCCGGCCGGCGTGGTGCGGCGCGACCAGGACGATCCGTATTTCGTCGTCGCCGCCGACAAGGGCACGGCGACCTTCTCCGACACCGCCAACGCCATTTCCGAGAAGCACAATTTCTGGCTGGACGACGCCTTCGCCAGCGGCGGCTCGGCCGGTTACGACCACAAGAAGATGGGCATCACCGCCAAGGGCGCCTGGGAGGCGGTGAAGCGCCATTTCCGCGAAATCAACCGCGACATCCAGACCTCGCCCTTCACCGTGGTCGGCGTCGGCGACATGTCGGGCGACGTGTTCGGCAACGGCATGCTGTTGTCGCCGCAGACCAGGCTGATCGCCGCTTTCGACCATCGCGACATCTTCATCGATCCGGATCCCGACATGGCGGCCTCGATGGCCGAGCGGGTGCGCATGTTCGCGCTGCCGCGCTCGTCCTGGCAGGACTACGACAAGTCGAAGCTGTCGGAAGGCGGCGTCATCGTCTCGCGCAACCAGAAATCGATCACGCTGCCGCAAGCGGCGGCGGCCGCGATCGGGCTCACCAAGACGACGGCGACGCCGGTCGAGATCATGAACGCCATCCTCAAGGCGCCGGTCGACCTTTTGTGGTTCGGCGGCATCGGCACCTATGTCCGTGCTTCCGGCGAGAGCAACGCCGATGTCGGCGACCGCGCCAACGACGCCATCCGTGTCATCGCGCTCGACGTGCGCGCCAAGGTGATCGGCGAGGGCGCCAATCTTGGCGTCACGCAGCGGGCGCGCATCGAGTTCGGCATGAATGGCGGCCGTTGCAACTCCGACGCCATCGACAATTCGGGCGGCGTCAACTGCTCCGACGTCGAGGTCAACATCAAGATCGCGCTGGCGTCGGCCATGCGCAAAGGTTCGCTGGCGAGACCGGCGCGCAACAAGCTGCTCGCCGAAATGACCGACGAGGTGGGCGCGCTGGTGCTCGCCAACAACTATCAGCAGACGCTGGCGCTCTCGCTGGCGCGCAAGCGCGGGCTGGCCGACATCGCGCACCAGGCGCGCTTCATGACGGCGCTGGAAGCGCGCGGACTGCTCGACCGCGCGGTTGAGACGCTGCCTTCACCGGCGGCCCTTGCCGAACGCGAGGCGCGCGGCGAGCCGCTGACCCGGGCCGAGCTCGGCGTGCTGCTTGCCTATGCCAAGATCGTGCTGTTCTCCGACATCGTCGCCAGCGACGTGCCGGACGATCAGCATTTCGACCGCGACCTGATGGGCTATTTCCCGGAGCGCATGGGCAAGAAATTCGCCGGCGAGATCCGCGACCACCGGCTGCGGCGCGAGATCATCGCGCGCGTCGTCGCCAACGATCTGGTCAATCGCGGCGGACCGTCCTTCGTCAACCGGCTGCAGGAAGCCACAGGCCGCACGGCGGCGGATGTCGTGCGCATCTTTGCCATGGTCCGCGACGGCTTCGCGCTGCCCGCGCTCTACAAGGAGATCGATGCGCTCGACAACCAGATCGACGGCCAGATCCAGCTCGATCTCTACCAGGCGGTTAGCCGGCTGATCTTCGTGACCAGCGGCTGGTACCTGAAGAACGAAGCGGGTTCCGTGCCGCTCGGCCAGCGCATCGGAGAATTGCTGGAAGCCCGCAAAGTGCTGGAGCCAAAGCTCGTCTCGCTGCTGCCGGCCTTCTCGCGCGAGCGCATAGAGGAGCGGCGGCATGGCCTGTTCAAGGCCGGCGCGCCGGAAAAGCTCGCCGAGAAGCTCGCTTTGGCCGAGGTCGCCGAGCTGATCCCGGACGTGGCGCTCACCGCGCGCACCGCCAATGCCGATATCGTCAGCGCCGCCAAGGCCTTCTTCGCCGTCAGCGACGCCTTCCGCATCCCGCGTGTCGAGGAGGCGGCGCGCTCGATCATGCCGTCCGACTATTACGACCAGCTGGCGCTGTCGCGCGCGACCGACACGATCGGCGTGGCGCGCCGCGGCATCGCGGTAGCGGCGCTCACTGCTCACGGCACCGCGGCGGATCCGGTCGCGGCGTGGCTGGAGGCCGGCGGCGAACGCGTCGCGCGCATCCGCGAGCGACTGCAGGCGCTGACCGAAGGCGGCGACATCACCGTGTCGCGGCTGTCGGTGGCGTCCGGCCTGATGAGCGACCTGACGGGGATGTGAGCTTACCCGCCCCCCTTGTGGGGAGGGTCGCTGCGAAGCAGCGGGGCGGGGGCGGCGCCGACCCCCCACCCGGACCTACGGTCCGACCTCTCCACAAGGGGGAGGTAGGGGGCTGGTGTTCTTCTTTCCCGCCGTCAGAAAAATCAAGACGAGCACCAATGGCCGGCGGCGCTTGTTCATTTGCATCGCTGCCTGAAAACATGCAGACATGGCGCCCGACGCGGGCGGGGCCAAGGGAATCAGCATGGCGGCAGTAGAGACAGTGCAGCGGGCATCGGGGCGCGGCATCTGGGGCTGGATGTTCTTCGACTGGGCGGCGCAGCCTTTCTTCACCGTCGTCACCACCTTCATCTTCGGGCCGTATTTCGTCTCGCGCATGGCGAGCGACCCGACCGCCGGACAAGCCGCCTGGGGTTACGGCATCGCCGCCGCGGGCCTGGTTATCGCGGTGCTTTCGCCGGTGCTCGGCTCGATCGCCGACCAGACGGGGCCGCGCAAGCCATGGATCGCCTTCTTCGCCGCGATCAAGATCGTCAGCCTCAGCCTCTTGTGGTTCGCAGCGCCGGGCTCGAACCTGTTCCTGGTCGTGCTTTTGTTCTCGCTGGCTTCGGTGGCGGCCGAATTCTCCACCGTGTTCAACGATTCCATGATGCCGCGGCTGGTGCCGAAGGCCGAAATCGGCCGGATCTCCAACATGGCCTGGGGGCTTGGCTATCTCGGCGGCATGATCGCGCTGATCTTTGTCGTCCTGTTCCTGGCCGGCAATCTGCAAACCGGCAAGACGCTCATCGGGCTCGACCCGCTGTTCGGGCTGGATCCGAAGCTGGGCGAGGATGCACGCTTCACCGGGCCGATGTCGGCCGGCTGGTATTTCCTGTTCATCCTGCCGATGTTCTTCTTCACGCCGGACGCCACCAGGGGGATCCCGATCGGCCCGGCGGTGCGCGAGGGCCTGTCCGAGTTGAAATCCACTCTGGTGGAAGTGCGCCAGCGCGGCGGCATCCTGCGCTTCCTTCTGGCCCGCATGATCTATCAGGACGGCGTCAACGCTCTGCTCGCGCTCGGCGGCACTTTCGCGGCCGGCATGTTCCAATGGTCGATCACCGAGATCGGCCTGTTCGGCATCATCCTCAACGTCGTCGCCATTTTCGGCTGCTGGATCGCGGCGCGGCTCGATACCGCACTCGGCTCGAAGCATGTGGTGATGATTGCGCTGGTGATGTTGTCGGTCGCCACGATCGGCGTCGTCTCGACCGGCCCGGGCTTCACTTTGCTCGGACTGATCCCGCTTTCGACCGCGGATTCAGGCGGCCTGTTCGGCACCGCGGCCGAGAAAGCCTACATTCTGTATGGCTTGCTGATCGGGCTCGCCTTCGGCCCGGTGCAGGCGTCGTCGCGATCCTACATGGCGCGCAGCGTGACAGCTGCGGAATCCGGCCGCTATTTCGGCATCTATGCGCTGGCCGGGCGGGCGACCAGCTTCCTGGCGCCGTTCATGGTGGCGACCATCACCACCGTCAGCGATTCACCACGGCTCGGCATGGCGGCGATCATCCTGTTCCTGGGCATCGGCATGGCGATCCTGGTGGGGACGCCGTACCCGGCGGACAAGCCGCGGGGGTAGCGCGCCTTTGCCTTCTCCCCTTGTGGGAGAAGGCAGAGGGCGCTAATGCCTGAAATGCCTTACCCCGGTAAACACCATGGCGATGCCGTGCTCGTCGGCGGCGGCGATCACGTCGTCGTCGCGCATCGAGCCGCCGGGCTGGATGACGGCCGTCGCGCCGGCCTCGATCGCAGACAGCAGGCCGTCGGCGAAGGGGAAGAAGGCGTCCGAGGCAACCACCGAACCCTTGGTCAGCGGTTCGGCGAGGCCGGCCGCTTCGGCCGCGTCGAGCGCCTTGCGGGCGGCGATGCGCGAGGAATCGACGCGGCTCATCTGGCCGGCGCCGATGCCGACCGTCGCCCCGTCCTTGGCATAGACGATGGCGTTGGACTTGACGTGCTTGGCAACGCGGAAAGCGAATTTGAGGTCGGCCATCTCGGCCGGCGTCGGCGCGCGCTTGGTCACCACTTTCAGCTCGAGGTCGTCGACGACGGCGTTGTCGCGGCTTTGCACAAGCAGCCCGCCGGCGACGGATTTGACAAGCGTGCCGGCGGCCCGCGGGTCGGGCAGGCCGGCGGTGACCAGCAGGCGCAGGTTCTTCTTTGCGGCGACGATCGCGGCCGCCTCGTCGGTGGCGTCGGGCGCGATGATGACCTCGGTGAAGGTCTTCACGATTTCTTCCGCCGCCTCGGCGTCGAGGATGCGATTCATAGCGACGATGCCGCCGAAGGCCGAGACCGGGTCGCAGGCCAGCGCCCTGGCGTAGGCCGCCTTCAGCGTCGCGCCTTCGGCGACGCCGCAGGGGTTGGCGTGCTTGATGATGGCGATCGCCGCCGACCGGGCGGGATCGAACTCGCCGACGAGCTCGAAGGCGGCGTCGGTGTCGTTGATGTTGTTGTAGGAGAGCTGCTTGCCCTGCAACTGCCTGGCGGTTGCGACGCCCGGCCGCCTGTCGCCCGACAGGTAGAAGCCGGCGCCCTGATGCGGGTTCTCGCCATAGCGCATCACCTGGTCGAGCCGGCCGCCGAAAGCGCGCCATGTCGGGTGCTCGATCTGGAGCGCCTCGGCGAACCAGCCTGAGATCGCCGCGTCATAGGTGGCGGTGCGGGCAAAGGCCTTGGCCGCCAGCTTCTTGCGGAAATCCAAAGACAGCGAGCCGAGATTCATCTCCAATGCGTTGACGACGGAAGCATAGTCGGCCGGATCGGTGACGATGGCGACGTAAGCGTGGTTCTTGGCCGAGGCGCGGATCATCGCCGGCCCGCCGATGTCGATGTTCTCGACGATCGAGGCATAGCCGGCGCCGGAGCGGCGGACCTCCTCGAACGGGTAGAGGTTCGAGACGACAAGGTCGATCGGCTCGATGTGATGGTCGCGCATGGCCTTGGCATGGTCGGCATCGTCGCGGATGCCGAGCAGCGCGCCGTGCACCGACGGATGCAGGGTCTTCACCCGGCCGTCCATGATCTCGGGAAAGCCGGTGAGCTCGGAAACGTCGCGCACCGCCAGGCCAGCTTCGGCGATGGCCTTTGCCGTGCCGCCGGTCGAAACCAGCTCGACGCCGGAAGTGGCGAGCGCCCTGGCGAAATCGATCAGGCCGGTCTTGTCGAAGACGGAAAGCAGCGCCCGGCGCACCGGAACGAGGTCGGGCGCCGGAATGTTTTTTGTGGGCACGGCCATGCGGAGGCCTTTCACGGCTGTTGGGGGCGTTGGCCGGCCCTAGCATATGAGTCTCGGAAATCAAGTGAATCTCGGAAATCAAGCTCGCAGCCGGATTTGTCCGGAACTCAGTTGTTTTCCGGATAGCCGGCGATGCCGGTGCGGGTCAGCTGCCAGTGAACCTCGGCGACCTCCGAGGCCTTGAAGGCGAGCACGATCTGCCGGCTGCGGCGCGGGCCGCTCAGTCCGGCGAAATAGATCGATTCCTCGACCTCCGGCACCACTTCGGCGCAGCTGAAAACCCAGGTGTCGCCTTGCGCGGCGGCGAGAGTCAGCCGGTCGTGGTCGTCCTGCAGCAGGCTGATGTCGGGATGCACGTGGAAGCGCACCGTGACGAAGTCGCGACCGTTGTTGCGGATCGCGGCATTGCCCGGGCGCAGGAAACGGTCGCGGCCGGCAAGTACGTTGCCGTTCGTGGTCAGCTTCAGCTCGCGCTCATGCAGGAAGCCGAATTGCGGGATATAGCCATCGTGGCGGGCAATGAAGCCATGCACGCCCTTCTGGTCGAGGCGCTTGCAGGGCACGTGCTGCGGACCGCCGATCAGCGGCGATCCCAACAGGTCGCTGACGCGCAGCGAGTGGCTGAAGCGCGCCGACGAGGTGTCGTTGATCGTCGCGGTCGAATGCGCGGCGGTGGCGCGCGCCAGCGGCCGGAATTCCGGGGCGCCGTAAGTGTCGATGCCGGCATTGACGATGAAATGCTGGCGCCCGGAGGAGAGTTCGAAGGCGAGGCAGCCGGCGTGTGCTGCGTTCGAGACGTCGACCGGCGGCGGCAGGCCGGTGTCGGCGATCACCGTCACGCCGCCCATCGAAAGGCGCTCATAGCCGGAATGCGGCGCGTGCAGCAGCGGCGCGCCGGCGGTGTCGTCGTGGCGCATGATGGTGGCGATGCGGTCATGGATGGTCGCGCCCATGCCGTTGAAGCGGGCAAGGCTGCCGTCCTGGTGGCGGAAGAAACGCAGCGCCGGCAACATGCGGTCGATGGCGCCGATCAAGGCCGCGGGCGGCGCCTCGGCCTGGTTGGCATAGGTCTGGCGCAGCGGCAGAAGGTCGGCCAGCAGCTCCAGCACCGCCATCGGTTTGCGCGAGATGTGGCCGCCGTCGGGCAGGATCTGATGCTCCAGCTCCTCGGCCAGGTGGCGCGTCGCGGAACGCAGCGCCGAGGCCGGCGCCGGCAGGGACAGCGCGGCGAAGGCGAGCGCGATGCGGGCGCGCAGCCTGCCCTCGCCATCCGGCATCTCGCGCGCCATCGAGCGCAGGTAGCGGATCTGCACGGCCAGCGATTTGAGGAAGGCGCGGTAGAAGGGAAATTCGGCGCCCTGCAGCACCACCGAGGAATGCTGCAGCCAGGCGATCACCCGCTTGGCTGTCGTTCCCGGTTCCCAGGCGATGCCGGAGATCTGGTTGCCGTGCATGGCGATCCAGTCGGTCACCAGGGCCCTGGCGTTGGCGGCGGCAAGCTCGGTGCCGGTGGCGCGCATGTGGCGCAGCCAGCGGAAGCCGTGCAGCGATTTCTGCCAGCCGCGATTGGGCACGTCGAGCTGAAAGGGCGAGGCGCCGCCGGTCTCGACCAGATGGCCGGACAGCGGGTAGCGGCCATAATAAATCTCCAGCGCGATCTGCGGATCGGCGAGCCGCAAATCCGGCGGAGCGATCAGGACACGTTCTGGCGTGCGCCCGGAATAGCGCCAGCGATAGAGCGGACCGGCGCGCAAACGCCGGCGCGTCTTGCGCCAGAACTCCTTCGCGACAAGCGTCCAAAGACGTGTCGTGCTGCCGGCAACAAGTGCCAATAGCCCTCCTGATTTCCCCATAACCCAAGCACAAGCTTATGCGATTCAAGAACTTATGCGAAGGCGGAATTCGCCTAAGTGAACCGCTTCGCGCGGTGGCGTGGAGACCGTCTCCAAAAAGTCAGCTGGTTGAGTGGATCTGGTTGCGTTTTCTTGCCGATCATCAGCGTTTGCCGCGACGCCTGCGCGCTATAGGGGTGGCAATCGCCGTTTGACGGAAGTTCCTTTGATGACGGCCGTGCTGGTGACGGCATGCTCGGAGAGAGACTCAAGAACATCGTCCATCTGCTCGATCGAATGAACGACTAGGCGCGCAAGAAAGGGATCGTCGCCGGTGATCTTGTCGCATTCGACAAACTTCGGCTGCTCCTGAATGAGCTTCTCGACCAGATGCAGCTTGCCGGGCAGCGGCCTGATCCTCACCATCGCCCGGATTTCGTAGCCGATCGCACGCGTATCCACATCGACCGTGAACCCTCGAACGACACCGCCGGCTTCCAGCCTACGGACCCGTTCAGACACGCTCGGCGCCGACATGCCGACAGACCGGGCGAGCTCGCTCATCGACAATCGCGCATCGGAATCGAGCGCGGCAACAATGCGCGCGTCGGTCTCGTCTAGCGTGGAGTTTCCAAATTGAAGGTGTCGAGGGGGTCTTGCCTTCGTCATGGTATGGAAACTAGCCGATTATCCCTTGTCATTCCATATAAAACGGCCGGTCAAATTGCATGATGACTCCAACAGGAGAAAGTCATGCTGCTCGGGATCATCGCCGGCCTCACCACTTGCGCCTTGTGGGGCCTGACCTTCGTCGCGCCTCGGGCCGTCGCCCCGTTTACGGCATGGGATCTAACCATTGCACGCTATGGCATCTTCGGCTTGGCCTGCCTCCTCCTGATGCTCGATAGACGGTTCCGGCCCACCGGCTTTGCGCTTTCCCGGCTCGTGACAGGCCTGCTTCTCGGCGGTGCGGGATATGTGGGGTATTTCGTCAGCGCCTCGTTCGCCGTGCAGCTCGCGGGCGCGGCCATCCCGCCTGTTGTCATCGGCACAATGCCAGTGTTTTTGGCGATCATCGCCAACGTCAGGGACCGGTCCGTGCCGTGGCAGGCTCTCGCGCTGCCATTGATGTTGATCGCGGCAGGCGTCGCTATGGTCAATGCCGTGACGATCAGCGCGGCGGCCGTTTCCGATGCGGCGTCGATCATACTCGGCATTCTCGCCAGCTCCGCGGCGTTGGCGATCTGGATTGCCTACGGGCTGGCAAACGCGGCCGTGATGCGGTCAGACGACGCACCGGACGGGCTGCGGTGGACAGGGCTACAAGGCATCGGTGCGGCCATCGGAAGCCTGCTCCTGTTGCCGCTGGCCTCCTTCGGGCTGGCGAATACGGCCTCGGCTTTCGAGTTCTTCCGCTTCATCGGATGGGCGCTGCTGATGGGACTGGCCGGCTCCTGGTTCGCAACCTGGTGCTGGGCCGTCGCTTCCCGCCGCCTGCCGCTCGCACTATCGGCGCAACTCATCGTTGCCGAAACGGTGTTCGGCCTTGCCTACGGCTTCATGTTCGAAGGGCGGTTGCCGTCTCCCGCAGAAGCGATAGGGGCCGCGTTGCAGTGCGCGGGTGTCTGCTCCGCCGTTGCGGCGTTCAGTAAGCCGGCAATCTTGGCACAATCGCCGCAAATCCCATGAATTCCGCGGCAGGCCGGTTTGAAACCGGGTCGGCGCTGCCAGGATCTCACTTCTCGTTTCGATGCCAAGGTTTGCGATTGGCCGAAGCCTCCGCGACGTCGTCATCCACGGGCGGAGCGCCGCGAAGCGGCGCGCAGACCCGAGGATCCATTCCGTGACCGCCGCCGAAGGGCGCAGCGGAGCAGAATTCTGCACCGTCGCAACGCTTCGAAGTCACGGAATGGATTCTATGGTCTGCGCCGCGTCGCTTCGCTCCTTGCTTCGCCATAGAATGACGAGGTTCGAAAGCCTCGGCTAATCGCCGAAGCGTGCGATTCGCAACCGGCAACGCTTCAGTGCCAAGAATCCTACGCTACCCGTCTCATCCGGGCCGCGAAGAAGCCGTCCAGTCCTGAAATCGCTGGCGATCCCAAGGCCAGATCGGCTGGCGTCGTGCGTAGCGTGCCCTCGGGCGTGACGTACGAATCGATGCCTGCGAACTCGCCCGGGTGGATCGGATCGGCGATCACGCCGGGAGTCTCGGCAATGAAAGCACGATAAAGCTCCTCGCCCTCTATGGGGTCGAGCGAGCAGTTGGAAAAGACGATGCGGCCGCCAGGCCTGACGAGCGTAACGGCGTGAGCAAGCAGCCGGCGCTGGAGGTCGGCGAGCTTTTCGACATCGGCCATGGTCTTGGTCCACGGCACGTCAGGATGACGGCGCACGGTGCCGGTCGAGGAGCAGGGCGCGTCCAGCAGAACGGCGTCGAACAATTGCGCCGGCCGGTAGTCCAGGAGGTCGGTCTGGACGAGATCGGCTATCAAACCGAGGCGGTCGAGATTCTGCGCCAGCCGCGCCAGCCGGTTTTTCGAGGTGTCGACCGCGGTCACGCCGGCGCCGGCCAGGATAAGCTGGGCCGTCTTGCCGCCGGGCGCGGCGCAGAGATCGGCGACGCGCTGGCCCCTGATGTCGCCGAACAGGCGCGCCGGCAGGCTGGCGGCGGCATCCTGCACCCACCAGGCGCCGTCGGCGAAACCGGGGAGGTCGACAACGTTGGCGGAAAGCTTCTCGACACGCACCGTGCCGGTCGGCAGCACGATGCCGCTTAGACGCTCGGCCCAGAGCGCGGGATCGGCCTTGACGGTGAAGTCGACCGGCGCCTCGTGACGGTGCGCGGCAAGGATGGCGCGCGCCTTGTCGGCTCCGTAGGCGGCGGTCAGGCGCTCGGAAAACCATTGCGGCGCCTCGCGGGTGGCGGCAAGTGCCGGGGCAAGCTCGGCCTGCTTGGCGCGGGCAAGCGAACGCAGCACGCCGTTGACGAGGCCGGAGAAGCGCGTGGTGCGCGGATCGGACTTGGCGTGGGTGACGGCAAGGTCGACCGCGGCGCTGTCGGGAACGTCGAGAAACAGGATCTGCGCGGCGGCGACATGCAGGATATGCGAGAGCGCGGTGGCATTGGGCGGCAGCGGCTTTTCCAAGCGCCTGCCCAGCAGCCCGGCGATGGTCATGCGATGGCGCAGCGCGGTGACCAGGATGGCGCGCACCAGCGCGCGGTCGCGGCCGTCCAGCGCCTTGTACTGCGGATGACCGTGCTCGTTGTCGGTCAACCCGTCCAGTGGTGTGCGGGCATCGATGACGGCGGCAAGCAGCCGCGCCGCGGCCTTGCGCGCGGGAAGGCCGGCGATGCTCTCGTCATCGGCATTGTGTTGCGGACTGCCTGAATGTCCGCGCCTCGGCGGCGTCACGACCAGGGACCTTTCGACCGGACATTGCGCGGCCCGGTCGGATTGCGGCCCCAGGGATTTGGCTTCGGTGGCGCTGGTTCGGCAGGCGGCGCGGGCTCCGCTGGCTTGCCCCATGGACCGGCCGGCGGCTCCTCGGGCTGGATGGGTGGAGGCGAAGCCTGACGCCGGGTGGCTTGCGATGCGCCACCCATTTCGCGCGCCATGTCCTGCAGCGCCGCGATGCGGTTATCCGTGCTCGGGTGGGTCGAGAACAGATTGTCCATGCGCTCGCCGGAGAGCGGATTGATGATGAAGAGATGCGCCATCGCCGGATTGCGCTCGGCATCGGCGTTGGGAATGCGCTCAGCGCCGCGCGCGATCTTGTCGAGCGCCGAGGCCAGCCACAGCGGATTGCCGCAGATCTCGGCGCCGCGCCGGTCGGCCTCGTATTCGCGGGTGCGGCTCACCGCCATCTGCACGATCATCGCGGCGAAGGGCGCCACCAGCATGGCGACCAGCACGCCGACAAAGCCGAACGGGTTGTTGTTGTCGCGATTGCCGCCGAAGAAGAAAGCGAAATTGCCGAGCATGGAGATGGCGCCGGCAAGCGTCGCCACGATCGTCATGGTCAGCGTGTCGCGATGCTGCACATGGGCAAGCTCATGCGCCATCACCGCCGCGACCTCTTCATGGGAGAGCCGCTCAAGCAGGCCCGTGGACGCGGCCACGGCGGCGTTCTCGGGGTTACGGCCGGTGGCGAAGGCGTTGGGCTGAGGGTTGTCGATCAGGTAGGTCTTCGGCATCGGCAGGCCGGCCTGCTTCGCCAGCGCCTGGACGATCGCGTAATATTCGGGCGCGTTCTTCTCGTTGACCTCGACGGCACGGTTCATCGACAGCACCATCTTGTCGGCATTCCAATAGCTGAACAGATTGGTGCCGGCGGCGATCAAGAGCGCGATGATCATGCCACTCGAGCCGCCGATCATATAGCCGACGCCCATGAACAGCGCCGTCATCGCGGCAAGAAGCATGGCGGTACGAAGCGTGTTCATCGTTTCATCCGTCTGGCTTGGTGGCGGAGGGGGCCAGAGCATCGGACCGAAAAATGGAATCCGGTTTTCGGGATATTCCGATGCTCATCAATAGGGGTCGATCCTTCTGTCGTCATGGCTATATGATGGGAGACGCCGGTCTCCGTTTCAATCGGCGGGAGTATCACATGACTGACGAGACAGGCAAAACCGAAGCTTCCGTTGACGGCAACAAGCCGGAAAAAACGCTGACACCGGAAGCGCAGCGGGCGTTAGCAGAGGCTGATGCTCGTCGTCAAAAGTATCGAGCGGCGAAAGCGCAGCTGCCGAAGGAAATCGGCGGCCGCGGCGGCAAGGAACCCGGGCGCTATGGCGACTGGGAGGTCAAGGGGCTCACCAGCGACTTCTGACGAGTACCGGTTTTCGAGCGGAAATCTTGGTCGGTGGTCACGCAGTGATCGGTGGTCACGCAGATTGCTTGCTTGGCGATTGGCTGAACGCCTATGAACTTCGTCATCCACGGGCGGAGGAAGGAGCGAAGCGACGCGCGCAGACCCGAGGATCCATGCCGTGACTTCGAGGCGTTGATACGGTGCAGTATTCTGCTCCGCTGCATTCCTCGGCCAAGGTCACGGAATGGATCCTCGGGTCTGCGCTTCGCTCCGCCCGTGGATGACGAAGTTCGTAGGCTTCGGCCAATCGCGAAGGTTTGGTTGATTCGGCGAAATGAACGGTGAAAATCTCGCCTGCCGACAAGTCTCCAATCCGTCAAAGTCTCTGCACGAGGGACTAGGCCGCCGCCTGGGTTGGCGACAAAACGATGAAACCACTGTCGTCCACCGCGATGCCGATTTCATCGTAACTGGCAATGCTGTCGTGCGGGGTGTGCATCGGATGGACATGCGTGGCGCTGATCACCATCACCGATGCGCCGGAAGCCTCGCCCGCCGCGATGCCCGCCGGCGCATCCTCGAACACCAGGCAGTCGCGCACCTCGACGCCGAGACGCTTTGCCGCCAGAAGGAAGCAGTCCGGCGCGGGCTTGCCATGGGTCACATCTTCCGCCGTCACCATCATGGCGGGAACCGGAATGCCGGCCGCCTTGATGCGCAGCAGCGCCAGCTCGCGCGGCGCCGAAGTGACGATGGCCCAGCGCTCCGGCGGCAGCGATTTCAGGAACGCGACGGCGCCGGGAATCGGGACGATGCCTTCGAGATCGTCGGCTTCGGCCTTGAGCAGCGCGTCGGCTTCCGCAACCGCGTCGACGCCCGGAAGCATCAATCCGGCGATCGTCTCGATCGCGCGCTTGCCGTGGATCGTCGGCAGGAAGCTCGCCACATCGAGGCCGTGAAGCTGTGCCCACTTTGTCCACACCCGTTCCGCCGCGGCGATCGAGTTGAGCACCGTGCCGTCCATGTCAAAAAGGAAGGCGGCGAACTTTGAGCCTGCAAACATAGGATGTCCTGGAGAATCGTTTTCGGGGAGGGGGAACGTAAAACTCAGTTTAGACTGGCCGGCACCGCCTGAGAAGACAGATGCGGGCATTTCGATTCCGCACGGGAACAACCTCCGGTTCGTTGCGTTGAAGTGGCTGTCTTTCCAAAATTACCAAAGGGGGCATGCGATGCTGATCCGGCTCGGCTACGAAATCGCAATCGAATGCGCGGCGGCGACGCCGATCATCTCGCTGCTCGATATCCACCCCGACCGGCATGCCGACATCAAACGGCAGACGCGGGTTCTGACCTCGCCTTCGTTGCCGACCCGGACCTATCGCGACAGCCAAGGCAATATCTGCCGTCGTTTCACAGCGCCCGCCGGAAGCTTCCGCATCCTTTACGACGCGGCAATCGAGGACAGCGGCGAGACCGACACGGTCAATGTGCTGGCTCGGGAGACGCCGGTCGCGGAACTGCCCGACGATGTGCTGGTCTATCTGCTCGGCAGCCGTTACTGCGAGACCGATCACCTCAGCAATATCGCCTGGCAGCTTTTCGGGCATTTGCCGCCCGGCTGGACGCGCGTTCAGGCGATCGTCGACTACGTCAACAGCCGGCTCTCCTTCGGCTACGGCTATGCGCGCGCCACCCGCACGGCCGCCCAGGCGCATGACGAACGCGTGGGCGTCTGCCGCGATTTCGCGCATCTGGCGATCGCGCTTTGCCGATGCATGAACATTCCGGCGCGCTACGTGAACGGCTATCTCGGCGATATCGGCGTGCCGGCCGATCCGGCGCCGATGGACTTTTCGGCCTGGATGGAAGTTTTCCTCGATGGCAAGTGGTACACGTTCGATCCGCGTCACAACCGGCCACGCATCGGCCGGGTCGTCATCGCGCGCGGCCGCGACGCCACCGACGTGCCGCTGCTGCACAGTTTCGGTCCGCACCGGCTCACCCTGTTCAAGGTCTGGACCTACGAGCAGGAAGGCAACCGCTTCAATCCTCCGCATCACGGCGTCAACCGGACGGCCAGCGCGCAGATGCTGGCGTAGGGTCTATCGATATTCAGGTGATGGCGCCTGCGCATGGCGGCTTCCTACGCTTCAGTGCCTGCTTCATCGCGGCTCGTGGCAGCCGCTGACCCGCTTCGGCACAGCCGGATTGTGCCGAAGAGGGAACGCCGGCGACGGCCATAAAGATCATGGTAAGCGCTTCATGAAGGTCGCCTCGCCAGCGCATTTTTGTTTACTTCCCATTCACCGTTAAATTTCACAAAATCTAGCAAAAACAATGGATTAACCGACCGTTAAGCGTCGTTCGACGGCTGCCGGCCAGGTCTGGCCGAAATCCTGCACCGCCCTGGTCGAGCGGCACGAAGCCGCGGACAGGAGGCGGAAGGGATGCGGCGGTTCAAAGGTGTCGTTCGTGGGGTGGACGGCTTTGCCCGCAATCGCGAGGGCAATTTCGCGGTTCTGTTCGGAGTTGCCGCGTCGGTCCTTGCGCTGGGAGTGGGATTCGCAGTCAATATCTCGCAGCTCTACAATGCGAGATCGAGCTTGCAGGGCGTCGTCGACGCCGCCGTGACCTCGACGGCCCGCGATCTCACCCTCGGCGTCATCACGGAAAGCGATGCCAACAAAATGGTGCAGGCGTTTCTCGACGCCAACAGCACAGCCGGCATCCTGCAGGCCAACCAGATCGTGCTGGACAAACTTACCGTCGACAGGACGGCCAGCACGGTGCAGGCGGACGCGCATGCCGATGTCGGCCTCTTTTTCCCGCTGTTCAGCACGGACAACATGCGGCGCGTGACCGCTTCGACCACCGCGCTCTATTCCGACAAGACGGTCGAGGTCGCGATGATGCTCGACGTCACCGGTTCGATGGCCGCCAACCGGCGCGCCAAGACCAACAAGATCGGCGACTTGAAGGCAGCCGCGTCACAGACGGTCAAGGATCTCCTGGATCAGAACCGGGATCCCAGCGATCCTCGGATTCGAGTGTCGATCATCCCCTACGCCGAGGCCGTCAATACGGGCGTCCTAGCCGATACCGTCTTCGTCGAGGCCGAGATGGGGCCGAAAGTGCCGCCGCCGATTGATGCCGCGGTATCGGTTTCCGCGACGGTGTCCGACAATTGTGCAACCGAGCGTAAGGACAAGGACGGCTACGCCGACTATTCATCGGACGGGCCTTACACGCAGCGCCGGGATAACCAGGGAAAGATCTATTTGGCCAAAGTCAACCGCGATTACCGCATGAGGGTATGTCCCACTGCTGCCCTGGTTCCGCTGACCGCCGATGAGGACAAGTTGCTTACGGCAATCGATCGTTTTCAGGCCGGGGGCGTCACCGCAGGCGGCATTGCCGCGCAATGGGGTTACTATATGCTCTCGCCTTCCTGGCGTTCGGCAATCACGGGTGCCCGCCTGGGCGCTGGTCCCGCCAACTTCGATCGGAACAGGGTAGCCAAGATCGCCATCCTAATGACGGATGGCCAGTTCAACACTGCCTTCGCCGGCGCGCGCGGCGCATCCAGGTCGCAGGACCAAGGCCAAAAGTCGCGCGCTAATGCCGAAACCATCTGCGATAATATGAAACGCGATGGCATCGAGATATTCACCATCGGCTTCGATCTCAATGATCCGGCGATGACCACGACCGAACGGGATCAGGCCAAGTCCGTTCTGAAAGACTGCTCGACCGCCGACACGTCCGCCCTGAAGCACTATTACGAGGCCGCCGACGGCGCCGAACTGTCGGATGCGTTCGGCGAAATCAGCCGCAACATCGAAAAGCTGACCGTCAGTCGGTGACCTGAAACTCCAGCACAAACGGAAAAGGCCGCCGCTTCTTGACGAAGCCGGCGGCCTTCCGTGTTTCCGTCCGTGACGCGGCTCATGGCGGCGACCCCTTCGGGTCACCTGCCGCGCATCTCGCGCCTTAACGGGAAGACTGCTTCCCGAAAGTGCAATCCGCTGAGCTCACGTTCTGGAAAACGAAATCACTCGACATCGGATCACCTCCTTTCGATTGGTTGAAGACACCCTCATGATGGGGTGCGTCGCGGCAAATGACAAGGTGCCGCTGCGGAATGGCCATGCCTCAGGTGGCAAATCCTCTGCCCGCGGTGCTTTTGCGCAACATATCGGGATTGCGGTCCCCGGGCCGGTGGACGACAGTGGCGCCTGGGGAATGGGGCGTTCGACGTATCGGGAGGAGCCGGGAATGGACGCCGCCGACAGAGCCGCGCGGATCGTACGCAGGGTCGTCGAAACGCTGAAGCCAGGTTTCGCGGTCAGGCTATGGACCGGCGAGCGGATCGGGCCTGCCGGCGGCCCGGTGCTCGCCATCAACGATCAGGACATTGTCTGGCAGCTTGTGCGGCGGCCAACCTTCTCGACGCTGGTCGAGATGTGGATCTCCAAGACCGTCGACATCGAAGAAGGGACGCTGTTCGATTTCTACGCCCTGCCTTCGCAGGGCAAGCTCAAGACAAAGCTCAAATCCCTCCCCAAGCTGGCGATCCTGCGCGACCTGCCGGCGGTACTGTTTTCGCGAAAACAGATGACGGCGCGCAGCGATCTCTCCGGCCGCAATCCCTTCGTCAGCGGGTCGAACAAGCAGGCTATCGAGCATCATTACGACATCTCGAATGCCTTCTACCGCCTCTTCCTCGATGAGCGCATGGTCTACAGCTGCGGCTATTTCACGGATTTCGCCAACGGCATCGACCAGGCGCAAATCGACAAGCTCGATCATATCTGCCGCAAGCTCAGGCTGAAGCCCGGCGAAAGGCTGCTCGATATCGGCTGCGGCTGGGGTGCGATGCTCATCCATGCCGCGAAGAATTATGGTGTTATCGGCCATGGTGTTTCGCTGTCCGAAGAGCAGACGAAGCTGGCGCGCGAGCGTATCCGCGCCGAGGGTCTCGAGGACCGGATCGCCATCGACATAAAATCCTACACCGAGCTCTCCGGCGCCTTCGACAAGATTTCGTCCATCGGCATGTTCGAGCATCTCGGGCTCGCCAATCATGCGACCTATTTCTCGGCGGTTCACCGCCTCCTTAAACCAGGCGGTATCTACCTGCACCACGCCATCACCCGGCGCAGCAAGGGCGACCCGAAGAAGACCCTGCGCAAGGGGCCGGAATACAAGGCGCTGATCAAATACATCTTCCCCGGCGGCGAGCTCGACACGATCGGCATGACGCTCGGCAATCTCGAGGCGCACGGCTTCCTGGTTTACGATGTCGAGAACCTGCGCGAGCATTATGCGCGCACCTGCCGCCTGTGGGCGGAGCGCCTGCACGCGCGCTTCGACGAGGCCATCGCCGAGGTCGGCGAGCCCAAGGCGCGGCTGTGGCTGCTCTATCTGACGGGTTGCTCGATCACCTTCGAGCGCGCCTCGGCGCAGATTTTCCAGACCGTCGCCACCAGGCGCGCCCGCGGCCCTAGCGGCCTGCCGTCGACAAGAGCGGATTTGTACCGGTAGCGCGAGATACGACCTGCTTCAGTCCATCAAGCGCATGGGCGCCCCGATCCCGACGCGCGCGGGCCTGTCCACCGTGCAATAGACGCCGAGATTATGGGCATTGTGGCGCACGAGATTGCGCAGGATGCCGGGATCGCTGTCGAAACCGTCCTGGGCGATGATGGTGAAGCCGCAGCGCCGGCAGGGTTCGGAGACGGTGAGCAGCAGATCGCCGACCGCGAGTTTCCTGCCGATCCATTCCGTCTCGGGAAAGGCGCCTTCGACCGGAACCATGTCGACGACGATGTTGGGGCGGAAGCGGCGCGGGTCGGGCGTGCCCTCGGGATGCAACGCCTTCAGCCTGGCCAGCGAGGCGGTGGTGAGCAGATGGATCGGCGCCTTGGCATAGCGGGCTTCGGTCCGCGGGCCGGCATAGGAGGGAGCCGGGTTCTCAGCGCCGAAGGGACGGATGGAGGCCTCGAAGCCGAGAAAGGCGGATACGGCGCGGTCGCTTTCAGGATCGGGCGCCGGCAGCCAGCCGCCGCCGGGAACGGCCACTTCGAGCCGCCATTCCTTGCTCATCGGGGCCTCGCTCAGCCGGGTGCGGATCATCGGCACCTTGTGCCATCTGGCTTCCCGGTCGGGCCTGGCGATCTCGCCGTCGGCCGCATCGACCAGCCCGAACAGCCGGTCGCCGGCCACGGTTTTCAGTCCGACGGAGATGGCGTCAAGCCGCTCGCCGGCGAGCGAGCTCGCCGGATAGCGCCAGAGCTGGCTGACGGTGCCGAGGATTGCCTCGCCCGTCATCAGCCTTTCTTGTTCTGCCGGTTGGCGACGAGGTCGTCGACGACGGCCGGATCGGCGAGCGTCGAGGTGTCGCCAAGCGCGCCGAAATCGTCCTCGGCGATCTTGCGCAGGATGCGCCGCATGATCTTGCCCGAGCGGGTCTTCGGCAGGCCCGGCGCGAACTGGATCTTGTCGGGCGTGGCGATGGCGCCGATCTCCTTGCGGACATGCGAGACCAGCTCCTTGCGCAGGTCCTCGCTCGACGTGGCGCCGGCCATCAGCGTGACATAGCAGTAGATTCCCTGCCCCTTGATGTCGTGCGGATAGCCGACGACGGCGGCTTCGGAAACCTTGTCGTGGCTGACCAACGCCGATTCGACTTCGGCCGTACCCATGCGGTGGCCCGAGACGTTGATGACGTCGTCGACGCGGCCGGTGATCCAGTAATAGCCGTCGGCGTCGCGCCGGCAGCCGTCGCCGGTGAAGTATTTGCCCTTGTAGGTCGAGAAATAGGTCTGCACGAAACGGTCGTGGTCGCCATAGACGGTGCGCATCTGGCCGGGCCAGGAATCGGTGATGCAGAGATTGCCGTCGGTGGCACCCTCCAGCACCTTGCCTTCGCCGTCGACCAGCTGCGGCTGGACGCCAAAGAAGGGCCGCGTGGCGGAGCCGGCCTTGAGGTCGGTGGCGCCCGGCAGCGGCGTGATCATGATGCCGCCGGTCTCGGTCTGCCACCATGTGTCGACGATCGGCACCTTGGCGTTGCCGACGACGTTGTAATACCACTCCCAGGCTTCCGGATTGATCGGTTCGCCGACGGTACCCAGCACGCGCAGCGACCTGCGCGAGGTCTTCTTCACATGGCTGTCGCCGGCGCCCATAAGCGCGCGCAGCGCCGTCGGCGCGGTGTAGAAGATGTTGACCTGGTGCTTGTCGATCACGTCCCAAAAGCGCGATTGCGAGGGATAGTTCGGCACGCCTTCGAACATCAGCGTCGTGGCGCCGTTGGCCAAAGGTCCGTAAACGATGTAGCTGTGCCCGGTGACCCAGCCGACATCGGCCGTGCACCAGTAGATGTCGCCGTCATGGTAATCGAAGACATATTGGTGCGTCATCGAGACATAGACGAGATAGCCGGCGGTGGTGTGCAGCACGCCTTTCGGCTTGCCGGTCGAGCCGGAGGTGTAGAGGATGAAAAGCGGATCTTCCGCCTTCATCTTCTCCGGCTTGCACTCGGCCTTAACGGTCGCTGCCTCCTCGTGGTACCAAACGTCGCGGCCCGGCACCCAGCCGGTCTTGCCGCCGGTGCGGCGCACGACCACGACCTTCTCGACCTTCGTGCCGGCCTTGGCGGCGATGTCGATAGCCTTGTCGGTATTGTCCTTGAGCGGGATCGGCTTGCCGCCGCGCAGGCCCTCGTCGGCGGTGATTACGATGGTCGACTTGCAGTCGTCGATGCGCCCGGCCAGCGCATCGGGCGAGAAGCCACCGAAGACCACCGAATGGATGGCGCCGATACGGGTGCAGGCGAGCATCGCATAGGCCGTTTCCGGGATCATCGGCATGTAGATGGTGACGCGGTCGCCCTTCTTGACGCCGTGCTTCTTCAGCACGTTGGCGAAGCGACAGACATGCGCGTAAAGCTCGTTATAGGTGACCTTCTTGTCGTCATAAGGGTTGTCGCCTTCCCAGATGATGGCGGTCTGGTCGCCGCGCTTCTTCAAATGCCGGTCGATGCAATTCCATGAAACATTGGTCTGGCCGTCCTCGAACCACTTGATCGATACCTTGCCGTTGAAGGAGGTGTTCTTGACCTTGGTGAAAGGCTTGAACCAGTCGATGCGCTTGCCGTGCTTGCCCCAGAACTTGTCTGGATTTTTCACGCTGTCGGCATACCATTTGAGGTAGGTATCGTTGTCGATCAACGCGTTCTTCTTCCACGCCGGCTGGACGCGGTGGACATGCACATCGGACATTTCTTGCTTTTCCTCCCGAAGCGTTCCGCCGGCTTGACGGCCGGCGGCATCGCGGCGAAGCGGCCACGAATTCGCGGGCATTATTAACAGTTCCGCCGTGACGGCAATATTAGACGTTGGATTCGCGCGGCGGGATGACGCAGGGGCAGCCGCGGAATGCTGTCAGCAGTCGGCTGCGGTCGCTGCTAAGCATATGTTTTTTCGTGACAAAACCGAAGGCGATCACTAGAATATCAATAGACGGGTAAGCAATAGCGCGCACAATTTCGTGTTGGGAGGAAAGGAGAATCAAATCTGGGGGCTGCAATGCGCGATCATTCCGAAATGGACCTGATGCTCAGAGGCTACGGGCTGACCACGGCCAAGATCCTCTATCACTTTCCCGACCACCCGCATTTGCTGCAAAGCTTCGTCTGGCAGGACTACGACATCGCGCCGACGTTCCCGGTGCTGATCCGTTTTATCGAATTCTGGAAGACGAAGCTCGACGGGCCGCTGCATTCGGTGACCTATACGCACCAGAAACTGATCGCGCCGAACGAGTGGCGGAAGGTGGATGGCGAGTTCGTACTTCACTAGGGTGTAGTTGCGCAGGAATCCTATCGACCGCGAGTGATTGGCGGAAACGCCCATCGCTTCGTCATCCACGGGCGGAGCAAGGAGCGAAGCGACGCGGCGCAGACCCGAGGATCCATGCCGCGACCCTGAAGTGTTGCGACGGTCCAGAATTCTGCGCCGCCGCGCCTGCGATCAAGGTAACGGCATGGATCCTCGGGTCTTCGCGACGCCGCTTCGCGGCTGCTTCGCCCGTGGATGACGAAGTTGCGAGGCGACGGCTAATCGCAAATGTTCACGATCGCCCTGATAGGGACGGTCGCGACATAGTCACACCGCCGGCGGGTTCAGCCGGGCGAAACCCTCCTGGCGCCGATAGGGGAAATACGGATAAGGCGCCGTCACCGCGCTGGCCCCGTCGAGCGCCTTGATCTGCTCCGGTGTCAGCGCCCAACCGACGGCGCCGAGGTTCTGCCGCAACTGCTCCTCGTTGCGCGCGCCGATGATGACCGACGACACGGTCGGCCGCTGCAAGAGCCAGTTGATGGCGACCTGCGGCACGGTCTTGCCGGTCTCGGCGGCGACCGCTTCGAGCGCATCGATCACTTTGAAGAGATGCTCGTCCTCGACAGGCGGGCCAAAGCTCGCGGTGTCGTGCAGCCGGCTCTTCTGCGGCAAGGGTTGTCCACGGCGGATCTTGCCGGTCAGCCGGCCCCAGCCGAGCGGGCTCCACACCAGCGCGCCGACGCCCTGGTCGAGGCCAAGCGGCATCAGGTCCCACTCATAGTCGCGGCCGACCAGCGAATAGTAGACCTGGTGGGCGACGTAGCGCGGGTAGCCGCGCTTTTCGGCGAGCGCGAGCGACTTCATCACCTGCCAGCCGGAGAAATTGGACACGCCGACATAGCGCAGCTTGCCTGAGCGCACGAGGTGATCAAATGTCGACAGCACTTCCTCGACCGGCGTCGAGGCGTCGAAGGCATGAAGCTGCAGCAGGTCGATATAGTCGGTGCCGAGGCGCTTCAGCGCCGCGTCGACGGAGCGGATCAGCCGCGAACGGGACGAGCCCCAGTCGGCCGGGCCGTCGCCCATCGGCAGCGCGGTCTTGGTCGAGATCAGCACCGCGTCGCGGCGGCCTTTGATGGCCTCGCCCAGCACCGACTCCGACGCGCCGTTGGAATAGACGTCGGCGGTGTCGAAGAGATTGACGCCGGCCTCCAGGCAGATGTCGACGAGGCGGCGTGCCTCCTTTGCGTCGCTGTTGCCCCAGTGGCTGAAGAGCGGGCCGGAGCCGCCGAAGGTTCCGGCGCCGAAGGAAAGTGCCGGCACCTTCAGGCCGGAAGCGCCGAGAGGTCGATAGTCCATCTTTTTTCTCCTGATTGGATGTCGAAGGATCCGCGCTCAGCCCTGCGCCGTGACCGGCTTGCCGATCGCTCGGCCGCGTTCGAGACGCAGCGCCATGAGCACCACGCCGAGCGCCGCGAGCGGCACTAGGCCGGCAACGAGGGGGACGGCGCCGAGGCCGGGGCCGTGGTCGATGACGAAGCCGCCGAGCCAGGCGCCGATGGCGTTGCCGAGATTGAAGGCGGCGATGTTGAAGGAGGAGGCCAGGCCCTGGCCGGCACCCTTGGCCTTCTCCAGCACCCACATCTGCAGCGGCGCGACGGTGGCGAAGGCGGCCGCGCCGAGCAGGCCGACGGCGACGATCGCCGCGATAGGCTGATGGATCGCGGCGGTCATGAGGAACAGCGCCGCCGACAGCGCGACCAGCGTGCCGATGACCGTCGGCACCAAATGGCGGTCGGCGAGGCGTCCGCCAAGCAGGTTGCCGGCGACCAGTCCGCCGCCGAAGACGAGCAGGATCGGCGATACGGCGGCCTCGGAAAAGCCTGTGACGCGGGTGAGGATCGGCGCCAGATAGGTGAAGGCGGCAAAGACGCCGACCCAACTCAGCACCGTGGTCAAGAGGCCGAGCAGCACCGGCCGGCGACCGAGCACGGCGAGCGTGCCTTCGGAGGTCTCCTCCTCGTCCACTGCTGCCGGTTCGTCGCGCGGCACCAGCAGCGCGATCACGGCAAAGGCGATGACGCCGACCAGCGTGACGGCGAGGAAGGTGGAGCGCCAGCCATAGGCCTGGCCAAGCCAGGTGCCGAACGGCACGCCGAGGATGTTGGCGACGGTGAGGCCTGTGAACATCAGCGCGATGGCCGAGGCCTTCCTGTTGGGCGCGACCAGGCCGGTGGCGACGACCGAGCCGACACCGAAGAAGGAGGCGTGGGCGAAAGCGGTGAGCACGCGCGCGGCCATCAGCGTCCAGTAGTCGGGCGCCAGCGCACAGGCGAGGTTGCCGATGGTGAAGACCACCATCAGGGCTAGCAGCAAAGTCTTCTTTGCCAGGCGGCCAGTGAGCGCTCCAAGCAGCGGCGCGCCGACGACGACGCCCAGCGCATAGCCGGAAATGAGCAGGCCCGCCGCCGAGATCGAGACGCCGAGATCGGCGCTGACATCGAGCAGCAGGCCCATGATGACGAATTCGGTGACGCCGATGCCGAAGGCGCCGGCGGTGAGGGCGTAAAGAGCGAGAGGCATGGCTGCGGTCCGGTTGATCGGGAAAGGGACGCCCAATCCCGCGCCCCGACCGGGAAGATCGTGATCCGCCAAGCTATGAACCAGCCTTGCATCGGGCATATTTTCTGTGAAATAGATTCACGAATGGCACGGCCCGAAATCAACCGTTCCGGCGAGATCGAAGTGTTCGTCCGCGTCGTCGAGGCGGGCAGCTTCTCGGCCGCGGCGCGGGCGCTGCGCATGACGCCCTCGGCAGTGAGCAAGCTGATCGCGCGGCTGGAGACGCGGCTTGGCGCCCGGCTCATCAGCCGCTCGACGCGCAAGCTGCAGTTGACGCCGGAGGGGGCTGCCTTCCACGACAGCGGCATGCGGATCCTCGCCGATCTCGATGCGGCCGAGCGCGAAGCCGCGGCGGGCGCGGCACCGCGCGGCAGGCTGAGGGTCAACTCCTATGTGCCGTTCGGCCAGCACCGGCTGATGCCGCTGTTGCCGCGCTTCCTCGAACGCTACCCGGAAATCTCCGTCGAGACGGTGCTGACCGACAGCGTCATCGACCTGATGGAGGAGCGCGCCGACGTCGCCAT
This sequence comes from Mesorhizobium australafricanum, assembly GCF_033977265.1. Classification (NCBI taxonomy): domain Bacteria; kingdom Pseudomonadati; phylum Pseudomonadota; class Alphaproteobacteria; order Hyphomicrobiales; family Phyllobacteriaceae; genus Mesorhizobium; species Mesorhizobium australafricanum. The sequence goes on along the minus strand of NZ_JAVIIT010000005.1, from coordinate 127,710 downwards.
CCGCGCCGGCCCGCTGCGCGAGTCACGGCTGGTGGCGCGCAAGCTCGGTCAGAGCCGGATGGTGGTGGTCGCGGCACCCGCTTATCTCGAAGCGCGCGGCGCGCCGCGGACGCCGGCCGAATTGACCAGCCACAATCTGCTCGCTTTCGGCTTCGTGCGGCATATCGACGGCCTGCCATTCGTGGATGCGAAAGGTGCGCCGATCATGATCCCGATCGCCGGCAACGCGATGGTCAGCGACGGCGAAGCGATGCGGCTTACGACATTGGCGGGAGCGGGCATCGCGAGGCTGGCACGCTGGCACGTCGAGCCCGATATTGCCGCCGGGCGGCTTGTGCAGTTGCTGGAAGCGTTCAATCCCGGCGACGAGGAGCAGACGCATGCCGTCTATGTCGGCCAGGGCAAGCATCTGCCGGCGCGCGTCAGGGCGTTCCTCGACTTTCTCGCGGAGACTGTTCGTCTTTGAAAAGGGAAAGCCGCGCGTCCAAGGGACACGCGGCTCCGGAAAAGTCGGCCTAAAGCGCGTCGCGCTGAACCCGATTCAGGCGACGCGCTTTAAGTCTTTGTTTTGATGCAAGTCGTTGTCCCAGAACCGCTGCACACTTCTGGGCGACATGCATTAATTCAAAGACGGATCACGCCTTCGGCACGAAAGGCGCCGGACGACGGCCGGCGCCCTGCCGCTCCAGCATCCAGCCGGGATATTCGGCGGGCAACGCGCTCACCTCATCGAGCCTGGCGAGATCGTCGGCGTCGAGCTTCAAACCGGTCGCGGCCAGGTTCTGCTCGAGTTGGTCCATGCGGCTGGCGCCGATGATGACGCTCATCACGAACGGCTTGGCCAGCACATAGCCCAGCGCCACCGTGGCGACGCTGACATCGTGCTTGCTGGCGACCTCGCGCATGACGGCAACCGCCGCCCAGGCGCGGTCCTCGTTGACCGGCGGGAAGTTGAAGGAGGCGCGGCGGCCTTCGCCATTGCCGGGCGCGCCCGGGCCGTATTTGCCCGAGAGCAGCCCGCCCGCCATCGGCGACCAGACCATCAGGCCAAGCTTCTCTTCATTGACAAGCGGCACGATCTCACGCTCGAGATCGCGGCCGGCGATCGAGTAATAGGACTGGATGGTCTCGAATCGGGCCAAGCCTTTGCGATCGGCAATGCCCAGCGCCTTGGCGATGCGCCAGGCCTGCCAGTTGGAGACGCCGACATAGCGCACCTTGCCGCTGGCGACGAGATCGTCGAGCGCGCGCAGCGTCTCGTCGATCGGCGTCACGGTGTCGGTGCCGTGCAGCTGGTAAAGGTCGATATGGTCGGTCTGCAGCCGCTCCAGGCTGCTGTCGACGGAGTCCATGATGTGGCCGCGCGAGGAGCCGCGCTCGTTAGGCCCGCTGCCCATGGCGCCATGCACCTTGGTGGCGACGATGACATCCGAACGTTTGATGCCGAGGTCCTTGAGCGATTGGCCGAGCAGTTGCTCCGACTGGCCGAAGGAATAGACATCGGCCGTGTCGAAGAAATTGACCCCGGCGGCGATCGAGCGGCCGACGATCTCGTTGACGCCCTTCTGATCGAGGCTGGCGATCAGGCCCCATTGAGCATTCTCGCCGGCGGCGCCGAAGGTCATGGTGCCTAGGCAGAGTTCGGATACGAACAGGCCGGTGTTGCCGAGCTGGTTATAGCGCATGGTGAGCTTTCTCCGAGAGAAGGATTGAATGACATCAGCCAAATAGGAACGGTCCGTTTCGTTTCAAGCGCTGGTGCAACAATACCGTCCTGCAGGCGGGCCGGTAACGAGATCGTGACGATTGCCGGGCGGCTCAGCCTTCCACCAGCGCAAGGATCGCGAATGCCGTCATGCCGAGGGCGACTGCGGCAAGCGGCAGCAGGATTTCGATCGTCGCAGTGCGGGCCTTCACCGGGCGCTCGCCGGTATCAAATTCGCCTGCCAACCAGTCGGCGAGTGTCTTGGTCCTGCCGGGAGAGCTAATTCGGTGATGACGCCAGACACGGCCGGGATGGCCGGCAAAGCAACCGACATCACGATGAATCCCGCCACGACGAACAGCAGTTAGTCGTCAAGGCCGCTGCCTGCCAAGCCGATCCAGGCCGAAAGCGCGTAACAGGCTGCAAGCCCTATCATGGCGAAATAGACCCATCGGTGCAGTCCGCGGGAGATATGGCGGTCGTGCATGGTTTGCTGGTCGTGGCGTGTGGCAGCCACGGAGGACCTCCTTTGCGTTGAAAGGAGCCATTTGTTTCCTGCGCACGCAGCCGGCGTTGCGATCCCACGCGACAATGCGGTGGTATGACGCGCCCGCCTTTGCGGCCGACGATCCGGCGAGCCTCAGGATGAGCTTTCCCAAGGATTGAAAATCGTAACCCCCGTGTCATTGAAATCGGCAACGTTGCGTGTCACCAATATGAGATCATGGACGAGGGCCGTAGCGGCAATCAGACCATCCGCGTCGCCGCGCGTGCGTAAGGCTGAGATTCGGCCCCATTCAGCCGCTATTTTCTCGTCGATGTCGAGAATTCGATTCTCGTAGCTGTGGCGCAAGCCATGAAACCACGTCGCAAGATGGTTTGCCGCGTCCGAATCGTTTCGCCGCTTCATTTCGATTCCGCGAGCGATTTCGCCGAGTGTAATCACGCTCAGAAAGAAAGACTGCCTGTCCTGTCGGACCAACCAATCCGCCACTGAACCTTTGCGCTTTCGAGCGGCCGAGACGACATTTGTGTCCAGAAGAAACATCAAAGGTCAACGTCTCTGCCGGGACCTTTGGAGCGGCGGTTAACCTCCTCAGCAAATTCGTCGTCCCATTCAGGGCCAGATAGAAGATACTCCACCAATGAAGGCTTGGATCCAACCAGCCTTTCATATTCCTCGGCGGCCAGGACAACTGCAGCGGGCTTTCCGCGCAACGTGATGGTCTGCGGCCCTTTTTCACGCGCCTCCTGAACCAGTTTCGAAAGATTGTTTTTTGCGTCTTGCAGATGCCAGTTCATTTGGAATCACCTAGCTAGCTTGGCTAGGTATATAGCTAGCGCAATGGATTAGCAACGAGGTGCTCTTGGAGCGGCGGCATGGATGTCAGCGGCTGCCGAAGATCGCCGAGCCCACCCGAACGCTGGTCGCACCGAAGGCTATGGCCGTCTCGTAGTCGCCGGACATGCCCATCGACAGTTTTTCGACGCCGGCGTCGCGCGCGAGCTTTTCCAGCAGCGCGAAATGCGGACCGGGATTTTCGTCGGCCGGCGGAATGCACATCAGGCCTTCGATGGCGAGGCCATGCACATCGCGACAGCGCTTGACGAAGGCGACCGCCTCGCGCGGTTCGATGCCGGCTTTTTGCGGCTCGGAACCGGTGTTGACCTGGACATAGAGTTTTGGCGAGCGGCCCTGCCGGACGATCTCCTTGGCGATCTCGGCGGCGATCTTCTCGCGGTCGACTGTCTCGATGACATCGAAGAGCGTGACGGCTTCCTTCGCCTTGTTGGATTGCAGCGGGCCGATCAGATGCAGCTCGATATCGGGAAATGCTTCTCTTAGCGCCGGCCACTTACCTTGGGCTTCCTGCACACGGTTCTCGCCGAAGATCCGCTGGCCAGCCTCGATCACAGGGCGGATATCTTCAGCATCGAAGGTTTTCGAAACCGCGACCAGCGTGACGGCGCCGGGCTCGCGCCTTGCCCCGCGTTCGGCGCTTGCGATCTTCGCCTTGACCGCGTGAAGCTGCTCTACGGCGCTCGTCATGCCACTATCCTGCCTATGGTTTTCACGCGGGCGCCGGCTCGCCGCAGTTGACGGGTCCGGCAATCCATGGTGAACACCGCGACGACATTTCCTCGGCCGCCGGCCCGGTGCGGCGGCCTGTGCCTGCTTTTAAGTGAAAAACATCCGATGGCAACCGAACGTTACAATCCGCGCACGTCAGAGCCCAAATGGCAGAAGGCCTGGGCCGAAAAGAAGCTGTTCGAGGCCAGCAACGACGACCCGAAGCCGAAATACTACGTGCTCGAGATGTTCCCCTATCCGTCGGGCAAGATCCATATCGGCCACACCCGCAACTACACGATGGGCGACGTGGTTGCGCGCTACAAGCGCGCCAAGGGCTTCAACGTGCTGCATCCGATGGGCTGGGACGCTTTCGGCATGCCGGCCGAAAATGCCGCCATGCAGAACAAGGTCCATCCCAAGGACTGGACCTACGAAAACATCGCCGTCATGCGCGAACAGCTCAAGATGATGGGCCTGTCGCTCGACTGGGCGCGCGAGTTCGCGACCTGCGACGTCGACTACTATCACCGCCAGCAGATGCTGTTCCTCGACTTTGTCGAGAAGGGGCTGGTGACGCGCAAATCCTCCAAGGTCAACTGGGACCCGGAGGACATGACCGTGCTTGCCAACGAGCAGGTCATCGACGGTCGCGGCTGGCGCTCGGGCGCGCTGGTCGAGCAGCGCGAGCTGACGCAGTGGTTCTTCAAGATCACCGACTTCGCACAGGATCTGCTGGACTCGCTCAACCTGCTCGAGGAGTGGCCGGAGAAGGTCAAGCTGATGCAGCACAATTGGATCGGCCGCTCCGAAGGGCTGCTGATCCGCTGGCCGCTGGCGGCACCGGTCGGCGATGCGCATGAGCTGGAAGTTTACACGACCCGGCCCGACACCATCTTCGGCGCGTCCTTCATGGCGGTCGCCGCCGACCACCCGCTGGCCAGGAAGGCCGCCGAGAACAATGTCGAGCTGGCGAAGTTCATCGAGGAGGTGCGTCACATGGGCACCTCGGTGGCGGCGCTCGAGACCGCCGAGAAGAAAGGCTTCGACACCGGCATCCGTGTCGTCCACCCGTTCGACGAGAACTGGACGCTGCCGGTCTATGTCGCCAATTTCGTGCTGATGGAATACGGCACCGGCGCCATTTTCGGCTGCCCGTCGGGCGACCAGCGCGACCTCGATTTCGCCAACAAATACGGCCTGCCGGTGGTTCCGGTGGTGATGCCGGAAGACGGCGATGCCAAGACCTTCCAGATCGTCGAGGAGGCCTATGTCGACGACGGCGTGATGATCAATTCGCGCTTCCTCGACGGCATGAAGCCCGAGAGGGCTTTTGACGAAGTGGCGAAGCTTCTGGAAGAAAAGACGATCGGCGGCCGGCCGATGGCGGAGCGCAAGGTGAATTTCCGCCTGCGCGACTGGGGCATTTCGCGCCAGCGCTACTGGGGCTGCCCTATCCCGATGATCCATTGCGAAGCCTGCGGCGTCGTCCCGGTGCCGAAGGCCGACCTGCCGGTGAAACTGCCCGACGACATCGAGTTCGACCGTCCGGGCAATCCGCTCGACCGTCATCCGACCTGGCGGCATGTGAAATGCCCGCAATGCGGCCGCGATGCGCGGCGCGAGACCGACACGATGGATACCTTCGTCGATTCGTCGTGGTATTTCGCGCGCTTCACCGCGCCTTGGGCGAATGAGCCGACCGAGCCGAAAGCGGCCGACGAATGGCTGGCGGTCGACCAGTATATCGGCGGCATCGAGCACGCGATCCTGCATCTGCTCTATTCGCGCTTCTTCACCCGCGCCATGCGCGAGACCGGTCACCTCAATCTGGCCGAGCCGTTCAAGGGCCTGTTCACGCAAGGCATGGTGGTGCACGAGACCTACCGCGTCGGCGGCCCGTCCAACAATGGACGCTGGCTGTCGCCGAGCGAGGTCAGGCTCGAGGACGTTGGCGGCAAGCGCCGCGCCGTCGAGATCGCCACCGGCGAAGAGGCGACGGTCGGCGCGCTGGAGAAGATGTCGAAGTCGAAGAAGAACACGGTGAGCCCAGAAGAGATCACCGACGGCTACGGCGCCGACACGGCGCGCTGGTTCATGCTGTCGGACTCGCCGCCGGAGCGCGATGTCGAATGGACCGACGATGGCGCCGCCGGCGCGCACCGCTTCATGCAGCGCATCTGGCGCCTGGTGCAGATCGCGGCCGAATCGCTTCCCGGCGTCAAGTCCGCGGCGGCGAAGGATGGCGATGCGGGCGCCGTTTCCAAGGCAGCGCACAAGATCCTGAAGGCGGTCGGCGAGGACATCGAGAAGCTCGGCTTCAACCGCGCGATCGCCCGCATCTATGAGCTCGCCAATGTGCTGGCGACGCCGCTCAACGACGTTGCCGAAGGCAAGGCCGACGCGGTGCTGAAGGGCGCCTGCCGCGAGGCGGTGGAGATACTGGTGCACATCATCGCGCCGGTCATGCCGCATCTGGCGGAGGAATGCTGGCAGGCGCTTGGTGATACCGAGATGGTCGCCGAGCGGCCCTGGCCGGTCTACGATCCGGCGCTGGTCGTCGACAACGAGATCGTGCTGCCGGTGCAGGTCAACGGCAAGAAGCGCGGGGATTTGACAATTGCCCGCGACGCGGATCAAGGTGCCGTCGAAAAAGCGGTGCTGGCCCTCGACTTCGTGCAAAAAGCACTGGAAGGTAAGGCTCCGCGCAAGGTGATCATCGTCCCGCAGAGGATCGTCAATGTCGTTGCCTGATCCGGTGAAGTCAGAAGCGGCCCGCCTGCGCGGCCGCTTGGCGATCTGCGGCATGGTCGCCGTTTTGGCGCTGGTCTCGGCCTGCACGGTGCGGCCGCTCTATTCCAACCAGCCGCTGTCGCCCGGATCGCAGCTCAGCGCGTCCGCCGAGCTCGCCTCGATCTCGATCAAGCCGGTCAGCACCCGTTACGGGCAGCAAGTGCGCAACAATCTGATCTTCGCCTTCGGGCAAGGCTCGGGCGAGCCCGCTTCACCGGCCTACACGCTCGACCTCGGCGTCACCGAACTGGTCGAATCGGCGGCCATCGTGCAGGTGCAGACCGAGGAAGACGAGCCGACGGCGGGCACGGTGACGCTGAGCGCCAATTATGTGCTGCGGGATACCGCGACCAACACGGTGATTGCCGTCGGCAAGCGCTCGATCCCGTCGTCGTTCGACCGGCCGCGCCAGGAATTCGCGGCCTACCGCGCGCAGATCGACGCCGAGAACCGTGCCGCGCGCGAACTGGCCGACCTGTTGCGGCTGTCGATCGCCCAGGACCTGACAAAGCACGGCAAGAAAGCCTAGTTCCTCGACACAGGGATTTTGAAAGGTTGCAGGCTTGTCGGCGGCAAGATTTTCACCGTTCGGCTCGGTGAAAACGGCGCAAACGCCGGGGATTGGCTAAAGCCTCCCAACCTCGTCATCCCTGGGCGGAGCAGCCGCGAAGCGGCGTCGCGGAGACCCTGGGATCCATTCCGTGACCTTAGCCGTGGAATGCAGCGGAGCAGAATTCTGCATCGCAGCAGCGCTCGGAAGTCACGGCATGGATCCTAGGGTCTGCGCGCGTCGCTTCGCTCCTTGCTTCGCCCTAGGATGACGATCGCGATGGGCGTTTCGGCCATCTCCAAGGCATGCCACCTGCCAAGGCATGGCACTCTGCCAAGAAAAAAGGCCGGTTGCCCGGCCTCTTTTTTGCCCGATGTCCGGCTTCAGCCGATCTTCTGGCCGGTCTTGGCCCAGTCGGCTAGGAAGGCGGCAAGGCCCTTGTCGGTCAGCGGGTGATTGACCAGCGCCTTCAGCGTTGCCGGCGGCGCGGTGATGACATCGGCGCCGATCAGCGCGGCCTGCTTGACGTGGTTCACCGTGCGCACCGACGCGGTCAGGATCTCGGTCTTGAAATCGTAATTGTCGTAGATGGTGCGGATTTCCGAGATCAGCTCCATGCCGTCCGAGCCGGTGTCGTCGATGCGGCCGACGAAAGGCGAGATGAAGGAGGCGCCGGCCTTGGCGGCAAGCAGCGCCTGGTTGGCCGAGAAGCAGAGCGTGACGTTCACCATGCGCTTCATCTCGGTGCGGATCGTCTTGCAGGCCTTCAAGCCGTCCAGCGTCAGCGGCACCTTGATGCAGACATTCGGCGCGATCTTGGCCAGCACCTCTGCCTCGCCCATCATGTCCTTGAACTCGGTCGCCACGACCTCGGCCGAGACCGGGCCTTCGACGATGTCGCAGATCTGCTTGGTGACTTCGGAGATCTTGCCGCCCGATTTCAGGATCAGGGATGGGTTGGTGGTGACGCCATCGAGCAGCCCCAGGTCGTTCAGTTCCTTGATCTCCTTGATGTCGGCGGTATCGACAAAAAACTTCATAGCTGTCTCCTTGGGGATTGCCTGGCGCCGGCCAGGCAGATGCGAGGGTCCCCTTTGATCTAGAGCAAAGTCGGGGCAAGGTCACGCCTCATGATCGAAGATTCGCCCTTTGTCGCGGCCGCACCGGTGCTGGTGCCGATGCCGGCCGAACGGCCCTACACCTATGCCGTGCCGCCGGGCATGCGCGTGGTGCCGGGCTCGATCGTGCGCGTGCCGCTCGGGCCACGCCAGGTCGCGGGCATCGTCTGGGACGGCGCGGTCGAGACGGTCGATGCCAGGAAACTGCGGCCGATCGAAGCGGTCTTCGATTGCCCGCCGATCGACAGGGCGATGCGCCGTTTTGTCGACTGGATCGCGCAATACACCTTGTCGGCTCCCGGCATGGTGGCGCGCATGCTGCTCAGGGCGCCCGAGGCTTTCGATCCGGAGCCATGGATCGAAGGATTGCAGCGCACCCTGGCCGAGCCCGATCGGCTGACCGATGCGCGGCGACGCGTGCTGGAGACGGCCGAAGGCGGGCTGGCCTGGACGCGCTCGGGGCTGGCGCACGCGGCTGGCGTGTCCTCGACCGTCATCGACGGCCTAAGGGCGCAGGGCGTGTTCGAGACGGTGAAGATCCCGCCGCGTCCGGTGGTGGCGGCACCGGACACCAGTCATGCCGTGCCGGAATTGATGCCGGATCAAAAGGCTGCCGCAGAGAAGCTGCGCGCGGCGATCGCGGCCGACACCTTCAATGTCACCCTCCTCGACGGCGTCACCGGATCCGGCAAGACGGAAGTCTATTTCGAAGCGGTGGCGGCGGCACTCGACAAGGGCAAGCAGGTGCTGATCCTGTTGCCGGAAATCGCCCTGACGCATGCTTTCCTCGAACGGTTCCAGGACCGGTTCGGCGCCAAGCCGGGGGAGTGGCATTCGGACCTGCCGCCCCGGATGCGTGAGCGCGTCTGGCGGCAGGTGGCCGAAGGCGGCGTGCGCGTCGTCGCCGGCGCGCGCTCGGCGCTGTTCCTGCCGTTCAAGGAACTCGGCCTGATCGTCGTCGACGAGGAACACGACCCCGCCTACAAGCAGGAGGACCGCGTCTTCTACAATGCGCGCGACATGGCGGTGGTGCGCGGCCATATCGGCGGCTTCCCGGTCGTGCTTGCCTCGGCCACTCCCTCGGTGGAAAGCCGGGTCAACGCCAGCCAGGGCCGCTATGACCGGGCGGTGCTCTCGTCGCGTTTCGCCGAGGCAGCACTCCCGGACCTGAAGTCGATCGACATGCGGCGTTCACCGCCGGCGCGCGGCGGCTTCCTGTCGCCTCTCCTTTTGGAGCAGATGCAGCGCACGCTGGAGAGACAAGAGCAGTCGCTGCTCTTCCTCAACCGGCGCGGCTATGCGCCGCTGACGCTCTGCCGCGTCTGCGGCCATCGCTTCGGCTGCCCGGTCTGCTCGGCCTGGCTGGTCGAGCACCGCTTTCGCGGCCAGCTCGTCTGCCACCATTGCGGCCACAACGAGCGCCGGCCGGAAGCCTGCCCGGAATGCGGCACGCTCGACCATCTGGTGGCCTGCGGTCCGGGCGTCGAGCGCATCGCCGAGGAAGTGGTTGGCCATTTCCCGGATGCCCGTACCATCGTGCTTTCGTCGGATATTCTGGGCGGCGTTCGGCGGCTGAGGCTTGAGCTGGAGGCCGTCGCCAATGGCGAGGCCGACATCGTCATCGGCACGCAGCTCGTCGCCAAGGGTCATAATTTTCCCGGCATGACGCTGGTCGGCGTCGTCGACGCCGATCTGGGATTGGCCAATGGCGATCCGCGCGCGGCCGAGCGCACTTTCCAGCTGCTCAGCCAGGTGACTGGGCGCGCCGGCCGCACCGGCAAGAAGAGCCTCGGCCTCTTACAGACCTACCAGCCGGACCATCCGGTGATGCGGGCGATCGTCTCGGGCGATTCGGAGGCCTTTTACGAACGCGAGATCGCCGAGCGCGAGCGGGCGGCGCTGCCGCCTTTCGGCCGGCTCGCCGGCATCATCGTCAGTGCCGCGACGCGAGGCGAGGCTGAGGGCCATGCGCGCGGCTTGCGCCGTGCCGCGCCCACTGCCTCCGATCTCTTCGTGCTTGGCCCGGCCGAGGCGCCGCTGTCGCTGATCGGCGGCCGCCACCGCTTCCGCCTGCTGGTGCAGGGCGAGCGGCGCGCCGACATGCAAGGTTTCATCCGCGCCATGCTGGCCGAGGGCCCAAAGCTGCGCGGCTCGGTGCGGGTGCAAGTCGACATCGACCCGCAGAGCTTTTTGTAATTAGTCGGGGCTTGGCGGGTCTTGCAGGATATTCCAGCACCAAACGCCCAGCGCCTCAAAGTGCCTGATGTTTGCGGTTATCACAGTGAGTTCGTTGGTTGCCGCCGTGGCCGCGATCAATATGTCCGCCAGCCCCGGATTCTTTCCTTGCGCGGAGGCCGCTTCCTCCATTTGACCCGCCCTTCGTGCTATATCAGAATTGACCTCTAGAATTTGATCCGCGAAGTCTTCGATAGTTTCGTTGAGCCAAGCAGCGAGACCCTCAGCGCGTTTTGTGGCTCCGGCGCGAGCCAGCTTGCAAATGCCTTTCTCGATCTCGGTGATCGCAATAACCGGTACGAAGAGAGTTTGCTTTCCGCCTTGCATCTCGATCCAGCTGGCGATGTCTTTTGCAAGAGGCGGTTTTCCAGGCGCGAGTGCCGATAAGATGGACGTATCGATAAGATAGCCGCTCAAAGGTCGACATCTCGCGACGGTGACTCGTTTCTTTCAAGATCGATCCCTCCAGGATAAGTCAGAAGGAACTCCCCGAAGTTTCGGCGCTTGGCCGGATAAAGCCTCTGCAAGTCCTCGACCGAAACGATAGCCGCTGCTGGCTTACCATGCTTTGTAATGATGGTGGGCTCGCCGCCCTCTGCGGCCTCGACGAGCGCTGAAAACCCTGCCTTGGCTTCCCGAACCTGCATCGTTTTCACGGCAACCTCCTTGTGGTCTCATGTAGTCATAATATAGGAATTGCTGAGGAAAGGAACAGCCCGTCATGAAAACCCTCGGCCTTATCGGCGGCATGAGCTGGGAATCGACGGCGATCTATTATCGCCTGCTCAACGAGATCGTGCGCGAGCGGTTGGGCGGTTTGCATTCGGCGAAGCTCTTGTTGTGGTCGTTCGATTTCGCCGAGATCGCCGAACGGCAGCATGCCGGCGACTGGGAGGGCGCGGGCGCCCTTCTGGTGGAAGCCGCGCGCAGGCTGGAGGCGGGCGGCGCCGAGGGCCTGGTGATCTGCACCAACACCATGCACAAGCTGGCCGACGCTGTGCGGGCGGCAATATCTGTGCCGCTCATCCATATCGCCGATGCGACGGCGCGCGCCGTCGTCGACGCAGGCGTGAAGCGACCGGCGCTGCTCGCGACACGCTTCACCATGGAGCAGGATTTCTACAAGGGGCGACTCGCCGACAAATACGGCCTTGAGCCCGTGGTGCCGGACCAGGCCGGCCGCGACATGGTGCATAATGTGATCTATGACGAGCTCTGCCAGGGCATCGTCAAACCCGAATCGAAATCCGCCTACCTCGAGGAAGTCGGCCGGATGCGGCGCACCGGTCGGGTGGACGGCGTCATCATGGGCTGCACCGAGATCACCATGCTGATCGGCCAGGGCGATTTCGACGTACCGGTGTTCGATACAACGCACATCCATGCCGAGGCCGCGGTCGATTTCGCGCTTTCCTGATGCGTCATTCCTAATGTGCGCGCCGTCCTCTGGCGCGCTTTCATTCCCTCGCTAGAATGCCGCTGTTTCAGAACAAGAAATATGAGGGGGACATATGGAGTTTGCATTTCCGTGGCCAGCGAGCCAGGGCGAATGGCTGGCATGGTCGAGCGCCGTCGTCACCCTGGCGCTAGGGCTTTTCCTGTTCCTGGCGCCGGGGCTTGCCTTTCGGGTGCTGCGCCTACAGCCAAGGCCGGAGAAAGCGGCGGCGATCGCCGAGGGACGCGGCCGCATGTCGGGCTTCTATCTCGGCGTCGGCCTGTGCTGCATCCTTCTGGCGCAGCCGCTGCTCTACATGGCGCTGGGCTTCTCCTGGCTGTTCACGGCTTTCGGCCGGCTGCTGTCGATGATGTCGGACGGCGCCAACACCCCTTTCAACTGGACTTCCATCGTGGTTGAATTGGCGCTGGCGGCGTTGCCGCTGGCCTTTGCCTTCGGCTTCGTGCCGTGAATTCGTGACTAAAGCGCGTCGCGCTGAAACGGATTCAAGCGACGCGCTTTAGGTCCCTGTTTTGATGCATGTCGTTCTCCCAAAACCGCTGCACACTTTTGGGCGACATGCATTAATTCTGCGATTAGGGTTGGCCTTCGCCGCCTGATGCGACAAAAGTGCCTAAAAAGCATGCCGGACGATGCATTGCGGTCTTAAAAGGCCTGTGCTAGACGGCAATCGACTTTCGACCGGGGATAGCGGAAGCCGCGCCTCCGTGCTTGGAAAAATGCAGTAAGGTCAAAGATTTAGCCAGAGTTTTCGCTCGCGCCAACAATCTGCGGCCTGTCAGACAAGAGAAAAGACGGTCCGTGGCCCAATCGTCATCGCCAATCTCAGCTGTCGCAGAGCGCTATGCAGGCTCGCTGTTCGAGCTCGCGCTGCAGGACAATTCGGTCGCCAAGGTCGAGGCCGACCTCGCCAGCTTCGAGGCGATGCTCAATGGCAGCGACGATCTCTCCCGGCTGATCAACAGCCCGGTGTTTTCCAGCGAGGACCAGGCAAAGGCTATCGCCGCCATCGCCGACAAGGCCAACATCACCGGCCTGGTCGGCAATTTCCTGCGCGTCGTGGCCAAGAACCGCCGCCTGTTCGCGGTGCCCGGCATGATCAAGGCATTCCGCCGGATCGCCGCCGACCATCGCGGCGAGGCATCCGCCGAGGTCACCTCGGCGCATGCGCTGACGGACGCGCAGCAGACTGAACTCAAGGCGGCGCTGAAGGGCATCGCCGGCAAGGACGTGGCCATCGCCATGACCGTCGATCCGTCGCTGCTCGGCGGGCTGATCGTCAAGATGGGCTCGCGCCAGATCGATACGTCGCTCAAAACCAAACTCAATTCGCTCAAGCTTGCACTGAAAGAGGTCGGCTGATGGACATCCGCGCCGCGGAAATTTCCGCAATTCTGAAAGACCAGATCAAGAATTTCGGCAAGGAGGCCGAGGTCTCCGAAGTCGGTCAGGTTCTGTCCGTCGGTGACGGCATCGCCCGCGTCTACGGCCTCGACAATGTCCAGGCCGGTGAAATGGTCGAGTTCCCCGGCGGCATCCGCGGCATGGCGCTCAACCTCGAAGCCGACAATGTCGGCGTCGTCATCTTCGGCAACGACCGCGACATCAAGGAAGGCGATACCGTCAAGCGCACCGGCGCCATCGTGGACGCGCCTGTCGGCATGGGCCTGCTTGGCCGCGTCGTCGACGCGCTCGGCAATCCGATCGACGGCAAGGGCCCGATCAAGGCGACCGAGCGCAAGCGCGTCGACGTCAAGGCGCCCGGCATCATTCCGCGCAAGTCGGTGAACGAGCCGATGTCGACCGGCCTCAAGGCCATCGATGCGCTGATCCCGGTCGGCCGCGGCCAGCGCGAGCTGGTCATCGGCGACCGCCAGACAGGCAAGACCGCCATCATCCTGGACACGATGCTGAACCAGAAATCGGTGCACGACAACGGCCCGGAGAAGGAGAAGCTCTACTGCGTCTACGTCGCCGTCGGCCAGAAGCGCTCGACCGTGGCGCAGTTCGTGAAAGTGCTCGAAGAGCGCGGCGCGCTCGAGTATTCGATCATCGTCGCAGCCACCGCGTCCGACCCGGCGCCGATGCAGTTCCTGGCGCCGTTCACGGCGTGCACGATGGGCGAATATTTCCGCGACAACGGCATGCATGCGCTGATCAGCTATGACGATCTGTCGAAGCAGGCCGTCGCCTACCGCCAGATGTCGCTCCTGCTGCGCCGCCCGCCGGGCCGCGAAGCCTATCCGGGCGACGTCTTCTATTTGCACTCGCGCCTCCTGGAGCGCGCCGCCAAGCTCAACGACGACAATGGCAATGGTTCGCTGACCGCGCTGCCGATCATCGAGACGCAGGCCAACGACGTGTCGGCCTACATCCCGACCAACGTCATCTCGATCACCGACGGCCAGATATTCCTCGAGACCAACCTGTTCTTCCAGGGCATCCGCCCGGCGGTGAACGTCGGCCTGTCGGTGTCGCGCGTCGGCTCGTCGGCGCAGATCAAGGCGATGAAGCAGGTTGCAGGCTCGATCAAGGGCGAGCTCGCGCAGTACCGCGAAATGGCGGCCTTCGCGCAGTTCGGCTCGGACCTCGACGCCGCCACGCAGCGCCTGCTCAACCGCGGCTCACGCCTGACCGAACTGCTCAAGCAGCCGCAGTTCTCGCCGCTCAAGACTGAAGAGCAGGTCGCGGTGATCTTCGCCGGCGTCAACGGCTATCTCGACAAGCTGCCCCTCAATCAGGTCGGCAAGTTCGAGCATGGCCTGCTCAGCCACATGCGCTCGGCCGGCAAGGAAGTGCTCGATGGCATCCGCAAGGAGAAGGCGCTGTCGGACGACCTGCGCGCCAAGCTGAAGGCGGAAATCGACGCCTTCGCCAAGACCTTTGCTTGAACGAAGCCGGACGGGATCGGGTTTGAAGCATGGCTTCGTTAAAAGACCTTCGTAACCGTATCGCCTCGGTCAAGGCGACGCAGAAGATCACCAAGGCGATGCAGATGGTCGCCGCGGCCAAGCTGCGTCGCGCGCAGGAAGCGGCGGAAGCAGCTCGTCCCTATTCCGAGCGCATGGGCGCGGTTCTGGCCAACATCACCCAGGCGATCGGCGGCGGCGGCGATGCCCCGGCGCTGATGACCGGCACCGGCAAGGACGACGTGCATCTGCTCATCGTCTGCACCGCCGAGCGCGGCCTTTGCGGCGGCTTCAACTCGCAGATCGCGCGCCTTGCCCGCGACCATATCCGCCGGCTTCTCGCCGACGGCAAGCAGGTCAAGATCATCTGCGTCGGCAAGAAGGGTTTTGACATCCTGCGCCGCGACTACGGCTCGATGATCCTCGAGCGTGTCGACTTGCGTGAGGTCAAGACGCTCGGCTTCGTCAACGCCGACGCGATCGCGCGCAAGGTCATCCACCTGTTCAACCAGGGCGACTTCGATATCTGCACGCTGTTCTATTCGCAGTTCAAGTCGGTGATCAGCCAGATCCCGACGGCGCAGCAGATCATCCCGGCCGCGGCCGCGGCGGCGACCGCACCCGAGGCGGCCAATGGCGGCAACGCCGTCTACGAATACGAGCCGGAGCCGGGCGAGATCCTCTCCGACCTCATCCCGCGCAACATCGCTGTGCAGATCTTCCGGGCGCTGCTTGAAAACGCGGCCGGCGAGATGGGCGCCAAGATGAGCGCGATGGACAATGCGACGCGCAACGCCGGCGACATGATCAACAAGCTGTCGATCACCTACAACCGCCAGCGGCAGGCGCAGATCACCAAGGAACTGATCGAAATCATTTCGGGCGCCGAGGCGCTCTAAGCGCGCCGCGCGGGGTCGATGGCCTCGCCGCGGACAGCGTGAGCAACAGATAGACGAAAAGGGCAAAGACGATGGCGAAAGCAGCTACTCCGAAGACCGCCGCCAAGGCGGCACCGGCGGAAAAGGCTCCGGCGGCAGCCGCGAAAGCCGCTCCGGCAAAGAAGGCGGCCGCTCCGGCCAAGGCGTCGGCTCCGGCGAAGACCGCCGCAGCGAAGGCGCCGAGCGCTTCGGCAAGGGTCGGCGCCGCCGGCAAGGTTCGCCAGGTCATCGGTGCCGTCGTCGACGTGCAGTTCGAAGATCATCTGCCGGCCATTTTGAACGCGATCGAGACAATCAATGTCGGCAATCGCCTCGTGCTCGAGGTTGCCCAGCATCTGGGCGAGAACACGGTGCGCTGCATTGCCATGGACTCGACCGAAGGTCTGGTGCGCGGCCAGGACGTCTATGACACCGGCGCTCCGATCACCGTGCCGGTCGGCCCGGGCATGCTCGGCCGCATCATCAACGTCATCGGCGAGCCGGTCGACGAAGAAGGTCCGGTCGACGGCATCGAGATGCGCGCCATCCACCAGCCGGCTCCGGCCTATGTCGACCAGTCGACGGAAGCACAGATCCTGGTCACCGGCATCAAGGTTCTCGATCTGCTGGCACCCTATGCCCGCGGCGGCAAGATCGGCCTGTTCGGCGGCGCCGGCGTCGGCAAGACCGTGCTGATCCAGGAACTGATCAACAACGTCGCCAAGGCGCATGGCGGCTTCTCGGTGTTCGCCGGCGTCGGCGAGCGCACCCGCGAAGGCAACGACCTCTATCACGAGTTCATCGAATCGGGCGTCAACAAGAAGGGCGGCGGCCAGGGCTCGAAGGCAGCACTTGTGTACGGCCAGATGAACGAACCGCCGGGCGCGCGCGCCCGCGTCGGCCTGACCGGCCTCACCGTCGCCGAATATTTCCGCGACCAGGGCCAGGACGTGCTGTTCTTCGTCGACAACATCTTCCGCTTCACGCAGGCGGGCTCGGAAGTGTCGGCGCTGCTCGGCCGTATTCCTTCGGCCGTGGGTTACCAGCCGACGCTGGCCACCGACATGGGCGCGCTGCAGGAACGCATCACGACGACGACCAAGGGCTCGATCACCTCGGTGCAGGCGATCTACGTGCCGGCCGACGACTTGACCGACCCGGCGCCGGCGACCTCGTTCGCTCACCTCGACGCCACGACCGTGCTCAACCGCGCTATCTCGGAAAAGGGCATCTACCCGGCCGTCGATCCGCTGGATTCCACCTCGCGCATGCTCGACCCGATGGTCGTCGGCGAGGAGCACTACCAGGTCGCCCGCCAGGTGCAGTCGATCCTCCAGCGCTACAAGTCGCTGCAGGACATCATCGCCATCCTGGGCATGGACGAGCTGTCGGAAGAGGACAAGCAGACGGTTGCCCGCGCCCGCAAGATCGAGCGCTTCCTGTCGCAGCCGTTCTTCGTCGCCGAAGTGTTCACGGGATCGCCGGGCAAGCTGGTCGACCTCGCCGACACCATCAAGGGCTTCAAGGGCCTTTGCGCCGGCGACTACGACCATCTGCCGGAAGCCGCCTTCTACATGGTCGGCGGCATCGACGAAGCAGTCGAGAAGGCACAGCGCCTGGCGGCTGAAGCGGCGTAAAGAAGCGAATAGCGAATAGGGAGTAGCGAATAGGGACAAGTGGGCCGGCCGAGTTTCTTCACTACTCGCTACTCGCTATTCCCTACTCGCTAAGTTGATCATGGCTGAAGCTTTCAAGTTCGAACTGGTCTCGCCGGAGCGGCTGCTCGTCTCCGAGCAGGTCGAGTCCGTGGTCATTCCGGGCGCCGAAGGCGAAATGACTGTGATGGCGCAGCATGCACCGGTCATGACGACGATCAAGCCCGGCGTCGTCACGATCAAGGCGGCCGCCGGCAAGGAAGACCGCTATGTCGTGTTCGGCGGTTTCGCCGACATCCTGCCGTCCGGCTGCACGCTGCTTGCCGAATCGGCGGTTCATGTGAACGACATCGACCGCGCCGACCTTGCCCGCCGCATCCAGGACGCCAAGGAAGACGCCGCCGACGCCAAGGACGACGTGGCGCGCAGCCGCGCCGAGCAGTTCCTGAGCCAGCTCACCACGCTGGAAGGCGCGCTGCTGCCGGGCTGATTGCGGCATCTGACATGAGATTGAGAAAGCGGGGCTTGCCCCGCTTTTTTGTTTGCCCGCTTTTCCCGTTTGCGTGACAGTCCGCCCGGCCTGTCAGAGCGGTTAGCCGTTTAGCCGCTCCTTCTTCTCGTTCGGCAAGGCGGTGCGCCTGTTCTGGAATTCGAACGAAGTCGACCATGCCGCGCGGCAGGTCGTGAACGGTTCGGCCGGCGAGTAATGTGAAGTCGCGCCAACCCGCTTTTTGACGAATGCCAGGCGGAAAACCGCTATTCGGCCGTTCCGCTCTTGTTGCCGATACCGAGCGCGGCGAACGCAAGCGCTGGACCGCCCTGCTTGAAATGGACGAGGTGAGCCGCCACAAAGTCGATCAGTTCCTGTCGCTCCGGATGATCCTTGGCAAAGCCGGCGAGATCGAACACGGTCGCCGCCATCTCTGCCGCCGGCAGGTTGCGGCCGAACAGGTCGCTGAGGGTGGCATCGAGCGGATCGGTGAAGTGGCCCTCTGGCAAGGTTCTGCCACGCGCGGCGCATGCGGCAATCCAGGCGGCGATAACCAGCGACAAATGTTCCGGCAGCAGGCCCGCCTCCAGCCGGGCGAGGGCGGAGGCTATGACGCGTTGTGGTAGCTTCTGGCTGCCGTCATTGGCGATCTGCGCCGTGCGGTGGGCAAGTGCGGTGTTGGAAAAGCGCGCGGCGAGCTCGACCGTGTAGGCGCTTGTGTCGAGCCCGGCATCCTGCGGCAGCGTTGGAATGGCCTCGGCCCACAGCCGGTCCACGAATTGTCTTATCGCCGGGTCGGCAAAGGCGCGGTCGACGGTGGCGTGGCTGCTGAGTAGGCCGAGATAGGCGATGCCCGAATGCGCGCCGTTGAGCAGTCTGAGCTTCATGTCCTCGAACGGCCGCACATCCTCGACCATGGTGACGCCGAATTTCTCCCAGGCCGGCCGCCCCTCCGGAAAGCGGTCCTCGATCACCCATTGCCGGAACGGCTCGGTCATCACCGGCCAGGCGTCCTTGATCCCGAGCTGTTGCGCAACACGCGCCCGGTCGGCATCCGTGGTCGCCGGCACGATGCGGTCGACCATGCTCGATGGGAAAGCCACATCGTCGGCGACATAGCCGGCTAATGGCGGATCGCCTGCTTTGGCATAGGCGGCATCGCCCTGGCGGGCGGCCTCGCCATCGCCCTGGTGGGCGAGCCCACCATCATCCTTGCGGATGAGCCGTTGATCGCGCAGCTTCGCGAACTCGATCAGCAGCCGGTGCAGGGTGGCGCCGTTGGCCGGCAGATTATCGCAGCAAAGCACGGTGAAAGGCGGCGTGCCGGCCGCGCGTCGGCGCGCGAGCGCTTCGACAAGAAATCCATGCGCCGTCTTCGGCGATGCGTGGTTGGCGAGGTCGTGGGCGATATCGGGGTGTGCGCTGTCGAGTGTGCCATCGGCGGCCCGCAGATAAGCCTTTTCCGTAATTGTCAGCGTGACGATGCGGATGCGCGGATCGGTCAGCGCAGCGAGCACCGCGCCGGGGTCCTCCGGCGCCACCAGCAGCGACAGGATCGAGCCGACGACCTGCAATCGTTCGCCGGCGCTGTCCCTGATTGCCAGCGTGTAGAGCCCGTCCTGCGGCGCCAGCGCATCACGCGTGTCGGGGCTGCGCAGCGAGACGCCGACGATGCCCCAGTCGGTCTCGCCATCCGTCAGGCAGGCGTCGACATAGTCGGCCTGGTGGGCGCGGTGAAAGGCGCCGACCCCGAGATGGACGATGCCGGGCGTGACCGCGCCGCGGTCATAGCGCGGCGCCGAAACTTCACCCGGCAAGTTCGTGACGGTGGCGTTGGACAGGCGGCCGCTCATTGTAGGCAAGGTCTCCGATCAAGCCGCCCGTCGATCACGGGCAAGGGACAGTCACCCGGGCGTAGCACCCCGGCGCCACCACAGACAATGGCCGTGCTGGGTTCAAAAGTCATCATACAACTAGATAATTTTTGTATGTTGACTTTATCTCCGGTCGATCTACCAATAGCGCAGCCTGGGAGGAGCCAAGTGGCATTGACCGATCCGGACCTGCTGTTCGCGCCGGAAACGCGATCCTTGGCGCGCGCCCTTCATGCGAGTGTGAAGGATCTGCCGATCGTCAGCCCGCACGGCCATACCGACCCGCGCTGGTATGCGCTGAACGAGCCTTTCCCCGATCCGGCGCAATTGCTGATCGTGCCGGACCATTACATTTTGCGCATGCTGTTCAGCCAGGGCGTGCGGCTGGAAGAACTCGGCGTGCCGACACTCGCCGATCCCACCTTTGATCGGGCGCCGGCCGAAACCGATGGCCGAACGATCTGGCGGCGCTTCGCCGAGCATTATTATCTGTTTCGCGGCACGCCGACGCGGCTCTGGCTCGATCATGTGTTCGAGCACCTGTTCGGCATCGGCGAGCCGCTCAATGCCAAAACGGCCGATGCCCACTACGACACCATCGCCACGCTGCTCCAGCGCGACGACTATCGCCCGCGGGCGCTGTTCGAGCGCTTCAACATCGAGGTGATCGCCACCACCGAAGGCGCGCTCGACGACCTCAAATGGCACCGGGCGATCCGCGACAGCGGCTGGAACGGCCGGGTCGTCACCGCCTACCGGCCGGATGCCGTGGTCGATCCCGATTTCGAAGGTTTCTCGGCCAATCTCGATCGCCTCGGCGAAATCACCGGATGCGATACCGGCACATGGGCCGGCTATCTCGACGCGCATCGAAAGCGGCGCGCCTATTTCAAGGAGTTTGGCGCGACATCATCCGACCATGGCCATCCGACCGCCGAGACCGCCAATCTGTCGGACGCGGCGGCGCAAGAGTTGTTCAACCGCATCCGCGCCGGCTCCGACGAGGAGCGCGAACGGCGCATGTTCCGCGCCCAGATGCTGACCGAGATGGCCAAGATGAGCCGCGACGACGGCCTGGTGCTGCAGATCCATCCGGGCTCCTGGCGCAATCATTCGCCGGCTGTCTTTCGACGTTTCGGCCGTGACAAGGGTTTCGATATCCCGACCAGGACCGACTATGTGACGGCGCTGAAGCCGCTGCTCGATTGCGTCGGGCTGGAGCGCGATCTCACAATCATCCTGTTCACGCTCGACGAGACGAGCTACGCGCGCGAGCTGGCGCCGCTCGCCGGCGTCTATCCGGCGCTGAAGCTCGGGCCGGCCTGGTGGTTCCACGACAGCCCGGAAGGCATGCGCCGCTTCCGTGAGATGACCACCGAGACGGCGGGCTTCTACAACACCGTCGGCTTCAACGACGACACACGCGCTTTCCCGTCGATACCGGCACGCTACGACGTCGCGCGCCGCGTCGACTGCGCGTTCCTGGCGCGGCTGGTCGCCGAGCATCGCCTCCGGGAGGAGGAGGCGCATGAGCTGGCGCGCGAGCTTGCCTACACACTTGCCAAGAAGGCGTACCGGCTCTGAGCCGGGCGCCATGATTTTAAAAGGGAGGAAGTCATGTTGCGTATTTCGAAATTGATCGCGGCGACATTCGCCGTCGGATCCCTGATGGCGGGTGCGGCCACGGCCGAAACCGTGCTGCGGTCGTCGGACACTCATCCCGACGGCTATCCGACCGTCGAGGCGGTCAAATATATGGGCGAGCTGATCAAGCAGCGGACCAGTGGCCGCTATTCGGTCGAGGTCTATCACTCGGCGCAGCTCGGCGAAGAGAAGGACACGATCGAGCAGACGCAGTCCGGCGTCATCGATCTCGACCGGGTGTCGATGGGACCGTTCAACGGCATCGTGCCGGAGACGGCCGTGCCGTCGCTGCCTTACATGTTCCGCTCGGTCGACCATATGCGCCATGTCATGGACGGGCCGATAGGCGACCAGATACTCAAGGCGTTCGGGGCGCATGACCTCGTTGGCCTCGCCTTCTACGATTCCGGCGCGCGCTCCTTCTACAACACCAAGAAAGACATCACCTCGATGGCCGACATGAAGGGCATGAAGTTCCGCGTCATCCAGTCGGACGTGTTCGTCGACATGGTCAACGCGCTCGGCGCCAACGCCACGCCCATGGCCTATGGCGAGGTCTATTCCGCCTTGCAGACCGGGGTCATCGACGGTGCCGAGAACAACTGGCCAAGCTTCGAATCCGCCAAGCACTACGAAGTCGCCAAGCATTATACCCTGGATCAGCACCAGATCGTGCCGGAGGTGCTGGTGATGTCGAAGGCGAGCTGGGACAAGCTGTCGCCGGAAGACCAGGCGATCGTGCGCCAGGCGGCCAAGGACAGCGTCGTCAAGATGCGCGAGCTCTGGGACGCGCAGGAGAAGAAGTCGCGCGACATCGTCGAGACGGCCGGCGTCAAGGTCAGCGAGATCGACAAGCAGCCGCTGATCGACGCCATGAAGCCGGTCTACGAGAAGTATCTATCGACGCCGGAGCTCAAGGATCTGGCGGCGCGGATACAGGCCACGAAATGACCGGAACGGGCAGTACACCTGGCGGCGCGGGGACTTCCGCGCTGCCTTCGGGGCAATCGGCTTCGACGCGGTTCTGGCTGGGCGTGGAACGGCTGCTCTCGGGCGTCGCCCGCCTGGCGTTGTGGGTCAGCGGCGCCGGGCTGACATTGATGACGATCATCATCGCCTGGCAAGTGTTCTCGCGTTATGTGCTCAACCGCTCGCCAAGCTGGACCGAAGCCTCCGCCGTGCTGCTGATGGGCTGGTTCATCTTTCTCGGAGCCGCGGTCGGCGTGCGCGAGCGCACGCATCTCGGGTTCGACGTGCTGCTCTATTTTCTACCGAAGCCGGCCAAGGCGGTGCTGCGGACAATTTCCGATATCGTCGTGCTCGCTTTTGGCGGCGGGATGATCGTCTACGGGATCCAGCTCGCGAGGCTGACCTGGAAGACGGTCATGCCCTCGCTGCTTCTGCCCGGCGGCGTGAGCTTCCTGCCGGTCATCCTGGGCGGCGCGCTGGTCTGCCTGTTCTCACTCGAGCGGCTTGCGGGGCGCTTTGCCGGGCTGCCCGTCGATGCCGACATCCATGCAACCGGCGAGGAGATGTGAGCCGTGGCGCTGACCGTTCTTTTCGGCACCTTCGTCTTCTTGCTGATCATCGGCACGCCAATTGCTTTCTGTCTTGGCGTGGCGAGCTTTGCGACGATCATCGCGCTTGGCTTGCCGCCGTTGGTCGTGTTCCAGCGGCTCAACTCGGGCGTTAGCGTCTTTTCGCTCATGGCCATCCCGTTCTTCATCTTCGCCGGCGACCTGATGGTGCGCGGCGGCATCGCCGCCCGCCTGGTGGCGCTTGCCGGATCGTTGGTCGGGCATCTGCGCGGCGGGCTCGGGCAGGTCAACATCGCGGCATCGACCATGTTCGGCGGCATCTCCGGCTCGGCCGTGGCCGATGCATCCGCCGTCGGCGGGCTGATGATCCCGCAGATGAAGGCGCGCGGCTACGGCATCGACTATGCCGTCAACATCACCTCGGTCGGCGCCATCATCGCGCTCTTGATACCGCCCTCGCACAACATGATCATCTATTCGATCTCGGCCGGTGGCCGTATCTCGATCGCCGACCTTTTCACCGCCGGCGTCATACCTGGCCTGCTCCTGGCGCTCGCGCTGATGATCACCGCCTATTGGGTGGCGAGCCGGCGCGGCTATCCGACGGAGCCCTTTGCCGGCTTCGGGCGGGCGCTGCAACTGCTCGTCGCCGCCATTCCCGGCCTCATCCTGATCGCCATCATCTTCGGCGGCGTGCGCTCCGGCATCTTCACCGCCACGGAAAGCTCCTGCATCGCCATCGTCTACGCGTTCCTGGTGACGCTCATCATCTACCGGTCGATGAGCTGGAACGACTTCGTCGCAGCCACCACCGCCGCGGTACGCACGACGGCGATGGTGCTTATGATCATCGGCTGTGCGGCGGCCTTCGGCTGGCTGCTTGCCTATCTGCGCGTGCCGGCGGCGCTGGTCGCTTTCCTGCAGGCGATCTCCAGCGACAAGCTCGTCATCCTGCTGCTGATCAATGTGGTGCTTTTGATCCTCGGCACGTTCATGGACATGTCGCCGCTCATCATCATCACCACGCCCATCTTCCTGCCGGTGGTGATGGCTTACGGCGTCGATCCGGTGCATTTCGGCGTCATCCTGATCCTCAACCTCGGCATCGGCCTTTGCACGCCGCCGGTGGGAGCGGTGCTGTTCGTCAGCTGTGCCATCGGCCGCATTCCGATCTGGACCGCAATGCGCTCTATCTGGCCATTCTACGGCGCGGCTTTCGCGGTGCTGATGCTTGTCACCTACGTGCCGGAAATTTCGCTGTGGCTGCCAAGCCTGTTCCACTAGGAGGTCACACCAGGTGTCCGATACCGCAAACGACCTCAGGGTCGAGAGAAAACCCAAGCTGTCGGAAACTGTCGTGGTGGCAATCCGCAGGCAGCTTCAGGCGGGCGAGATCATGCCCGGGCACAAACTGCCGACCGAGGGCCAGCTGACCGAAACCTTCGGCGTCAGCCGCACGGTCATCCGCGAGGCGCTGGCCAAGCTTGCCGCCGACGGCCTGGTCGAGCCCCGGCAAGGCGCCGGGGTCTTCGTCATCGAGCACATCTCGACCATGTTCGGAGCCCTTGCCGCCGACATGGGCAGCAAGGATTCCATCGCGCTCAACGTGCTCGAGGTGCGGCTCGCCATCGAGATCGAATCGGCCGGGCTTGCCGCCATCCGCCGCAACGCGGCGCAGGAGGCGGCGATCCAGGAGGCTTTCTTCGAGTTCGAGCGGCTTCTGCTCGCCAGTCAGCCGACCGGACCGGCCGACCTCGCCTTCCACCGGGCGATCGCCAGCGCCACCAACAACCCCTTCTATGTCGAGATGCTCGACGTGCTTGGACGCCGCGCCATTCCCTGCGACGTGACCTCGCCCTGGTCGACCGAGCTCGTCCAGTCGGACGACTACCAGCGCGGGCTGCAGCGAGAGCATCTCGTCATCCTCAATGCGATTTCGGCCGGAGATGCCGGTGCCGCGCGCGAGGCGATGCGCGCGCATCTGACCCGCAGCCAGCAGCGCTATCGCGAGCGGCTGCAGGCAAGGCAGGCCTACTATGCCAATTCGCTGAAAGCCGCATCGACCGACTGACCATTTGGGCAAGGGCAGAAATGGACCAGAGACATACCGAGTTTTCGTCGCGCTTCGCCATCGATCCGGCTGCTGCCGCGGCCATGGGAACTGATGAGCTGCGCCATCATTTCCATATCGAGGGGCTTTTCCAGCCCGGCCTCGTCAGCCTGACCTACACGCATTACGACCGCATGATCGTCGGCGGCGCCATGCCGGTCGACAAAATCCTGCCGCTCGAAGCAATCAAGCCGACCGGCACCAACGCATTCCTCGACCGCCGCGAGCTGATCGCCGTCAATGTCGGCGGTGCCGGAACCGTTGCGGCCGACGGCCTGCCCTATGAGATGGCGGCGCGCGACATGGTCTATCTCGGCATGGGCACGCAGGAAGTGTCGTTCGCCTCGGCGGACCCCGATAAGCCGGCGAAGTTCTACCTGCTGAGCGCGCCGGCGCATCGGACCTATCCCAGTCAGCTGATCCGCATCGGCGACGCCCGGCGGCTCGATCTCGGCAGCCAGGCGACAAGCAACGAGCGTTCGATCTTCCAGTTCATCCATGCCGATGGCGTCAAGACCTGCCAGCTCGTCGTCGGCATGACGCAGCTCGCGCCCGGATCGGTGTGGAACACCATGCCTTGCCATGTGCATGACCGGCGCATGGAAGCCTATCTCTATTTCGACCTGGCCGAGGGCCAGCGGGTCTTCCATTTCATGGGCGAGCCGGACGAGACGCGCCACATCGTCATGCGCACGGAGGAGGCGGTACTGTCGCCGGGCTGGTCGATCCATTCCGGCGCCGGCACATCGAACTACGCCTTCATCTGGGCGATGGCCGGCGACAATGTCGACTATACCGACGTCGACCAGGTGACGATGGATCAGTTGAGGTGAGCGATCTTTCCGCCTTCAGCCTCGCGGGCAAGCGCATCCTCGTCACCGGCGCCAACACGGGCATCGGCCAGGGCATCGCCGTATCGGTCGCGCGCGCCGGCGGCATGGTCATCGGCGTCGGCCGTTCGGCGATGGATGACACGGTACGGAAAGTCGCGGCCGTGGGCGGCAGCTTCGAGGCGGTCAAGGCCGATCTCGGCGATCCGGCCGGGGCCGCCGCCATGCTCGACCGGGCCTGGGAGGAGAGCGGCCCGCTCGATGGACTGGTCAACAATGCCGGCATCATCCGGCGCGCTGACGCGGTCGATCTTACCGAAGCCGATTGGGACGAGGTGATGGACATCAACCTGAAGACGGTCTTTCGCCTCTGCCAGGGTTTTGCAAGACGCGTGCTTGCGGAACCGGAACGGCGCGGCAAGATCGTCAACATCGGCTCGGTGCTCAGCTTCCAGGGCGGCATCCGCGTCGCCTCCTATACGGCCTCGAAGCATGGCGTGCTCGGCCTCACCCGGCTGCTCGCCTGCGAGTGGGCGGCGAAAGGCATCAACGTCAACGGCATCGCGCCGGGCTATATCGAGACCAACAACACCGAAGCCCTGCGCGCCGACCCCGACCGCAGCGCCGCCATCCTCGGACGCATCCCCGCGGCGCGCTGGGGCCGGCCTGACGATATAGGCGACGCAGCCGTGTTCCTGCTGGCGCCGGCGTCGGACTATATGCATGGCGCGGTGGTGCCGGTCGATGGCGGCTGGCTGGCGCGGTGACCTTTCTGCCAATTTCGAACGGAAGCTGAGCGATGAGCGATATCTTTTCCCATGCGGGCGAAAAAGCCTGGGAGCCGACGGCGGACGGCAACAGGCGACGCGTGCTGGTGCACACCGACGAACTGATGATGGTCGAGTTCGCCTTCGACAAGGGCGGCGTCGGCGCGCTGCATTCGCATCCCCACGTCCAGGCAACTATGTCGCCGAGGGCCGCTTCGAGGTCACCATCGACGGCCGGTCGGAGGTCCTCGAGACAGGAGGCAGCTTCATCGTGCCGGCCAATCTCGTGCATGGCGTCAAGGCGCTGGAGGCCGGGCGGCTGGTCGACAGCTTTGCGCCTTGCCGGGCGGATTTCCTCGGCTAGTTGCCCAGCACAGGGACTTTGACCGGTCGGCCCTGTTTGCGTTGGCAGGTGGCATGCCTTGGAGATTGGCCGAAACGCCCACCCCGTCGTCATTCTAGGGCGGAGCGTGAAGCGAAGCGTACCGCGTAGACCCTAGAATCCATGCCGTGGCCTTGATCGAAGGCGCTGCGGAGCAGAATTCTGCACCGCAGCAACGCTTCCAAGTCACGGCATGGATTCTATGGTCTGCGCGCGTCGCTTCGCTCCTTGCTCCGCCATAGAATGACGACGTTGCGGCGGCTTCAACCAATCTCCGGCGTTTGCGCTGATTTCACGGAAATAAACGGAAAATCCTGCATGGCAACCTTTCAAAATCCCTGTGTCAGGGAACTAGGTCAATTTCAGAAAAAGTGCGTAGCGGTTTCCCGTCCGGAATTGCGCAAAAACAAAATGAGATAGGGCAAGTTCACCGTTTCCATGAAACGGTGAACTGCCATAAGGATCAGCTATTCAAAGGAAAACCCGCGCCGTTAAGCGCGGGTTTGTTGCCTGGGCGCTCATCGCGCCGCCGCGGTACTCAAACATCGCCGCAGAAGGGCAACGGTGCCGCAGCAGGGTAAAGATAGGTTTAACATGCCCTCGGAGCCTCCTCTTGCGCCAGCCGCTGTTATAGCACCGGAGAAGGCGCTGGCGGAACTCTGTGGTCGCTGCGTTGCAACGACCGGAATTTTTGCAGTTAGGATTGAGGTCGCCGCAACCGGATTCCTGCAGAGCGCGGTTGTCGTCGGATGACGGCTGCGCTACTCCAGAGCCTCAGTCGGAGAGTCGCTTGACCGGTTTCCACATCCTCTCCAATCCGCAAAGAGGCGCTTCCCGCGCGGTGTCTGCTTGATGCCGGCACAGGCGGCCAGCCTGCGGGCCGATGATCATAAGCGGCGCGTCCTGAAGGACGTGTTCGGTTTCGACGATTTTCGACCCGGACAGGCCACCGTCATCGAGGCGTTGCTGGCCGGGCGCCATGTGCTGGCAGTCATGCCGACGGGTGCGGGCAAGTCGCTCTGCTATCAGGTTCCGGCGCTGGTCAAAGGCGGGCTCACCATCGTGGTTTCGCCGCTGGTGGCGCTGATGCAGGATCAGGTCGCCGCCTTGCGCCTTGCCGGGGTCGCCGCCGATACGATCAATTCCTCGCTCGAGCGCGAGGCTAATGTCGCGGCCTGGCGCCGCGTGGCGTCCGGGCAGACGCGGCTGCTCTATCTGGCGCCGGAGCGGCTGATGACGGAGCGGATGCTCGATGCGCTGTCCCGGCTCGATGTCGGCCTGATCGCCATCGACGAGGCGCATTGCATCTCGCAATGGGGCCCGGCCTTCCGGCGCGAATATGAGGACCTGTCGCGGCTGCGCGGACTGTTTCCCGAAGTGCCCATCATCGCGCTGACGGCGACGGCGGACGAGGCCACGCGCGCCGATATCGAAGCGCGGCTGTTTGCCGGGCGCGCCGAAACCCTGGTGCTGGGCTTCGATCGGCCCAACATCAAGCTGGCAATAGAGGCCAAGCAGGACAGCAAGCGCCAGCTGCTACGCTTCATCGAACGCCACCAGGGCAAGAGCGGCATCATCTACTGCCTGTCGCGCCGCAAGACCGAGGAAATGGCGGCTTTCCTGGAAAAGAACGGCGTGCGGGCGCTCGCCTACCATGCCGGCATGAGCAAGGAGACGCGTGAAGCCAACCAGAACGCGTTCATGAGCCTGTCCGGCGTCGTCATGGTCGCGACGATCGCTTTCGGCATGGGCATCGACAAGCCTGATGTGGCCTATGTCTTTCACACCGATCTGCCCGGCAGCCTGGAGGCCTATTACCAGGAGATCGGCCGTGCCGGGCGCGACGGACGGTCGGCGGAAGCGCACATGCTCTACGGCCTCGGCGACATCCGCACGCGCCGGATGTTCATCGACGACGAGGATACGTCGACCGAGCACAAAAGACGGGCGCATCGCCGGCTCGACACGCTGATCGGCTATTGCGAGACGGCGCAGTGCCGGCGCCAGGTGCTGCTCGGCTATTTCGGCGAGGACGCTCAAGCCTGCGGCAATTGCGACAACTGCCTCGACCAGGCGCCGCGCGCCGATGGCGGGACGGAGGCGCGGATCATCCTGGCGGCGATGGCCCAAAGCGGCGAGCGCTTCGGCGCAGCCCATGTCATCGATATCCTGCTTGGCCATGAGACCGAAAAGGTGCTGGCGCGCAATCATCAGAAGCTCGCCAGTTTCAGGACCGGCATCGCGCACAGGAAGACGGTCTGGATGTCGCTGATCCGGCAACTTGTCGCCGGCGGCTTCCTGGTGCCGGATCCGGACGGCCATGGCGGCCTCGCCATCTCGGAAAGCGGCCGTGCGCTTGGCCGTGGCGAGGTTTCCTTCCAGTACCGCGTCGAGACGCGGGATCCCCTGGCGCGCGGCAGGAAGCGCGCCGCGCAAGGCTCCGCCGCGGGCGGCGATGGCGTGGACGCTTCCTTGCTGGCGGCGCTCAAGACGCTGCGGCTGCGGCTCGCCAAGGAACGCCAGGTGCCGGCCTATGTGGTGTTCTCCGACCGCACCCTGATCGACATGGCCGAGCGCCCGCCGCGCGACCTGGACGAGTTTGCCGAGGTGAATGGCGTTGGTGCCGCGAAGCTCAAGGAGTTCGGCGAGGTTTTTCTGGGCGCGATTGCTGCGCATCGCGCGCAGGATCGGTCGAATACAGTCTCGTTGCCGGACTGAGCAGTGCTGACCAGCAAGGGAAAGGCGGATCAAGGACGTGGCTCGACGCAAACAATGGGTCAGCGCTACGGCAAGACCGGGTATGGTGGACGAGCTGGAGCAAAAGACAATTGTCGCTGCTTGCGAGAAGCTTATCGAGGGCTTCCTGAAGCCCAGGTTCCTGTCCGAGATCCGCCCGACCCAGTGGAACTATACGGTCGATATCCGAGGCGCGTGGGCCGGTGGACGATACCGGTTCATACAGCGCTACCGGTCAGGCATGGACCACAATCGTGGTGAGGAGTTCGACGCGCCCTTCGCCAGGCTCGATCGGATCGGACCAGATCGGTTTGACATCTACTGGATGCGGCATACGGGCAAGTGGTGGCGGCTCCACACGGACGTAACTCTCGCCAAAGCCCTGCGAATCCTTGAAACTGACGGACACCTGCATCCGGTATGAGCGGCAATGAGCGAATATCAATACTATGAATTCCAAGCGATCGACCGGCCGCTTGGCGACACGGATCGCCGGGCTCTGCGCGAGCTGTCGTCACGGGCGCGGATCACGGCCACCAGCTTCACCAATTCCTACGAGTGGGGCGATTTCAAAGGCGATCCGGACGAACTCATGGAGCGCTGGTTCGATCTCCATCTCTATCTGGCGAACTGGGGCTCGCGCCGCCTGATGATGAAGCTGCCGACCCGGTTGGTCGACAGGGATCGCCTCGGTGCATTCCTCGGGAACAACGACTGTTCCATGTTCAGGATCGTTGGTGGGAACGTCATCTTGAGCATCTGGCGCGAGGAGTTGGAGCCCGGCGACTGGGATGACGGCGAGAGTTGGCTGGCGATCCTTTCGCAGCTTCGGACCGACGTGCTGGCGGGCGACCTCAGGTTGTTTTATCTGATATGGCTCATGGACGTCGAAGCCGAAGCGATCGAGCCGGGCGAAACGGAGCCGCTGCCCGGAATCGGACCGTTGACCGACGCGCTCGCAGCCTTCGCCGAATTCTTCTGCATCGACCAGAATCTTCTCCGGGCGGCGGCGGAACGAAGCGCGGCAACGGACGAGGCGCTTCCGGAGATGCCTGGGCGGGTCATCGGGGCGATGAGTGATGCTGAGAAAAGCAACCTGCTTGTGCGGGTTTTCAACGGCGAACCGCATGTGTCTGCCGAGTTGCGGGCCTTGGTTCGGTCGCGCTCCGAGCCCCGGATGGCAACCTCGCCCGTCGCTCCGCGCACAGCTGCCGATCTGCTGACCCGCGCCCGTGAGATCCGCCTTGCCCGGGAGCGCGCCGAGGCGGAACTGGCGGAAGCGCGGCGGCGACTGGAGGCGGAAGCGGCCGAGAAGGCACGTGAAGTACGGCTCGAGGACATTCGCCGACGGGGCGAAAGCGTCTGGACAGACATCGAGGATGAAATCGGGCGGCGCAATCCCGCCGGATATGGCAAGGCGGCGGCCCTCCTTGCCGATCTCCTGGCGCTCGCCGAAAAACAGGATACTGTCGAGATGTTTCGCTTTCGGCTTCAAGCCATTCGGGAGCGTCATGCCGGTAAAGCGCGCTTCATCGAACGTCTAGGCCTGCTGGGATAGAGCGCGCTATCTCGCGGCCGAAGAGTTCCTCAAAGTCGGCGCAGTCGCACTGAAATTTTTACCTTGTCCCCGCCGCCACGGCGAAATTCCGACAAAGCGCGTGCTCGAGAGGCTGTAGGCACGATGCTTCCGGGACTCAGCCCGGATGGACTCCACGAATGACGATAATCATCGACAATGCCGCAAGCTGGCGTGACATCGCGCGCGTTGGCGACGGCGAAATGTTGGCGCTGACCGATGCCGCCTGGGATCGCATCGCGCACGCGAATCGCATCGTGGCAAGCCTCGTCGAAAAGGGTATCCGCGCCTATGGCGTGAACACCGGGGTCGGGGCGCTTGCAAGCCAGGTGGTGGCGCCGGCCTTGCAGGAGAAGCTGTCGCGCAACATCATTCTCAGCCACGCTTGCGGCGTCGGCGAGCTGGTGCCCGAGCGCAGTATCCGCGCCGTCATTGCCGTGCAGGTGGCGAATTTCGCGCATGGCCATTCGGGCGTGCGGCCTCAGATCGTCAGCAACCTGCTCACCTTCCTCGAGCGGGGCTGCATTCCGGATGTTCCGTCCCGGGGATCGGCCGGTTATCTCACGCACAACGCCCATATCGCGCTGGTGCTGATCGGCGAAGGGAGGGCAAGGGTCGCAGGGCGCAGGATGAGCGGCCGCGAGGCGCTGGCCGAGATCGGCCTGGAGCCGCTGGTGCTGGGCGCCAAGGAGGGCTTGAGCCTGGTCAACGGCACGGCATGCGCTACCGGTCTGACGAGCATCGCGCTGGTTCGCGCCGAGCGTCTGCTGTGCTGGGCCGATGCTGCGGCGGCGCTCACGCTGGAAGCCGCCGGCGGGCAGATGGCGGCTTTCGACGAAACCGTTCTGGCCATGCGGCCGTCGCCCGGCATCGCCGCGGTGGGTGCTGCGCTGCGGCGCCTGCTCGACGGCAGCGGGCTGATCGCGGCGGCGCAGGGCAGCCGCACGCAGGATGCGCTCAGCCTTCGCGCGGTGCCGCATGTGCATGGCGCGGCGCGCGAGGTGCTGGAGCGCTCCGCGCAACTGGTCGACCGTGAATTGGCATCGGTAACCGACAATCCCGCCGTGGCCGGCACGCCCGATGAGCCGCAGGTATTTTCGCAGGCGCATCCGGTCGCGCCCGCGCTCGGGCAGACCGCCGACGCCTTGACGATCGCGCTCGCACAGGTCGCGGCCATGAGCGAACGTCGCATCGATCGCCTAGTCAATCCGCTGGTCAACAATCTGCCGGCATTCCTCGCCGCCGAAGGCGGCTGCAATTCGGGCTTCATGATCGCCCAGTACACCGCGACTTCGCTCAGCAACGTCAACCGGCGCCTTGCCGCCCCGGCGGCAACAGACGGCGGTGTCACATCCGGCTTGCAGGAGGATTTCCTCGCTCACCCGACCGTGGCGGCCAACAAGCTTTTGGCCGTCATCGACAACGCCGAATATATTTTGGCAATCGAGCTCATGGCAGCCGCGCAGGCGCATGATTTCCTGGCCGGCAAGGCCGCGCGGGCGCCTGGCACGGACGCCATCTACCGCGCGGTGCGCCAACGCGTCGCGCATTACAGCGACGACCGCCCGCTGTCCTGGGACATGGAAATACTGCGCGATTTCATCCGCGAGGCGGATGCGGGGCGGTGACTGGCGCGATCCTTTCGTCGAATGCTCAGGGTGCGCCGACACTGCTTTGCCAATCCGACCTGTTTTGATCCCTAAGCCAACAAGGCGTTTTGACAAAGATTGCCAAAATATGTCATATCCCTCTTGTATGGAGGTCGATATGGCGACGATGAACGTATCCTTGCCCAAGCCGATGAAGGAGTGGGTGGAGGCGCAAACCGAAACGGGGCGCTACGCCAATGCGAGTGATTATGTACGCGATCTGATCCGCAAGGATCAGGAGCGCAACGACAAGATCGCGGCCATGCAGCGGTTTGTCGATGAGGGCCTTGCAAGCGGCATAAGCAATCGCGGCATGGATGAAATTCTTGCTGATGCGCGCACGGGCTGAAAAGCAAAGCCCAAGCCGGTGACCTACCGGCTATCCCGTGAAGCTGAGACATTGTGCGCATCTACGTCGAGGGTGTGCGCCGCTTCGGGTATGCGCAAGCCGAGACCTATCACGAAGAACTCAAATCCCGTTTCGAGCTTCTGGCGGATAATCCGCGAATAGCCCGGGAGCGGTTTGAGTTGTTGCCGCCGATGCGTATTCATCCGTTCAAGGCGCATCTCATCATATATCGAGTCGAGGAAGGCGGAGATGTCTTCATTGTCCGGGTGCGCCACGGGCACGAGGATTGGGCGGGAACTGCCGCTTAATGCTTCGGAGCGGGCATCCTGCTTCGCGAAGGCGACCAGCCTACTCACCGCTCGATCCGCTTGGAATCGCTCCTGCAATCGCCTTGAGCCGGCTAATGCCAAAGGCACACTCGGACGTCCTTCCCAACATAGCATGCTCCTTCGCGGCGAAGGTCTTCCCATCTTTCGTCGCCGTGGGTTTCGTCAATAGCCGCGTTCGAATAGCCCGCCCAGGAATCACCGTCCTTATAGACAACTGCCCAGTAATCCTTGGACATTTCACCAGCCCCGCTATGAGGGTCGGGATAGTCGATCCCTGCGAAAACCTGGTGAGGTCCCTGGATATTGAAATCGCCGCCCTTCTCGATCTGATAGGAGCATCTTCCGGATATGCGGGTCCCACCCTGAACGACAAGCAGGCAACGGCCCCATTTATAACCGCTCGGTAGACGATGCGGTGCCGCGTGCGAAGGCGAAAAGGAAAATGCAATTGCAAGGACAACCGCAATGGTTCGCCCGGTCAACAGCCAATCCAAAGTGCGGCCGGACACTATTGGATTCTGCCCAGAGTGCATGTCGAATGGCCCTCCGCAGATTGATCCCCTGAGATCATATGACTATCGACCGTGGCAGCGTTTTTGTCACGTAACATGCGGCGGGCCACTCGCTGAAATAGGCCGCCTACGCAGCCACACCGGTGCCTGCGTTTATTGCTGGGGCAGAGGCGACCTTTGTCGCTACGTCCGCTGCGAACATATGACAAGCCTCAAGGCGGACGCTTACTCCGGCGAAGATCGCGAGAAAGAACGAAAACGCCGTGAAGCAGAACGCAAAGCTGCTTCGCGGCCACCGCAGAAACCAAAGGGCGGCAGTTAATAGCTATTCTGGGGCACCGGCACGGGCGTCACCCCTCGAGGATCCGCTAAAAGGGTTTTCTTTTCAGAGGCTTATGGCGCATTCAGATAGCTATGGCGGAGAGGGAGGGATTCGAACCCCCGATACCCTTGCGAGTATGCCGCATTTCGAGTGCGGTGCATTCGACCACTCTGCCACCTCTCCGCGAGGTCATGGTCGGCCGTTGCCGGCGCGGCGCACTAGATAACGGCTGACTGCTCCGGTTACAAGGCCCTATTCGACCGATTTCCGGCTTCTTCGAAAAGGGCCTGCGGCGCGACGGCCAGGCCTCGCCTGCGTGGAGCATAACCGCGATCCTGCCACTCATCGGCGCAATGCCAGCGGACGACCAATGTCGCCGCCTCGCAGGTGGCGCGGTTCGCGACGCACCAACAACAGCTCAGGCAACAGCGCTTGTCTTGACTCCAACGCAACCTTCGGTTAGGGACAGCCCGCATTCGGCGTGGAGGCTCTTCCGCGCCGCTTGTTTTTTGAACCCGCAGACTGACAAAAAGACGGCCGAACCGCCTGACGCGGTTCATCGAGGCCGACCGAACAGCGAAAGGCAAAAAATGTTCGCAGTCATTAAAACGGGCGGCAAGCAGTATCGCGTCGCCGCCAACGATCTCCTGAAGATCGAAAAAGTCGAAGCCAAGGTCGGCGATATCGTCGAGATCGGCAATGTGCTCGCGCATGGCGAGGGCGAGAATGTCACCTTCGGCGCGCCGTTCGTCGATGGCGCTCTGGTCACGGCGGAAGTCGTCGAGCAGGGCAAGAACCGCACCGTCATCGCTTTCAAGAAGCGCCGCCGCCAGAATTCGCGCCGCAAGATCGGCCACCGCCAGCTTTTGACCACCGTCAGGATCGCCGAGATCCTGCTGGGTGGCGCCAAGCCGTCGAAGAGGGCGGCCGCGAAGCCGGAAGCCAAGGCTGAGGCAAAGGCGCCCGAAGCCAAGGCGGAAGTCGCCGCCGAGGCGAAGGCCGAGACCGCTCCGAAGGAGCCCAAGGCCAAGAAGGAAACCAAGGCAGAGGCCGCTGCCGCCGAAGAGGCGAAGGCTGCGCCGCTGTTCAAGGCGCCGAAGGGCGAAGCGGATGACCTGACCGTGATCAAGGGCATCGGCCCGGTCGCGGCGAAGGATCTCGCCGAGCAGGGCATCATCACCTTCGCGCAGCTCGCCAAGCTCAGCGACAAGGATGTCGCCAAGATCGACGAGCACATGCCGTTCAGCGCCGACCAGATCAAGGACTGGCGCGAGCAGGCCAAGGAACTGGCGAAGAAGTAATTCGAGCCGACGCAAACGTCGCCGGATCAGACTTGAAACGGAACGCGAACGCGTTCATAAGACCATTCAAGCGCCCCCAGGGCGCATCGGAGTTAGTTAGATGGCACACAAGAAAGCTGGCGGTTCGTCGCGCAACGGTCGCGATTCGCACTCCAAGCGTCTCGGCGTGAAGAAGTTCGGCGGCGAAGCCGTCATTGCCGGCAACATCATCATCCGTCAACGCGGCACGACCTGGCATCCGGGCACCAATGTTGGCATGGGCACGGACCACACCCTTTTTGCGCTCGAAGCCGGCGCAGTCACCTTCAACAAAAAAGCCAACGGCCGAACCTACGTATCGGTGAACCCGATTACCAAAGCAGCGGAGTAGCCGGTTCCGCACCATAACACCGGCGCCCATCTCGGGAACCGGTGTCTGGCCAGGCCAGGAAAAGGATCAGGAGAGATGGGCTTGCCCTCTCTCCTTTTTCATTTTTTCTTGCCCTGGAGGACTAAAATGGTTGCCGAAGCGGAAGATACCGACGACGAAAGTTACGCGATCGATTGCCCGGTGCTCGCCACCGAGCGGCTGGTCATGCGCGCCCCGCGCGACAGCGATCTCGAGCAGCTCGTTGCTCTGGCCGACAACCGACATGTCGCCGAAATGCTGGCCCGCATGCCGCATCCCTACGGCGAAACCGAGGGCCGCGCCTTCCTCGCCATGGCGGCTTCGCGCCGCGCCGGCATCGTCTATGCGCTCACCCTTGCCGGCACCGGCACCTTCGTCGGCTGCGCCGGCCTGAACACCACCGATCGCGGGCTGGAGCTCGGCTACTGGATCGGCGAGCCATACTGGAAGCGCGGCTATGCCACCGAGGCGGCGCACGCCCTTGTCGACCTCGCCTTCCAGAACACCTCGATCCAGGTGCTGCATGCCTCGACCAGGGTGATCAATCCGGCCTCGCGCCGCGTCATCCACAAATGCGGCTTCCAGTATGCCGGCCAAGGCATGCTGAACTCGATCGTCGCCGGCCAGGTGCCGGTCGAGCGCTACCGGTTGGATAGGAAGACGTGGACGAGTCTCAGGAACTGGGTGCATTTTTGACGACTGCTTCCGAGGAAGCGCCCCCTCACCCGGATTGCCGACCGAATTGCGAAGAGCAATTCGGGGCAATCCGACCTCTCCCCGAGGGGAGAGGAGCTCGTCAGCGCCGACGCCAAGCTCTTCTCCCCTCGGGGAGAAGGTGGCCGCGAAGCGGCCGGATGAGGGGGCCTCCTAAAGCGAGGACTCAGCTCAGCTCAGCCCAGAGCGGAAGGTGGTCGGAGCCGACAGCCTGGCGGTCGGACCACAGGCGCTGCAGCGACCTGGCAAGCGAAGCGCTGGTGAAGATGTAGTCGATGCATTTGTAGCGGCTTTTGTTTTCGGGGCGGTCGGGATCGACCCAGGTGACCAGATCGGCGACGGCGAGACGCTGGGCGATATCGACGGCGAGATCGGCGGTCAGCGGCATGCCGAACTCATGGTCCGGGCGGCCGGCGAGTTCGACATATTCGGGTGAGCCCGGCAGCATGTTGAAGTCGCCCATGACGATAAAGGCTTCCGGATAAGGCAGGTCCGGCAGGCCGATTTCGGGAATGCCCGACAGGCCGCCGCCTTCCAGCGTGTAATTCAGAAGGCGCTGGCGCAGGAAACGGATCTGGTTTTGGCGCTCGACCGGGCTGCGGTGGTCGAGATGGGTGGAATAGAAGCGGATGAAGCCGAGCGGCGTCTCGATCAGCGCTTCGAGCGCGCCGCGCTGGAAGTTCATCGTCTCGAGGCTGCGGCTGCGCGGCAAAAGGAGATTGCGCGACAAATGAATGGGCGTCTTCGACAGCACCATGTTGCCGAGTTGGAAACTGGTCGAGATGGCGCGGCCGTTCTCCAGGCGCGAGCCGATGTTGACCTCGAAATTACTGCCATAGGCGGCAAAATAGTCGGGCAGCGCCTCGCCGATCTCGGCGACCATGTCGCGACCGCCATTCCTCGGATTGTTGCGGGTCACCTCCTGCAGCGCGATCACATCGGCGCCGCGCACGGCATCGGCGATACGGCCGACATCATATTTGCCGTCGAGGCCGATGCCATATTGGATGTTGTAGGAAACGATCTTCATTACGCGCCCCTCCAGTCACGTCCCCGTAACAGTGCTACCGCGTCCTCGGCAAAAGGGCATCCGGCGCTTTAGTCGCAAATCGGCCTCGCCCTAGGCCCCGCCTTGGTTTAAGGCATGTCGGGATTCAGGTGATGCCGGTCTGCAAATGCCGATCTCCTGCGCTTCTCAACATGCCTTAAAGCAATCGCTCAAGGCCATCGGCAGAAACTCGAAACGACGATGAAATTCCTCGACCAGGCCAAGGTTTATATCCGCTCCGGCGACGGCGGCGCCGGTTCGGTGTCGTTCCGGCGCGAGAAATTCATTGAGTTCGGCGGTCCGGATGGCGGCGACGGCGGCCGCGGCGGCGATGTCTGGGCCGAAGCGGTCGACGGGCTGAACACGCTGATCGACTACCGCTACCAGCAGCATTTCAAGGCCAAGACCGGCATGCACGGCATGGGCCGCAACATGACCGGCGCCAAGGGCGCCGACATCACGCTGAAAGTGCCGGCCGGCACCCAGATCTTTGCCGAGGACAATGAGACGCTGATCTGCGACCTGACAATTGTCGGCCAGCGCTTCCTGCTTGCCAAGGGCGGCAATGGCGGGTTCGGCAACCAGCATTTCAAGACCTCGACCAACCAGGCGCCGCGGCGCGCCAATCCCGGCCTGCCGGGCGAGGAGCTGAGCATCTGGCTGAGATTGAAGCTGATCGCGGATGCCGGTCTGGTCGGGCTGCCCAATGCCGGCAAGTCGACCTTCCTTGCCGCCGTGACCGCCGCCAAGCCGAAGATCGCCGATTATCCGTTCACGACGCTCTATCCGGGTCTCGGCGTTGCCCGCATCGACGGCCGCGAATTCGTGCTTGCCGACATACCCGGCCTGATCGAGGGCGCGCATGAGGGGGTGGGCATCGGGGACCGCTTCCTCGGTCATGTCGAGCGCACGCGCGTGCTGCTGCATCTGGTCTCGGCGCAGGAGGAAAATCCGGGCAAGGCCTACAAGACCGTGCGTGCCGAATTGGACGCCTATGGCAATGGGCTGACCGACAAGGTCGAGATCGTCGCGCTCAGCCAGATCGACATCCTCGACGCGGATCAGCGCAAGAAGAAGGCCGCTTCGCTGAAGCGTGCCGCCGGCCGCGCGCCGATGCTGGTGTCGGCCGTCACCGGTGAAGGCGTGGAAGCCGTGCAGCGCGCGCTGATGGCGGTGGTGGCTGAAGCCCGCGATGCCGTGCCCGCTCCTGTCGAGACGCGTTGGCAGCAATGACGACTTCGCTGAAATCATACCGGCGCATCACCGTGAAGATCGGCTCGGCGCTGCTCGTCGATCGCGCGACCGGCCTGAAACGCGACTGGCTGAGCTCTCTGGCCGACGACATCGCGATGCTCGCCAATGCCGGTGCCGAAGTGCTGGTCGTATCTTCGGGCGCCATCGCGCTCGGCCGTACTATCCTCGGCCTCGGCAAGCGCGCGCTGAAGCTCGAGGAAAGCCAGGCGGCGGCGGCCGTCGGCCAGATCGCGCTCGCCGGCGCCTGGTCGGACGCGCTCGGCAAGGACGGGCTGAAATCCGGCCAGATCCTTTTGACACTTGGCGATACCGAGGAACGCCGCCGCTACCTCAATGCCCGCGCGACGATCTCGACCCTGCTCAAGATGAAGGCGGTGCCGGTCATCAACGAGAACGACACGGTGGCGACGTCGGAAATCCGCTATGGCGACAATGACCGGCTGGCGGCGCGGGTGGCGACGATGATGGGCGCCGATCTTCTGGTGCTGCTCTCCGACATCGACGGACTCTATACGGCGCCGCCGGCCAAGGACCCGCAGGCCAAGTTCATCCCGGTGGTCGACCGCATCACGCCCGACATCGAGGCGATGGCGGGGGCGGCGGCTTCAGAGCTGTCGCGCGGCGGCATGCGCACGAAGCTCGATGCCGGCAAGATCGCCAACGCCGCAGGCACCGCCATGATCATCACGTCGGGCACCAGGCTCTCGCCGCTGATGGCGATCGAACGCGGC
Organism: Mesorhizobium australafricanum; assembly: GCF_033977265.1. Taxonomy (NCBI): domain Bacteria; kingdom Pseudomonadati; phylum Pseudomonadota; class Alphaproteobacteria; order Hyphomicrobiales; family Phyllobacteriaceae; genus Mesorhizobium; species Mesorhizobium australafricanum. The sequence goes on along the minus strand of NZ_JAVIIT010000005.1, from coordinate 87,757 downwards.
GAACGCGCGACCTTCTTCAAGCCCAGCGCCAGTCCGGTGAAGGGTTACAAGACCTGGATCGCCGGGCAGCTCGAGCCGGCCGGTCGGCTCACCGTCGATGCCGGCGCCATCGGGGCGCTGAAATCGGGCAAGTCGCTGCTGCCGGCCGGCGTCAAGTTGGTCAGCGGCAATTTCTCGCGCGGCGACACTGTGGCGATCCTGTCGCCCGAAGGCCGCGAGATCGCGCGTGGCCTTGTTGCCTATGATGCCGCCGATGCCGTAAGGATCGCTGGCCTGAAGACGGCCGAGATCGAAAATGTGCTCGGCTACGAGGCGCGCTCGGCGATGATCCATCGCGACGACCTTGTGGTAAGCGTCGCCGGCGACCAAGTATTGGCCGACGGCTAGAGTATTGGCCGACGACTAAGCGGAGGATGACCATGCTGAAGCTGCATGAAAGATCCGGGGAAGACATGGTGGCGCTGATGGCCGATATCGGCCGCCGCGCCCGCGCTGCCGCCCGACCGCTTGCCGTCGCTTCCACCAAAGCCAAGAACGACGCTTTGGCCGCCATGGCCGACGCCATCCTGCGCAACGAGCAGGCCATCCTCGACGCCAATGCCATCGACATGTCGAACGGCGAGGAAACCGGTTTGTCAGGCTCTTTCATGGATCGGCTGAAGCTTGACGCGTCGCGGATCAAGGCGATGGCCGACGGCATTCGCGAGATCGCCGCGCTTAAGGACCCGGTCGGCGATGTCATTGCCGCATGGGACAGGCCGAACGGCCTCAATATCGAGCGTGTGCGCACGCCGCTCGGCATCATTGGCGTCATCTACGAAAGCCGGCCGAATGTAACGGCGGACGCCGGCGCGCTTTGCCTGAAAGCGGGTAATCCGGTGATCCTGCGCGGCGGCTCGGATTCGATCAATTCATCATCGGCGATCCATGCCTGCATGGTCGAAGGGCTGAAGGCGGCCGGCCTGCCGCCGGATGCCATCCAGCTGGTGCCGACCACCGACCGCGCCGCTGTCGGCGAGATGCTGAAAGGGCTTGGCGGCAATCTCGACGTCATCATTCCGCGCGGCGGCAAAAGCCTGGTCGGGCGCGTGCAGACCGAGGCGCGGGTGCCGGTCTTCGCGCATCTCGAAGGCATCTGCCATCTCTATGTCGACCGCTCGGCAAAGCTCGACATGGCGGTGGCGATCGCCGTCAACGCCAAGATGCGGCGCACCGGCGTCTGCGGTGCCGCCGAGACCTTGCTGATCGACCGCGCGGTCGCCGCCACGCATCTGGTGCCGATCCTGGAGGCGCTGCGCGCTGCCGGCTGTGAAATCCATGCCGACGCCGAGGTGATGAAAGCTTTCACCGACGCCAGCCCGGCGACCGATGCCGACTGGGTGACGGAATATCTCGACGCCATCATCGCGGTGAGGCTGGTCGACGGCGTCACCGGGGCGATCGAGCATATCGAGAGGTTTTCCTCGCACCATACCGAGGCGATCATCGCGGAGGATGCGAGGGCGGTTGAGCGCTTCTTCAACGAGATCGATTCGGCGATCCTCCTGCACAACGCCTCGACACAATTCGCCGATGGCGGCGAGTTCGGCATGGGCGCCGAGATCGGCATCGCCACCGGCAAGATGCATGCGCGCGGGCCGGTCGGCGTCGAGCAGCTCACCTCGTTCAAATACCGCGTGCGCGGGTCGGGACAGGTGAGGCCTTGACGTTTTTCGCCAGAGCGTGAGCCTTTGCGCCAAGGCACCCCCCTCTGTCCTGCCGGACCCGGCCCTTCGCTTTCGCTCCGGGCGTTCGTCGTTCGGAAAGCCAAGCAATTGGCTTCCCGTCCGCTTCGCGGACCACTCCTCACCCCCCTCAAGGGGGGAGATTGGCGGCTTGGGCGCCGCCGCTCGGCTTGCAACGCTAGCGATTGGCGAAAGTCGCGGCGACATCTGATCTCCCCCCTTGAGGGGGAGATGCCCGGCGGGGCAGAGGGGGGCGCCTAACACCATGCTTTCCCAACCTGAACAGCCGGTACCCGCCCGCTACGTCCGTATGCCGCACGCCGCCAAGGGCCTGACAGTTGGTCTCTTCGGTGGCTCGTTCAATCCGCCGCATGCCGGTCATGCGCTGGTCGCGGAGATCGCGCTCAGACGGCTTGCGCTCGACCAGCTGTGGTGGATGGTGACGCCGGGCAATCCGCTCAAAAGCGTGCGGGAGCTGGCGCCGCTCGCGGAGCGGATAGAACTCTCCGAAAAGATCGCCAGGAACCCCAAGATCAAGGTCACCGCCTTCGAGGCGGCGCAGCACGTGCGCTACACCGCCGACACGCTGGCCCTGGTCAAGGCGCGCAACCCGGGCGTCGATTTCGTCTGGATCATGGGCGCGGACAGCTTGCGCGATTTTCACCGCTGGCAGCGCTGGCGCGAGATCGTGCTGACCTTCCCGATCGCGGTCATCGATCGCCCCGGCGCCACGCTCTCCTTCCTGTCTTCTGTGGTCGCCAAGACCTTCGACTATGCCCGTGTCGATGAAGGCGATGCTCCGCTGCTTGCCCGCATGCAAGCGCCGGCCTGGACTTTCATCCACGGGCCACGATCCTCGCTCTCGTCCACCGCGATCCGCAAGGCGAAGGGGTAGCTTCCACCTTCCCCCACAAGGGGGGAAGGGAAGGCGCGCCATGTCGCTTTTGAGGCGGCTTTTGGCCGGCCGGTAAGCGAAGCTGCGAACGCATGCTGGAGAAGAATCCCACCAAGACCGATCCGGGCGGCGCCGCGCAAACGTCGCCGCTGATTGCCATTGCCAGCGTCATCGTGTCGATGGCGCTGATTGCGATCGGCAATGGGCTGATGTTCGCCTATATCCCGGTGCGCCTCGGCGCCGACGGTTTCGACCCCACCTGGGCCGGGCTGATCGTCACCGGGCTTTCGGCCGGCGGGCTGGCGGGCTGCATCCTGACCGGGCCGCTCGTCCGGCGCGTCGGTCACGCCCGCGCCTTCATGGTGCTTTCGGCGCTGATCGCGCTTTCCAACGCGGCGATCGGCTCCGGGCCGATCCCACTGCTGTGGATCGCCGCGCGCGCGCTTTACGGCTTCGCCATTTGCGGCCTGTTCATCGTCGCGCAGAGCTGGCTGAACGACGCCTTGCCGAATGCGATCCGCGGCCGGGTGATGGCAGTATTTTATGTTGCTTACATCGCCGGGCTGGGTGTCGGCTACGCGATGCTGGCCGTGGTCGACATCCACACGGCCGCCGCCTCGCTGATCGGCATCACCTTCACCGCGCTGTCGATTTTGCCGGTGGGCATGACGCGGCTTGCGCAGCCGCCCGCGCCGCAGGCCGCATCGGTAGCGCTTCGCCGCGCCTGGCGGATCTCGCCGGTCGGCGTCGCCGGCATGCTGGCGGTCGGAGGCCTTTCGATGATCGTTTCCGGCTTCGCACCGATCCACGCCACCGCCAAGGGCTACAGCCAGGCCGATGTGGCGCTGCTGTTGTCGGCAATGCCGGTCGGCACCCTGATCCTGCAGATCCCGCTCGGCTGGATCTCGGACCGCACCGACCGCCGCTACGTGCTGGCGGGCGCGGCGGCGCTCGCGACCTTTGCCAGCGTGCTCGCCATCGTCTTCGACGGCGGCGCGCTGATGGTGCTGGTGGTGATCTACCTGATCTGGGACGGGGCGTCGGAATCGATCTATGCGCTCTCCAGCGCGCATGCCGCCGACCGCGCCGCCAAGGACGAGCTTTTGGCGCTTTCGAGCTCGATGCTGTTTGCCTGGTCGCTGGCCGGCTTCATCGTGCCGGGCATCGTGACGGCGCTTTCCGCCGTCTTCGGTACCGCGACCTTCATCTATGTCGGCATCGTCATCGCTTCGGCCTTCTGCCTGTTCGTGCTGTGGCGCGTGATGGCGGGGCGGCCGACTCCAGCTCCAACAAGCGGCAGCTTCGCGCCGATGAGCGCGCAGACGCCTTTGCCGGTGGAGCTTGCCTTCGCGCCGGACGAGACGACTGCTCCCAAGTGAAGAGCCGATGGGCTTACTGCCTGCGTGCCTCAGGCGCCGGCACTTCCGGCGGCGGCAGCGGGATCGAGATGCCCTCGCTGTCAAAGGCCTGCTTGGCGCGCTTGGTCGTGTCGATCTGGGTGGAGAAGTAGTCGGCGGCCGAGGTCCAGTAGCGCAAAGTGAGCGAAACCGTCGTGTCGCCGAGATTGGCCACGAAGGCGATCGGCGCCGGCTCGCGCCGAATGCGCTTTTCGGCACCGGCGATGACAAGCAGCGTCTTTTGCGCGCGGTCGATATCGTTCCAGGAGCCGATGCTCAAGGTGACGTCGGTGCGCCGCACGCCGTTGCGTGTGAAGTTGCGCACCGGCTGGTTCCACAGCGTCGAATTGGGCGCCAGCACATAGACGCCGTCGACGGAGCGCAGCTTGGTGGCGAAGAGGCCGATCTCCTCTATGGTACCTGAGATCGAGCCGACCTCGACATATTCGCCGATGCGGAAGGGTCTGAGCGCCAGAAGCATGATGCCGGCGGCAATGTTCTGCAGCGTGCCCTGCAGCGCCAGTCCGATAGCGAGACCGATGGCGCCGATGGCGGCGATGATGGAGGCGGTCTGCACCCCGAACTGGCCGAGCACCATAATGGTGACCAGGATCAGGATGGCGTAGCGGACGATCTTGGAGAAGAAATGCCGCAAGGTGGCGTCGAAGCCGTGGATATGGCCCAGGGCGGCACGGATCGAGCGCTCGGCAAGGCCGGCGACGAAATAGCCGACAACCAGAAGGATGACGGCGCCGATGGCCGAGAAGGAATAGGAAACGATCAAGGCGCTGAGTTGCGCAACTGCCGCCTGGATGGTGACAAGGACGGTTTGCGGGTCGGTGGGCATGGCGGAATCTCGTTGGTCGGAGTGCCGATAACCCATGCGCCGGAGATCAGTTCCCGCCTTTTGCCCCCATCTGACAGCCCTCTGGATCGGCGCGCGGACGCGGGCGACCGGGGCCGCGTCTTGAAACTGCAACGGAACTCTGCCTATCTAAGTGGTGTCACCTGATTTGCCTGGTGATTTGGTTGTTCTTGTTGGGAAAGGAAACACACTGAGAACAGCACTGCGGAAGAAGGCTGACGTCATGCCTTCGCCGGCAGGGATCAGCGGAAACGCTGCCGCGTCCCTTGCCATCGACACAGTCCTTGCCAGTCTGGAAGACTCCAAGGCCGAAAACATCGTCTCAATCGACATCCAGGGAAAATCGAGCCTCGGGGACTTTATGGTCATCGCCTCGGGCCGGTCGCACCGTCATGTCTCGGCTGTCGCCGATCATCTTCTCAAGGCGCTGAAGGATGCCGGTCTCGGCACGGCGCGTGTCGAGGGGCTGGCTGGCGCCGACTGGGTCCTGATCGATTCGGGCGACATCATCGTCCATGTCTTCCGCCCCGAAGTCCGCGAATTCTACAATCTCGAAAAGATGTGGCAGGCGCCGGATCTCGAGGAAGAGACCTTGCACTGAGCCTTGATCCGCGTGCCGTGAAACGTCACGGTATGCGTTAGGACAAGCTCGCCGGGGCGAGGATGAAGATCACCGTTCATGCCGTGGGCCGGATGAAGACCGGCCCCGAGAGAGAACTCGCCGACCGCTATTTCGAGCGCTTCGCCAAAAGCGGGCCCGCGGTCGGGCTGGAGTTTGCCGGTATCGTCGAAGTTCCCGAAAGCCGCGGACAGAGCGCCGACGAGCGGCGCCGCGAGGAAGCCCAGAAGCTGCAGGCGCAGTTGCAGTCCGGCGCTGTCCTCATCCTGCTCGACGAACGCGGCAAGTCGCTCTCCTCAGAGGATCTGGCCGCCCGCATCGGCCAGTTGCGCGACGGCGGCCGCAAGGCGCTGGTCGTCGCCATCGGCGGCGCCGACGGTCATGACAAACCCTTGCGCGAGCAGGCGGACCTGGTGCTGTCGTTCGGCACGCTGACCTGGCCGCACCAGCTGGTGCGCGTGATGCTGGGCGAGCAACTCTACCGGATCGCGACCATCTTGGCAGGTCATCCCTACCATCGGTCGTGAGGGGGCGCTCAAAGACCGGAACCTGGACGGGCCTCGGCCTCGGGTGCCACAGCATAGGACTTTGATCGACTGTAGCAGATATTGACAATATTTGCGACGCTTCCATAATGTGAGGCGAGCAGGATCTTTGGTTTATGGCAGCAGATAACAGCATTCATGTTCGTGTCGGCGGTAAACTCCAGGCGCATCTGCAACAGCAGATCGGCGAGAACGGCCTTTACGAAAATGCCAGCGAGTATATCCGCGCCTTGATCCGTCGCGATTTGCAGACCCGCGACGAAGCGTGGGACTGGTTGAAGAGGCAGCTTGAGCCAGGTCTGAGGGCTGAAGAGAGCGAATTCCGGTCCGTATCGGCTGAGGATGTTATTCGGCGCAATCAACGCCGAAGCCTCTAGCCATGGCAGGGTATCTGTTCTATCCGCCAGCGGACGCAGCGCAGGACCGAATCTGGAACGATACCGTCGAGAAATGGGGCGAGGCGCAGGCCATCCGCTATGTCACGGGCCTGCATCAGCACTTGCAGATCCTTTTCGAAACACCTCCTCTCTGGCGAAAGCTCCCCGGCAATTTGGCGATTGCCGCCGATTTGAAGGTGGACGTCTATTTCAGCCACTATGGCCGCCACTACGTGTTCTTCCGCAAGCTTTCCGGCGACCGGATTGGCGTCGTGAGCATCCTGCATGATCGAATGGATGTGCCGGTACGGCTGGCCGAGGATCTGCAGGTCGTAGAAGCGCGATCGGAAGACACGTAGCTATCCGGATTTCCGCCTCAATAACTCGACATTACGATCACAGCGGCGCTTCCAACATGGTTGATGGTTCGTTAACGAAGCGGCGGATAGAGTCGAGGCCTGATGTCTGAAGGCTGGAATTCGAGAACGCGCGCCTGGCGCAGCCGCTGCGGTTTGACCCTTGTCGCCGCCCTGGTTGTGCTCGGCCCGGTGCGGGCGGCCGAAAATTCGCTCGCCCTCGCGCCCGATCCGGATCAGAGCCGGGCCGAATACGAGCAGGTTTCCAAGGAGATCACCCTGTCGTCGGAGCGGCTGGCCAAGCTTGCCGCCGACATCGCCTCGGTCCGCAAGGATTATGCCTCGATCACCGCGGCGCTCATCCAGTCGGCGATGACGGAACAGAAGCTCGGCCAGGACATCGAGGACATCGGCGCCAAGCTCGAAGGGCTGAAGGCCGAGGAAAAGAAGCTGCGCGCCTCGCTCGCGGCACGGCGCGACGTGCTGGCCGAAGTGCTCGGCGCGCTACAGCGCATGGGGCTCAATCCGCCGCCGGCGATCCTGGTCAAGCCGGAGGATGCGCTGTCGTCGGTGCGCAGCGCCATCCTGCTTGGCGCCGTGGTGCCGGAACTGCGCCAGCAGACCGACAGGCTGATGGCCGATCTCAAGGAACAGACGCGGGTGACGGCCTCGATCGAGGCCGAACGGGCCAGGCTCACCACCGCCGTCACGGACCAGACGGCGGAGAAGAAGCGGCTCACCATGCTGCTCGAGGCCAAGAAAAAGCTGCAGGCCGATACCCAAACGGCGATCGCGGCCGAGCAGCAGCGCTCGCAGCAGCTGGCGGCAAAGGCCAGCAGCCTCAAGGACCTGATCGCCTCGCTCGAAGCCGACAAGGCGCGCAAGGCGCAGGACCAGGCTAAGGCGGGCGAGCGGAAATCGACCGACAGCGACACGACGGCCTCGACGACCGAACTTGCCGCGCTGCCGGTGCCGGAGGCTAACCGCCTCACGGGATCGGCACCGTTTTCGGCATTGCAAGGCCAGATCGCGCTGCCGGTCATCGGCAGGATCAAACGGCGTTTCGGCACCGATGACGGCAACGGCGCACCGATGCAGGGCGACATGGTTGCGACACAATCGGGGGCCATCGTCACCGCGCCGGCGGATGGAAACGTGCTTTATGCGGGGCCGTTTCGCTCCTATGGACAACTCTTGATCCTCAATGCGGGTGATGGGTATCATGTCGTCCTGGCTGGGATGAGCAGAATCAGCGTCGCGACGGGACAGTCGGTGCTCGCGGGAGAGCCGATCGGCGCGATGGGAGAGGCCCGGGTGGCAAGCACCTCGGCCTCGCGGAATGAGAATTCGACGTCGGAACTCTATGTCGAGTTCCGCAAGGATGGAAAACCCGTCGATCCGGCCCCATGGTGGGCGGACCGATTTTCTGGAAGGACGTGAAATGATGCGGAAACTGTCGCTTCTGTTTGCCGGCGCGCTGATGGGCGCATCGGCAATGAGCCTGGTCTACGGCGCACCGGGTTCGGCGGCGAACGCTGCGGGTTCGGAAACCTACAAGCAGCTGGCGATCTTCGGCGACATCTTCGAGCGCGTGCGCGCGAACTATGTGACGCCGCCGGACGACAAGTCGCTGGTCGAGAACGCCATCAACGGCATGCTGGCCTCGCTTGACCCGCACTCCTCCTACATGAACGCCGAGCAGGCGCAGGACATGCGCGTGCAGACCAAGGGCGAGTTCGGCGGCCTCGGCATCGAGGTCACCATGGAGAACGACCTCGTCAAGGTGATCACGCCGATCGACGACACGCCGGCCGCCAAGGCGGGCGTGCTTGCCGGCGACTACATCGCCAAGATCGACGGCGAAGAGGTGCGCGGCCTGACCCTCAATGACGCGGTCGAGAAGATGCGCGGGCCGGTCAACACGCCGATCAAGCTCACCATCCTGCGCCAGGGCGCCGACAAGCCGATCGAGCTGACGGTGGTGCGCGACATCATCAAGGTCAAGGCGGTGAAGTACCGGGTCGAGAACGACATCGGCTACATGAAGATCACCTCCTTCACCGAAAAGACCTATGACGATCTCGAGAACGCCATCGAGACCATCAAGAAGCAGGTGCCGGACGACAAGCTGAAGGGCTATGTGCTCGACCTGCGCCTCAATCCGGGCGGCCTGCTCGACCAGGCGGTGAGCGTGTCGGACGCTTTCCTCAAGCGCGGCGAAATCGTTTCGACCCGCGGCCGCGACCCGAAGGACGTCACCCGCTTCGACGCCAAGCCGAAGCAGGTCGACGAGATCAACGGCAAGCCGATGATCGTGCTGGTCAATGGCGGTTCGGCGAGCGCCTCGGAAATCGTCGCCGGCGCGCTGCAGGATCTGCGCCGCGTCACCGTGGTCGGCACGCAGTCCTTCGGCAAGGGCTCGGTGCAGACCATCATCCCGCTCGGCGAGAATGGCGCGCTCAGGCTGACGACGGCGCTCTATTACACGCCGTCCGGCAAGTCGATCCAGGGCAAGGGCATCACGCCCGACATCAAGGTCGACCAGCCGTTGCCGCCGGATCTGCAGGGCCGTGACCTGACCCGCGGCGAATCCGATCTCAAGGGTCACATCAAGGGCGCCGACGAGAGCTCCACCGGTTCGGGCTCGGCTGCCTATGTGCCGCCGGATCCGAAGGACGACCTGCAGCTGATCTATGCCGAGCAGCTTCTGCGCGGCCAAAAGACCGATCCGTCGTTCCCGCCGAACCCGGACAAGGCCGTGATGAACCAGTAGCGCAGTCCGGCTCTGGCCGGCTGAGCCAAGCAATGCAATGCTGCCGGGACCGCGAGGTTCCGGCAGTTTGATTCGGGGATTGCGGTTGGGGCGCCACGCGTCTGGGGTATCGCGCCAGCGATTGCGAAGTTTGCGCGAGATGTCACGAAGATCGTGACATTCACTAAAGCGGCATGCTTCCGGGGAACACAACTTGGCTGACACCGGCAAGGACATAGAACGCCCGCTTGGACAGTCGCTCCAGCCAAAGCGGCCTGCCTCGCGTGGCATCGGCTCGGGCTCGCTTGTCGCTGTGCTGGCCGTGCTTGCCGCAATCGGCGTTTCCGGCGCGATTGCCTTGCGGGAAAAGCCGTTCCGCAAACCGCAAGAAGTAGCCGTGTCGACACCGAAGGTCATTGCAGCTCCCGTGGCAGCACCTGCGCCGGCTCCGGTTGCGGCGGCCGCGCCGCGGGCCGGAACGCCGATGAAGAGCGGCGGCCCGCAGATTATCCATGTCCAGACCGAGGAGGGCGACGGCCCGCCGAAAGCGGCGATCGTCATCCGCGATCCGTCGACGCTCGGCCAGAACCTGAAGGTCGCCCACATCCCCGACAGGGCGTTGATCGAGGCCAGCGACACCGGTCCGCTGCCGATGCGCTCCGCCGATGGAAGGCGGCCGTTCGACGTTTATGCGCGGCCGTGGTCGGGTGCGCGCGGCGCGCGCGTGGCGATCGTCATCGGCGGGCTCGCCGTCTCGCAGACCGGCACGCAGGCGGCGATCGCCAAGCTGCCGGCCGAAGTGACACTGGCGTTCGCGCCGCAAGGCAACAGCATCGGCCGCTGGATGCAAGCGGCGAGGCAGAGCGGGCATGAGATCGTCATGCAGGTGCCGCTCGAGCCGTTCGACTATCCGAATGTCAATCCCGGCCGCAACACGCTGACGGTCTCGGCCAGCCCGGACGAAAACCTGAAGAGCCTGCACTGGGCGCTGTCGCGCACGACCAACTATACCGGGATCATGAACTATATGGGCGCGCGCTTCTCGGCCGACCCATCGGCGATGGGACCATTCATGGCCGAGCTCGGCAAGCGGGGGCTTGCCTATATCGATGACGGCTCATCCTCGCGCAGCGTGGCGCCTGACCTGGCGCTGAAGGACGGCGTGCCCTTCGTCGCCGGCGACATGGCGATCGATGCCGTGCAGGACCGCGGCGAGATCCTGAAGAAGCTGGATAGCCTGGAAGCGACGGCGCGGGCCAAGGGCAGCGCGGTCGGCATCGGTTCGGCTTTCGATATCACCGTCGACACGGTGACGTCCTGGATCGCCGAGGCGAAGAAGCGCGGTATCGAGATCGTGCCGATCTCGGCGGTGGCGATCGATCCGCAAAAGGGATAACCCTACCCGCCTCGCCGAAGTCCATTCTCAAAGACGGCTGGAACCCTTGCCCATGGCCAAGACAATCGATCCTGAAACGCTGCCTTACCGTCCCTGCGTCGGGCTGATGATCCTCAACCGAGCAGGCCTGGTCTGGGTCGGGCACCGCATTGCCGAACCGGACAGCGAGTTTGCCGGCACGACGCAGCTTTGGCAGATGCCGCAAGGCGGCATCGACAAGGACGAAGAGCCGATCGAGGCTGCCGGGCGCGAGCTCTATGAGGAAACCGGCATGCGCAGCGTGTCGTTGCTCGCCGAGGCGCCGCGCTGGATCAATTACGATCTGCCGCCGCATCTGGTCGGCGTAGCCTTCAAAGGCCGCTATCGCGGCCAGACGCAGAAATGGTTCGCCTACCGGTTCGAGGGCGACGAGGGCGAGATCGAGATCAATCCGCCGCCCGGCGGCCACACGGCCGAGTTCGATCAATGGGCCTGGCGGCCGATGCAGGATCTGCCGGAGCTGATCGTGCCGTTCAAGCGCACGGTCTACGAGCAGGTTGTCGCGGCATTCCAGCACCTGGCTCGCTGACCGGCATCATCCGTCCGGTTGTCGAGGCGGCCCCGTGGCCGTATTGATTGCCGATGTCATCAACGGGGGTCGCCATGAACGACGGCACCGGACGCGGGTTTCCGGCAAATGATGCGGGCGGCTGTTCGACGGTGAGCGAGGCAGCCGCCGGCGCGATCCTGACGATCGATCTCGGCGCCATACGGGAAAACTATCGCCGGCTGAAGGCGCGAATGAACGGTGTCGGCTGCGCCGGCGTGCTCAAGGCCGACGGCTATGGGCTTGGCGCCGCTCAGGTGGCGGCGGCGCTGGCGAAAGAGGGCTGCGATATCTTCTTCGTCGCGCTGCTTGCCGAGGGCATCGCGCTGCGCAAGGCGATCGGCCCGAGGCCGGACATCTTCGTGCTGAACGGGCTGCCTCCGGGTTCGGAGCCGGAAGCCGCAGCGGCCGGGCTTTGCCCGGTCGTCAACAGCGCCATCCAGCTGAAGGCTTGGCGCGAGACCGCGCGAAGCATGGGCCAGGGTCTGCCTGCCGCCATCCAGGTCGACAGCGGCATGGCCCGGCTTGGCATGGCGGCGGCGGAAGTCGAGGCGGTCGCGGGCGAGACCGGCGCCTTCGATGGCATCGACATCCGTTTGGTGATGAGCCATCTCGCCCGCGCCGACGAGCCGCTTCAGGCGGCGAACGGGAAGCAGCGGCTCGAATTCGACCGGCTGCGCAAGATGCTGCCCGCAGCACCCGCCTCTTTAGCCAACTCCTCCGGTATCTTTCTCGGGCCGGCCTATCACTACGACCTTGCCCGCCCGGGTGCCGCACTCTACGGCGTCAACCCGACGCCCAACGCACCCAACCCGATGCAGCCGGTCATACGGCTGCAAGCCAAGGTGGCGCAGACGCGGCAGGTCGGCGCCGGCGCCGGCATCGGCTATGGTCACGCCCACAATGCGGTCGAGCCGCTTAGCCTGGCGACCATTTCGCTGGGCTATGGCGACGGCTGGCACCGGCGCGCGGCTTCAGCCGCCTGGTTCGAGGGCGTGCGGTTGCCGTTCATCGGGCGCGTGTCGATGGACTCCATCATCCTCGACATCTCGGCGCTTCCTGCCGGCAGGCTCAGCGAGGGCGACCTCGTCGAGCTCATCGGTCCGTCGCAAAGCGTCGACGACGCGGCCGGCCACGCCGGCACCATCGGCTACGAGATATTGACCAGCCTGGGTGCGCGCTTTCACCGCCGATACATCGGCGCCTGAGGCTGGCGCCTTGCTTGACAAGCCGGCGCTTCTCGGCAAGGTTCGGGGCATGAGCAACCTCGCTTATACCAAAACCTGCTTCAGGGTTTGCCCCATCGCGGGAGCGTAGCCCCGGCGTGGCCGCCAATGCTGGCGGCCGCGTGAACCGGGGCGTTTGAATTCCAGACATTTTCATCGAGCCGGCAGCCCTTGCGGCCCGGTTTGTTCGCCGCCTCTATCCCTGGACAAGATTGGGAGCCGGCGGCTTGCGCGCATTCGCTTCGCCGATGCGCCAGCATATGAGGTATGCCATGCATGCAGCAACGCAATCGCGTTCCCGAAACACGATCCTTGTCAGCGCCGCGGATCACGACCGGCTGAGCAATCTTGCCAGGGCCTTTCTCGACCGTGTGCCCGATATGGCCGAGGACCTGCTTGCCGAGATGGACCGCGCCGGGGTGTGCGCCGAGGCGGCGATGCCCGCCGACGTGGTGCGGATGGGCTCGACGGTAACGCTTCACGACCCAGAGGGAAGCGTCCAGAGGGTGACGCTGGTCTATCCGGCCGAGGCCGATATCGCGGAAAAACGCGTATCGGTGCTGACGCCGCTTGGAACGGCGCTGATCGGCGCCCGCGCCGGCAGCACGGTTTCCTGGCGAAGCCGCGATAGCCGGGTTCTTTCGGCAGCGATCGACGCGGTCGAGCTAACGTCACCGCGGAGGGCGCCATGACCGGAACCGTCTATCGCTTGACCGCCAAGGACTTCGCGGTGCTCGAGGCGATGCTGATGCGCCGTCGCGCATTTGCCGATCCGATCGCGCCGATGCTCGAACGCAAGCTTGCCGCGAGCAGCGTCATTGCGACCGCGGCTGTCGAGCCCGACCTTGCCACGCTCGACAGCCGGGTGATTTTCCGCGTCGGCGGAGGCTCGTCCGAGACGCGAACGCTGGTGCGAGCCGAAGCATCGGCTCCTGTCGGGTCCGGCCTGCCGGTCGGCACCTGGCGCGGCCTCTGCCTGCTCGGCATGAGCGCAGGCCAATCCACGCTGGCCGAGCGGCCCGACGGCCGCACTGAGCCGATCCTTCTCGAGGACGTGGCCTACCAGCCGGAGGCCGCGCGGCGGGCGGCGCAGGACCGCGCCGCCGGATGGAGAGGCCACGGTCTCAAGCTGGTCTACAGCGCCCCCGCCGATGACTGGCCTCTTGGCGGGCGCGGCAAAATCCGGCAGACAGAAGGGGACGATCCAGGCCCTTCGGCGGCATGATCGGCGTTTGAGGGAGCATAGAATGAAAGTCATCGTTTTGGGCGGTGGTGTGATCGGGGTCACCACCGCTTACTTCCTTGCCGAGGCCGGCCATGAAGTGACCGTCTACGACCGCCAGTCGGGGCCGGCGCTCGAAACCAGCTTCGCCAATGCCGGCGAAGTATCGCCGGGCTACGCCTCGCCCTGGGCCGGGCCTGGCATCCCGGTCAAAGCCGTCAAATGGCTGTTGATGAAATACGGCCCGCTGGTCGTGCGACCGGCCTTCGACCCGAATATGTGGACGTGGCTCCTCAAGATGCTGCGCAACTGCACGGCCGAGCGCTATGCGCTCAACAAGTCGCGCATGGTGCCGCTTGCCGAATACAGCCGCGACACGCTGAAGGCGCTGCGCGAGGCGACCGGCATCACTTACGACGAACGGACCAAGGGCACGCTGCAGCTCTTCCGCAAACAGAAGCAGCTCGACGGCACCGGCGGCGACGTCGAGGTGCTGAAGAAATACGGCGTGCCTTACGAGCTCCTCGACCGCGACGGCTGTATTGCCGCCGAGCCGGCGCTTGCGGCGGTGCGCGAGAAATTCGTCGGCGGCCTCAGGCTTCCCGGCGACGAGACCGGTGACTGCAAGATGTTCACCGACAAGCTCGCCGAACTCTGCGTGGCGCGCGGCGTCACCTTCGAATACGGCTCGACCATCAGGCGCATCGTCAGGAACCGCAATCGCCTCACCAGCGTCCTTACGGATACCGGGTGGAAGTCCGCTGACGCCTACGTGATGGCGATGGGCAGCCATTCGGCGCAATTCATGCGTGAGTTGGGGCGGCCGATTCCGGTCTATCCGGTGAAGGGATATTCGATCACGGTGCCGATCGGCAATGCCGACGCGGCGCCGGTATCGACCGTCATGGACGAGACCTACAAGGTGGCGATCACACGGCTCGGCGACCGGATCCGTGTCGGCGGCACCGCGGAGATTTCAGGCTATGATCTCCGCCTGCACGAATCGCGCCGCCGCACCCTCGAACATTCGGTCGGCGATCTCTTCCCCGGCAGCGGCGATCTCAGGGCGGCGAGTTTCTGGTGCGGCTTGCGGCCGATGACGCCGGACGGACCGCCTTTGGTCGGGCTAAGCGAGGTTGCCAACCTCTACCTCAATACCGGCCACGGCACGCTCGGCTGGACCATGGCCTGCGGCTCGGCCAAGGTGCTGGCCCACATCATGTCCAACCGCGTGCCGGAGATCAACGCGCGCGACCTCAGCCCGGAACGCTATTTGAAGCCTGTTTGATACGCGTTTGAGACACTTTGGGAAACGCGTTTAGAATGCCTGCCGGACCCAGGTATCGCTGAATAGCAGCCTGTAGGCCCAGCCGATCGTGACATTGGCGGTGACCGGGCGCGAATGGGCGAGGTAATCGTCATAGACCGGCTTCATGCTGCGGTAGAAAGCCGGATCGAGCACGACCATGCCGTTCTCTGAGTCATGGAAAAAGCTGCGGTTGTTGAGGTTGACCGAGGAGATGGCGACCAGCCTTTCGTCGATCATCATGATCTTGGAATGCAGCACGACATCCGGCGCCTTGAATTCGCGGATGTTGATGCGGTCGCCGTATTTCTCGACGAACAGCTTGTTGAGCGCGGTGAGGAACCGGCCGCCGATATCGCCCTTGAGATCGATGCGGCCGACGACGTCGATCTTCACGCCCCTGGCCAGTGCCCGGTCGAAGGCCCGGGCGATAGCGGGCGTCAGGTTGAGGTAGGGATTGACAATCTGGATGCGATGCTCGGCGGTGTCGATCAGCTCGACGAAATAGGCCTCCAGCGCATGTCCGTCCTCATAGGGCACGGAAATGAAATGCCGCGCCACGCCGCGCGGGCTTCCGCCGGGAACCGGAATGGAAAACGGCCGCGACAAATTGGTGTCGGCGTCGCGCAGCCAGATGGTCGACAGATGCGCTGCCAGCGTCTCGGCGGTCGCCTGGTCGGCGATCTCGATGTCGAAGTCGCTCCAGTTGGAATAGTAGTTCAGCGAGAAGCCATCGGTCTTGCCGTATTGCTCCAGGTCCGGATAGCGGGTCAGGTCGACCGGCTTGTGGAACAGAAAGCCATCATGGATGTTGCGGCCGCCGATGATGACGCGCGAGCGTCCAGGCTCTTGCGCCAGCGTCGCCAGCATCTTGATGTGATGGGTCTTGTGCAGCTGTGAGATCTGCTCGTCGAATGGCGCGCCGTGATCGGCCTGCCAGCGATATTCCTGCAATTCGACATTGGGGAATTCGGATGCCAGCCGGTGCAGCATGGCGTCGTCCTTCTCCCGCTCCAGCACGTCGGTTACCAGGATGCGCACCTTGGTGCCAAGTGCTGCGTGATGGCGGATCAATCGCTCCATGACGCGGCCTGAGAAATCCGCCTTGAACTCCAACGACGACAGGTAGATCAGCCTGAGGTTCGGGGCGTTCGAGAAATCGAGCGGCAGTTCGGGATCCGCCTTGTCGAAGGCGCTGTCCGGCAGCGTCCTGCCGAGCAGGGCCTCGACCTTGGCGTTGAAGCCGTCGCGCGATTTGCGCAGCAGGGTCGGCGATCCCAGCGGCAGCGCGCAGGTCTGCGACAGCCAGCGGCTGGCATAAAAGACGCGGTCGAGTTCCTCCATCCCAGCCGGGTTGGGCACCGGGCAGCGGTCGTAGCGGCTGTCGAGCGCCGCGATCCAGGGATCGGCGGTCTCCTCGCGCAGCAAGGTCAGCGGCACGCCGGCCGGCGCCAGGGTCGAACCGATGCGCAAATCGCAGCGGCTGAGCGCCTGGTCCGGAAACAGGCTGACGGAGGTTTCGGCGACTGGCAGGTTCAGATGGAATGGCGAAGCCCTGGCGACGGTGGTGGATCGGTCCGATGCGCGGATCGCGAGCACGCCGTCGCAGGTGCCGCTGATATCGACAGGCTGCTGCCCCGCCTGGCGCAGCACGATCTCGACCGAGCGCGCCTGCAGGCCGGAAAAGCTGAAGGTCTTGGGTGCCGAGGGCCGCGCGGCGGCATCGAGATAGAGGGTCTGCCGCGACATGCGCCAACGGCCAGTGAAATGACCTTCGCCCGGCTTGCCATGCGCCGGTGCCAGCTCAGTGTTATCGAGCGGTTTCGCCAACCGTTGCAGCGCCTCGTAGGTGGCGTGGAAGCCGCTGTTCTGGACATCGCGCCAGTCGCGGCCGAAGCGGCCGGTGCCATTGGCGCGGTCGAGCGCATCGACGCGGCTTTGGGCGAGCAGCGCCTGGAACTGCTTCTCATAGGCGCTGTCGCCATCGCTCGCGAAGTAATGCGCCGTGGCTATCTCGGCGCCGGTGCTATCCGCCGAGACGGGCAGGTCGCCGCAGGCCTCGTCGCCCGGAAAGAAGGCGCAGGCCGAATGTCCGGGCATGCCGGCGCAACCGGCAAGTGCTGCCAGCGCCAGTCCAAGCAGCGCCTTCGCGACGGCTGGCCCGACGGTCATCCGGTCGCTCCGTTCATAGCCTTGAGCTCGGCCGGGTCGCGCGGCGGCATGAAGCCCTGCGGAAAGATCCTGCAAACGGGAACCGCGAAGGTTGCGATCAGCAATTCGGCTTCGCTGCGCATTTTGCGCGGCGCCGTCCTGTCGTCGCGAATCTTCCTCGCAGAGGCGACCAGCGCGCCGTCGCAGTCGCAATGGTCGTGCCGGGCAATGTAGCAGGCGTCATGCACCTTGCAGGCGGCATCGAGACGGTCGACCGGCCTTGCCGAGAGATCGCCGGTGCGCGTGCCCGGGCCGCAATAATTGCCAATGACGAAAGGCGAGGGGCGCGACAAGGCATAGCGGATCGGCTTCGGCAGGTCCGCTTCCGGAACCTTCGTCCAGGGATTGGCGCAGTCCGACAGAAACAGCAACGGCAGAATGGCAAGAACGGCTCGCATGTTTCCGCCGGCATTCCGAAAGATTGTCCCCTCGCGCTCTGTCATGGCATGGCAAGCGCGCGGCTGCCACACTCGCCGAATTTGTGGCGGAGGCAAGGCGGCAACGACCAACTGCCTGTGATAAGACCGGCCGCAGCGAGGGGATTTTGGGATCCGTCTGCTTCTTTTGGCGACCGCGTATCTGGTCGGCGCTTCGCCTGGATCGTGTTCTAGACAAAAAGGCCCCGTTCCCGCTCCACCGCCCTGGTGATGAAGTTGGCGACGAGCTGGACGCGGCGCAGCGGCCTCACCGATTCATGATAGACCAGCCAGTAGGCGCGGCGGATGGGTGCCACCATGTCGACGGGCACAAGCTCAGGCATCGAACGGGCGACGAAAGTGTGCAGGATGCCGATGCCGGCGCCGGAGCGCACCGCTTCTGCCTGGCCGAGCGCCGAGGAGATGGCGAAGCTGGTGCGCCAGTCAGGGCTGAACTCGGCGGCGTAGTCGAGCGAGGGGCTGACGATGAGGTCCGGCACATAGCCGATCAGCGTGTGCCGGCCGAGCTCGGCCGGCGCTTTCGGCAGGCCGTTGGCTTCGGCATAGGCGCGGGACGCGAACAGGCCGAGCGTGTAGTCGACCAGCTTGCCCGCCACCAGGCGGCCTTCGGTCGGCCGCTCGACGGTGATCGCGATATCGGCCTCGCGCCGCGACAAAGAGAAGGAGCGCGGCACCGGCACCAGCTGGATGGTGAGCTCGCGATGCAGCGCGGTCAGTTCACCGAGCCGCTTTGCCAGGAAAGCGACGCCAAAGCCGTCGGGCGCGCCGATGCGCACCGTGCCTGAGACATCGTCGCCCTCGCCGGCAATGGTCGCGCGCGCGGCGATCATGTCGCCTTCCATGCGCTCGGCTATGTCGAGGAAGCGCTCGCCGGCGGGCGTCAATTCGCTGCCGGTGGTCAGGCGGCGGAAAAGCTTCGTTCTCAGCGCCTCCTCGAGCGCGGCGATGCGGCGCGACACGGTCGCGTGATTGAGCTCCAGGCGTTTCGCCGCGCCGAGGATCTGCCCGGCGCGCGCCACGGCGAGAAAGATGCGGACGTCATCCCAGTTCATGGGGATGGTCCGGATTGGTGACGGGCGTCGTGTTCCCGCCCACCCCCCTCTGTCCTGCCGGACATCTCCCCCGCAAGGGTGGAGATTGGCAGCTTCCTTGACGGCGCCTCTTCTCAAGCGCCGGTGATTGGCGAAGGCTGGCGTGACGTCTGATCTCCCCCCTTGCGGGGGAGATGGCCGGCAGGCCAGAGGGGGGTGTGAAGAAACGCAAGCCTCAGCGCTTTCAGCAATCCATCATTTGCGGCAATTAATGCACGCCCAATCGCCGTTGTCTATTTTCCGCACAACGGTTGCGATCTTCCTCGCGTTGCCATCGCCGCCGCAAAGGCGGACAATGGCATCATCACCAAGACAGGGAGAGAAAGCATGATCGAATACGGTCATTTCATCGGCGGCAAGCGTGTCGCCGGCACCAGCGGCCGCAAGCAGGATGTGATGCAGCCGATGGACGGTTCCGTGCGCGGTACGGTGGCTTTGGCCTCGCAGGCGGAACTTCGCGCCGCGGTCGAGAACGCCAAGGCGGCGCAGCCCAAGTGGGCGGCCACCAACCCGCAGCGCCGCGTGCGCGTGCTGATGAAATTTCTCGAGCTGGTCGCCCGCGACTATGACGAACTGGCCGACATGCTCGCGCGCGAGCACGGCAAGACGATCGCCGACGCCAAGGGCGACATCCAGCGCGGCCTCGAAGTGGTCGAGGTCTGCATCGGCGCTCCGCATATGATGAAGGGCGAGTTCACCGACGGCGCCGGCCCCGGCATCGACGTCTATTCGATGCGCCAGCCGCTCGGCGTCGTCGCCGGCATCACGCCGTTCAACTTTCCGGCCATGATCCCGCTGTGGAAAATCGCGCCGGCCATCGCCTGCGGCAACGCCTTCATCCTGAAGCCGTCGGAGCGCGATCCGGGCGTGCCGATCCGCATCGCGGAATTGTTCATCGAGGCCGGCCTGCCTGCCGGCATCCTCAATGTCGTCAACGGCGACAAGGAAGTCGTCGACGCCATCCTCGACGATCCGGACATCAAAGCCATTGGCTTCGTCGGCTCGACGCCGATCGCCCACTACATCTATTCGCGCGGCACCGCGGCGGGAAAACGCGTGCAGTGTTTTGGCGGCGCCAAGAACCACATGATCATCATGCCCGACGCCGATATGGACCAGACCGTCGACGCGCTGATCGGCGCCGGCTACGGCTCGGCCGGCGAGCGCTGCATGGCGATCTCTGTGGCCGTGCCGGTCGGCAACGACACCGCCAACCGGCTGATGGAAAAGCTGGTGCCGCGCGTCGAAAGCCTGAAGGTCGGTCCGTCGACCGATTCTGCCGCGGATTTCGGCCCGCTGGTGACCGCTCAGGCGCTGGAGCGCGTCAAGGGTTACGTCGATATCGGCGTCAAGGAAGGCGCCAAGCTCGTCGTCGACGGCCGCGGCTTCAAGATGCAGGGCTATGAGAACGGCTACTATATGGGCGGCTGCCTGTTCGACAACGTGACCGCCGACATGCGTATCTACAAGGAAGAAATTTTTGGGCCGGTGCTCTCGGTGGTGCGTGCGCCGCGCTACGAGGATGCCATCAAGCTCGCCAACGACCACGAGATGGGCAACGGCGTCGCCATCTTCACCCGCGACGGCGACGCCGCGCGCGACTTCGCCAGCCGCGTTCAGGTCGGCATGGTCGGCATCAACGTGCCGATCCCGGTTCCGATCGCCTACTACACCTTCGGCGGCTGGAAGGCGTCGTCCTTCGGCGACCTCAACCAGCACGGCCCGGACGCCTTCCGCTTCTACACCAAGACCAAGACCGTCACCTCGCGCTGGCCGTCCGGCATCAAGGACGGCGCGGAATTCGTCATCCCGACGATGAATTGACCGGACGGTTTCTTGGCTGCGCGTCCTCGCCGCGTTGCGGCTGCGGGCGCGCGGCGAGCATCAAGGACGGCGCGGAATTCGTCATCCCGACGATGAACTGAGCGGACGGTCCCCTAAACCGAAATCAAGGAAGCGCGGTGCAAACCGCGCTTCCTTTTACATGGGTGCCGGGGAATGCGAAGGCTTTCGTCCGCCCAGCCTTGCGCGGTCCAGTTCGCACCACCAAAGGCGAAGCGCAACTTCAGGTGCATGAATCCCCGACACAGCGCGCCCGGCGAGCATCTGCATCTTCTAATAATTCCGTCGCCGTGTGATGGAACCAACAGACCACCATCCGCCTTAGGCTGTATTCCTGCCATGCGTGCAGGCAATCAAGCAGCGCCGGTGGCAGCCGGGGTTCTCGTCTGGCGCGAGGAGGTGTCGGATGACACGATTTCTTTTGGCGACAATGTTGGTGGCAGCGGCTGCGGCTAGCGGAGCCGCGCCGGCGAACGCGGGCGCGCAATGCGCGGCGCGCGCCGACATCATCAAGGCGCTTGGCGACAAGTTCCACGAAAGCGAGGCCGGACGGGGCCTGATCAATCCGAACGTCGTGCTCGAGATATTTGTCTCCGACCAGGGAAGCTGGACCGTGCTTGCCTCCGACACCAAAGGCCAGAGTTGCGTCCTGTCTGTCGGCGAGGGCTGGGACAGCCCGACGATCGCGGCAGCGATGCCGGGTGCCTGAACTGCCAGGGAACCGAGCTGAGCGGCGCCATGGCTCCCGCGGTCGAGACCGGGTTGCACTAAGGCGCTTTCCACGGCACCGCTTGTTTACCGAGCGAAGCTTCACCACATCGAATCCAGGGAGTCATGATCTCCCTGGGACAGACCGGAAACCAGAAGGAGCGACGTGATGAAGACGTCCAATCCGGCCTGGAGCCTTCCGGCATACTGAGGCGGCCGAATGTGCCTCCCTTGCCGGAATGCGAAGGCGAAGGAGGTGCCGCCATGGCACACGGATTTTCGTTTCGATGGGTCAAGCTTGCGGCCGTTGGCGCCATAATGGCACTGCCGGCAGCACCGGCGCGGGCGCAAG
The DNA here is from genome assembly GCF_033977265.1 of Mesorhizobium australafricanum. NCBI lineage: Bacteria > Pseudomonadati > Pseudomonadota > Alphaproteobacteria > Hyphomicrobiales > Phyllobacteriaceae > Mesorhizobium > Mesorhizobium australafricanum. The sequence continues at coordinate 65,850 of NZ_JAVIIT010000005.1, read as the reverse complement.
TCATCTGCGGCGGCCATGACTATCTGGTCGCGAGGCTGGCGGAGGCATTCGAGGAGAAGCGACTGGGCTACGGCGTGGCCGGGCAAGCCGCCATCTTCGAAGTGTTCGTCTCGGCAAGCGGAACCTGGACCATCCTGATGACCGACGTTAAGGGCCAGAGCTGCATCCTGGCGGCGGGCGACGGATGGGAAGACACCCGGGCCACCGCGGTCGGTCAGCCGGGCGGCTGAATGCGAAGCCAGATGCGGGCCGACTATCCAGGCGTCGTGCTTGAGATCTTTGTGCCCAACGGTGCGGCAGTTGGACCGGGCTTGCCTCCGGCAAGAGCGGTCAGACCGTCGGTATTGTTCCGCCATCGATGACGTATTCGGCGCCGTGGATTGCTCCCGCGCGATCCGAAACGAGGAAAGCCACCAGCTCCGCGATCTCTTGCGGCCATGCCGGCCGGCCGATCGGGATGCCGCCCAACGCGTCCATGATGCCTTGGCGGGCGGTTTCCTCGTCTGAGCCCGAATGGGCCGCCAGTCGCTTCACCATTGCCTCCGAGGCGGTGGTGTGGATCCAGCCCGGCGCCACTGTGTTCACGCGAATGCCTTGTGGACCGAGCTCCTTGGACAGCGCCTTGCTGTAGCTCGAAAGGGCTGCTTTCGCCGCCGCATAGGCGATGGTGGATTCGTGCAGCGGCAGCCGGCGCTGGATCGACGATATGTGAAGGATCGTGCCGGAGCCCTGCTCGATCATCCGCGGGACAAGCAGGCGGTCGAGCCGCACCGCGGCAAGCAGATTGAGACTGAGCTCATCCTGCCAGATCTGCTCCGTCAGTCCAGCAAATCCGCCACCGGGACTTTTCGAACCGCCAACATTGTGGACGATGATGTCTATGCCGCCAAGCTGTTCCAGGGCACTTGCGGCTACCGTCTCGGCGCCAGCCAAGGTGCCCAGGTCGGCCTGCACGAACAGTTGCGGCGATAAGGTTTCGGGGATCGCCGAGCGCGCAGTCGTGAGAACGGTGGCGCCCGCCGCGGAAAGCCGTTGAACAATGGCCTCGCCCGCGCCCTTGGTGCCGCCGGTGACCAAGACGCGCTTGCCGGCAAATTCCTCGTCGTCGAGCGTGACTTTCTGCAAGATGGTCATGCGCCGATCTCCAGCCGCGCGATCCGCTCGCCGGCCAGCGTGAAGTTGTAGTGGAGCGTCGCCGGACTGCCCGGGAAATTACCCGACACGATGCCGGCCACTCGCCATGCGTGGCCATTGGCCGTTGCGTCGGCGACCTCGACCGTCACCCGGTATTTGCGTGTCGTTGCTTCCATCCAGTCGCGGATGGCGGCCGAGCCCTGGTGGATATTGCCTTCGTCCCGGACTGCGGCGTCCGACGCGAAAGGGATGAGCATGCCATCGATGTCGTGCCGGTTCTTGGCAGCAAAATACTGCGCGAGCGGTCGAGGAAGTGTCACGGTCATGGTTTCGTCTCCGGTTGCTGCTGCCGCCCCCTGTCAGTCGCCGTCTTGTCCGGTCACTAGATTGCGATATGCTGGAGAAATGACAAGAACCGACGAAAAAGTAAGGTACTTACCCGAAAGTAAGGTTGAGACGCTGACGCCGCTGTCGGCGGCGAGCGGTGTGGAAAACGTGCTGCGCATCCTTGAGGGCCGTTGGAAACTGGTGATCCTGTTCCATCTGTTCGGCGGCAAGGTGCTGCGCTTTTCCGACCTCGAGCGGGCGATACCGGCAATTTCGCAGAAAATGCTGATCCAACAGCTTCGGCAGATGGAGGCCGACGGCGTTGTCCGCCGTATCGTCCACCATCAAGTACCCCCAAAGGTCGAGTATTGCCTGACCGATTGGGGCCAGGCCCTGTGCCCGGCACTCGATGCCCTGCTGAAATGGGCGGCGCAAAAGGAACCCGCCGGAAGCTGACGTCTATCGCGTGGCGGCCACCTCGGCATGGCCGCGCAGCAGCGCCATCAATTTCTTGGCGTCCTTGGCGGCGCCTTCCTCGTCGCCGTCGAGGATGGAACGGATCAGCGCGACGTGATGCTCGGCCGATTCGGCAAGCCCGGTGTCGGCTTTGTAGCGATACCAGAAGCGGCGGCTGTGCGTCTGCAAGGGGGCGGCCACACGCGCCGCGAAGGGGTTGTCGGCGGCGATCGCGAGCGCTTCGTCGAGCGCCTTGTCGGCCTGGATGAAAGCAAGCACGTTGCCGGAGATGACCGCCTTCTGCATGGCCAAAGCCGCCTCGTGGAACAGGTCGGCGGCCTCGCGGGTGACGAAGCGGGCGGCCGAGCGGGCGAGCACCACTTCGATGCCGCGCCTGGCATCCAGCACCCGCAGCCAGTCGCCGGCGTGAAGCGGCGCGACCGCGATGCCGGCACGCGGCCTGATATCCAGCAGACCTTCCCAGGCGAGCCGCTGGATCGCCTCACGCACGGGGGTGCGTCCGAGACTGAGTCGCTCGATCAGCGCACCTTCGGTGACGAAGCTCGATGGCGCCAGCTCGAGCGTGACGATCATGTGCTCCAGCGCGCGATAGGCCTTGGTCGCCGCCGGCTCGAAGGTCGCGTTCGTCTCAATGGATATCAGTGGGGAGATCAACAGCAGGCTCCTGATATATTTTCCATATATCATAACGGATTCAGCGTTGACACGCCAACTCTTAATAGATATACGGCTAATATATCAGAGGAGCGATAGCCATGTGGACCGGAGTTTTCCCCGCCGTCACGACCAAATTCACCGCCGACGACCGCCTCGACCATGCCGAGATGGAGCGCTGCTATGGGCTGCAGATGGAGGCCGGCTGCGACGGCATCATCGTCTGCGGTTCGCTCGGCGAAGGGCCGATGCTGTCGCATGACGAGAAGATCGAGGTGCTGCAGACGGCGCAGAAAGTCGCCGGCAAGAAGCCGGTGCTTTTGACCGTCAACGAGCCCGGCACCCGCGAGGCGGCAAGCATCGCCAAGCGCGCCGCCAAGGAAGGCGCCGATGGCCTGATGGTGGTGCCGAGCCCGATCTACCACACCGATCCGCAAGAGACGGTCGCCGCTCTTCGTGCTGTCGCGGAAGCCGCCGACCTGCCGGTGATGATCTATTCAAACCGGCTGGCCTATCGCGTCGACGTCAGCGTCGAGCTGATGGAGGAGCTCGCCTCGGACAATCGCTTCGTCGCCATCAAGGAATCTTCCGACGACATCCGCCGCTCGACCGAGATCATCAACCGGTTCGGCGACCGCTACGACCTCTTCACCGGCGTCGACAACCTCGCCTTCGAGGCGCTGTCGGTCGGCGCCATCGGCTGGGTGGCCGGCCTGGTCACCGCCTTCCCGCGCGAGACGGTCGCGATCTATCAGCTGATGAAGCAGGGCCGCCGTGAAGAGGCGCTGGCAATCTATCGCTGGTTCCGGCCGTTGCTCGACCTCGATGTGTCCACTTATCTGGTCCAAAACATCAAGCTTGCCGAAGTGCTGGCGATTGGTACCAATGACCGCGTGCGCATGCCGCGCCAGCCGCTCTCCGGCGACCGCCGCACGGCAGTGGAGAAGATCATCCGCGATGCGCTGGCGGTGCGCCCGAAGCTGCCGTCGTTCCAGAGTTCTCCTCGATCGACGGAGAAGACGGTGGCAGCCGAATAAGGGACAGCATTCGCGTGCAGCAAAATTCCGAGGAGGGGCGCCGCCCCTCATCCGTCCTTCGGGCACCTTCTCCGCGTGAGCGGGGAGAGGGGGAAGACATCGCAATCATCGGTGGCGGCATCATCGGTATCTGCGCTGCGACGCTGCTCTCGGAGGCGGGGCGCAGCGTCACCGTCTTCGACCGCAGCGGCATCTGCGAGGAAACGAGCTCCGGCAATGCCGCCGCCTTTGCCTTCACCGATGTGCTGCCCCTGGCGCATAAGGGCATGGTGAAGCAATTGCCGAAATGGCTCGCCGATCCGCTCGGTCCTTTGACCATCCCGCCGGCCTATCTGCCCAAGCTGCTGCCCTGGCTGATCCGCTTCTGGCGGGCGGGTGCGCCGAAGCATTACCAGGCGAGCCTCGCCACGCAGGCCGGCATGATGAGATTGGCCGAAGCCGAATGGATGGGCCTGCTCGACCGCTCCGGCACGCGGCCGATGCTGCATGAGGACGGCTCGCTAGAGCTTTATGAAAGCGAAGCCGAGTTTCGCGCCTCGCTGTCGGGTTGGGCGGCGCGCAAGCGCTTCGGCATCGGTTTTCGCCATGTCGAGGGCGAAGAGATAGCGGCGCTGCAGCCGGGTCTGGCGCCGCGCTTCGTCAAGGGCACGTTCGTGCCGGGCTGGAAAACGGTCGCCGACCCCAAGTTGCTCGGCAAGGCGGTCTGGGCCTATGCGGAAAAACTCGGTGCCCGTTTCGAGCATGCGCGGGTCGAGCGCATAGAAGCGGATGCAAGGGGCGCCACGATCGTTCTGGCCGACGGGACCAGGCGGACGGCAAAAAAGCTTGTGATCGCCGCGGGCGCCTGGTCGCATCTCCTGGCAAGGAATCTCGGCGACCGTATCCCGCTCGAAGCCGAGCGCGGCTACAACACGACGCTGCCGGTGTCCGCCTTCGACGTGAAGCGGCAGCTGATCTTTTCCGGACATGGCTTCGTCATCACGCCGCTGGAAACGGGCGTGCGCGTCGGCGGCGCCGTGGAGCTCGGCGGCATCGACCGGCCGCCGAATTTCGCGCGCTCGAAGGCGATGCTGGAAAAGGCAAAACGTTTCCTGCCGGGGCTCGATCCGTCAGGCGGCCGCGAGTGGATGGGCTATCGCCCGTCGCTGCCGGATTCGCTGCCGGTCATCGGCGCGGCGCGCGCGCCGAATGTCTTCTACGCGTTCGGTCACGGCCATCTCGGCCTGACCCAGGCGGCGGCGACCGGCCGCTTGATCCGCGATCTCGTTCTCGGGCAGACTCCGCCCATCGACCTCATCCCATTCCGCGCACAACGGTTCTGACAGTTCAGGAAGCATCATGGCCAAGAAATCCTTCTTCTGCATCGACGGCCACACCTGCGGCAATCCGGTGCGTCTTGTCGCCGGCGGCGGGCCGTTGCTCGAAGGCTCGACGATGATGGAGCGGCGGGCGCATTTCCTCGCCGAATATGACTGGATCCGCACCGGGCTGATGTTCGAGCCGCGCGGCCATGACGTGATGTCGGGCTCGATCCTCTATCCGCCGACACGCGAGGACTGCGACATCGCTATTCTGTTCATCGAGACATCGGGCTGCCTGCCGATGTGCGGCCATGGCACGATCGGCACGGTGACTTTTGCCATCGAGCACGGGCTGGTGAAGCCGAAGACGCCGGGCGTGCTCAGGCTCGACACCCCGGCAGGCCTGGTCATCGCCGAATACAAACAGGTCGGCGAATATGTCGAGGAGGTGCGCATCACCAATGTGCCGTCCTTCCTCTATGCCGAAGGCCTGACGGTGGAATGCCCGGTGCTCGGCGAGATCAGCGTCGACGTCGCCTATGGCGGCAATTTCTACGCCATCGTCGAGCCGCAGGAGAATTACCAGGACATGGCCGATCATTCGGCCGGCGACCTCATTGCCTGGAGCCCGGTGGTGCGGCGGCGCCTCAACGAGAAATATTCCTTCGTCCATCCGGAGAACGCCGGCATCAACCGGCTGTCGCACATGCTGTGGACCGGCAAGCCCCGGCATGCCGAGGCCGATGCCCGCAACGCTGTGTTCTACGGCGACAAGGCGATCGATCGCAGCCCTTGCGGCACCGGCACCTCGGCTCGCATGGCGCAGCTCCACGCCAAGGGCAAGCTCAAGGCCGGCGACAGCTTCGTGCATGAATCGATCATCGGCTCGCTGTTCAAGGGCAGGGTCGAAAAAGAGGTCAGCGTGGCGGGCAAGCCGGCGATCATCCCTTCGATCGGCGGCTGGGCGCGCATGACCGGATTGAACACCATCTTCATCGACGATCGTGATCCGTTCGCGCACGGATTCATTGTCACATAAGCGTCACGGCCTCACGCGGCGGAGGTTGTTCCGGGTAGAACGGGCAACCTCGGTTGACGCAAGGAATCTCCTCATCAACTTATTTTGACGCTGATTCCTTCGACAGGAGGCCCATCATAGGGTTCAATCGTCAAAGACATTGCGTTGTGCCAATGGTAGGGTCCGCGATAGTCCAGGGTCGGGTGCGAAAAAAACGGGCAATCGGACGGCGTGCTTCCAAACCACGCGGAGCGATTGAAAAATCACGTTGCAATCCGGGCTCGAAACTTTACGACTAGGGGAAATACGAAAAGGAATGCGTCCGCAAAGGCGACATTCCAGGGGAGCCGCGTAAATATGCAGTACTTCGTCCAGCAGCTTATCAATGGGCTGACGCTGGGATCTATCTATGGGCTGATCGCGATCGGCTACACGATGGTCTACGGCATCATCGGCATGATCAATTTCGCCCATGGCGACATTTTCATGGTCGGCGCGTTCACCGCGCTCATCGTCTTCCTGATCCTCGGCGCGCTGTTCTATTCGGTGCCGGTGGTCGTCGCCCTGCTGATCATGATGATCGTGGCGATGCTTCTGACCAGCCTCTACAACTGGACGATCGAGAAGGTGGCCTACCGGCCGCTGCGCGGCTCGTTCCGGCTGGCGCCGCTGATCACCGCCATCGGCATGTCGATCGCGCTTTCCAACTTCGTGCAAGTCACGCAAGGGCCACGCAACAAGCCGATCCCGCCGATGGTCAGCCAGGTCTACACGATCGACGGCATCAGCATCTCGCTGAAGCAGATCATCATCGTGCTGGTGACGGCGGCTCTGCTGGCGGTCTTCTGGTACCTCGTCAACAGAACGGCGCTTGGCCGTGCCCAGCGCGCCTGCGAGCAGGACCGCAAGATGGCCGCGCTGCTCGGCATCGATGTCGACCGCACCATCTCCATCACCTTCATCATGGGCGCAGCACTTGCCGCGGTCGCCGGCACGCTGTTCCTGATGTATTACGGCGTCGTGGTGTTCTCCGACGGCTTCGTGCCGGGCGTGAAGGCCTTCACGGCGGCAGTGCTGGGCGGCATCGGCTCGCTTCCCGGTGCCGTGCTCGGCGGGCTCTTGATCGGCTTCATCGAGAGCATGTGGTCGGCGTATTTCTCCATCGACTACAAGGACGTCGCCGCCTTCTCGATCCTGGCGATCGTGCTGATCTTCCTGCCCTCCGGCATCCTGGGCCGGCCTGAAGTCGAAAAGGTCTGATCCTCATGGCCGCTACAGCGTCCTCGGAGCGCGACACCGTCGCTACTCCCATCCAGCGCGCTTTTCGCGAAGCCCTCTATGCCGGCGCCATCTCGTTTGGCCTGTTCGTGCTGATCATTGGTCTGAGGACCGACCAGAACATCAGCAACGAATTGATCCTGGTGAAGCGCTGGGGCCTGCTCGCCCTTGTGGTCGGCCTCGTTGCCGTGGGCCGTTTCCTCTATGTCGCCTACGCGGTTCCGGCGATGGAACGGTCCAAGGCCGAAAAGGCAAAAGCGCCGGCGGTGGCTGTGACGGAGCCTGGCTTCGTGCGCCGCAACTTCAACAAGATCGGCGTCGGCGTGCTGTTGCTGTACCCGGTGGCAATCGTGCTTTTGTTCGGGTTCCAGGGCTCGCTGAAATGGGTCGACAATTTCGGCATCCAGATCCTGATCTATGTGATGCTGGCCTGGGGGCTGAACATCGTGGTCGGTCTGGCCGGCCTGCTCGATCTCGGCTACGTCGCCTTCTACGCGGTCGGCGCCTATGCCTACGCGTTGCTCGGCACACATTTCGGCCTGTCGTTCTGGATCCTTTTGCCGGCCGCCGGCTGCATGGCCGCCTTCTGGGGCGTCATGCTCGGCTTCCCGGTGCTGAGGCTGCGCGGCGACTATCTTGCGATCGTGACGCTTGCCTTCGGCGAGATCATCCGCCTGGTGCTGATCAACTGGCGCGAGGTGACCAACGGCTCGGCCGGCGTTTCCGGCATCCCGAAAGTGTCGTTCTTCGGCCTGATGTCGTTCAACGTCTCGGACCCGAATTATATTGCCAAGGTGCTGGGCATCGCCCAGTCGGGCGCCTATTACAAGATCTTCCTCTACTACCTGATCCTGGGGCTCTGCTTCCTCACCGCCTTCGTTACCATCAGGCTTCGCCGGTTGCCCGTCGGCCGTGCCTGGGAAGCACTGCGCGAGGACGAGATCGCCTGCCGCTCGCTCGGCATCAACACCACCACCACCAAGCTGACGGCGTTCGCCACCGGCGCCATGTTCGGCGGTTTCGCCGGCTCGTTCTTCGCTGCCCGGCAAGGCTTCGTCAGCCCTGAATCCTTCGTCTTCCTGGAATCGGCGATCATCCTTGCCATCGTCGTGCTGGGCGGCATGGGCTCGCTCGGCGGAATCGCGGTGGCGGCGCTGGTGATGATCGGCGGCACCGAAATCCTGCGCGAGCTCGACTTCCTCAAAGCCGTGTTCGGTCCCGATTTCACCCCTGAACTCTACCGCATGCTGCTCTTCGGCATGGCCATGGTGATCGTCATGCTGTGGAAGCCGCGCGGCTTCGTCGGCAGTCGTGAGCCGACAGCCTTCCTGAAGGAGCGAAGAGCGGTCTCAGGCTCCTTCACCAAGGAGGGCCACGGCTGATGAACGCGCAAGCTTCCATGAGCAACTTCATCCTGCAGGTCGAACACCTGTCGATGAAATTTGGCGGCCTGGTCGCCATCGGCGACCTGTCCTTCCAGGCCAGGCGCGGCGAGATCACCGCGCTGATCGGCCCGAACGGCGCCGGCAAGACGACGGTGTTCAACTGCATCACCGGCTTCTACAAGCCGACCGAGGGCATGATCACGCTCAACAAACGTGACGGCTCGACCTATCTGCTCGAGCGCCTGCCCAACCACGAGATTCCGGCGCGCGCCAACGTGGCGCGCACGTTCCAGAACATCCGCCTGTTCTCCGGCATGACGCTCTTGGAGAACCTTCTGGTCGCGCAGCACAACAAGCTGATGAAGGCCTCGGGTTACACTTTCCTCGGCCTGTTCGGCTTCCCGAGCTATCGCCAGGCCTCGGCCGAATCGATCGAGCTTGCCAGGCACTGGCTGGAGAAGGCAGACCTCGTCGACCGCGCCGACGATCCGGCGGGCGACCTGCCCTATGGCGCGCAGCGGCGACTGGAAATCGCGCGCGCCATGTGCACGGGGCCGGAGCTCCTGTGCCTCGACGAGCCGGCCGCCGGCCTCAATCCGAAGGAATCGGCGGCGCTCAACGAGCTGTTGATGGGCATCAAGAGCACCGGTACCTCGATCCTGCTCATCGAGCACGACATGTCGGTGGTGATGAAGATTTCCGACCATGTCGTCGTGCTCGAATACGGCCGCAAGATCTCCGACGGCAACCCGCAATCGGTCAGGACGGATCCGCGCGTCATCGCCGCCTATCTCGGCGTCGACGACGAGGAGGTCGAGACGGTGCTGACCGAAGTCGGCGACGAGGACGTCATCGAACAGCTCGATACGGGCCCCGATTCCGCGCATGGCCCAGGCAACTCCGCGTCGATGATGGCGGGGCCGGTTTCCGATACCGTCGAACACGCGGATGAGGGCGAGCGGGTCACGGTGTCCAAGGGCGCCTCGAAAGCGGCGCAGGTAGATGCCCGCGCCGCATCGATCGCCAGCAAGCCGGCGGCAAAAGCTCCGGCGAAGAAGGCAACCGGCAAGGCGCCGGTGAAAGCCGTAGGCATCTCCAATCGCCTCGACGCGCCGCGCGGCGGCAAGGCGGACAGCCTGATCCGCATCAAGGGCATCGGTCCGGTCAACGAGAAGAAGCTGAACGAGCACGGCATCTTCCATTTCGACCAGATCGCGGCCTGGAAGAAGGCCGACATCGAAGCGGCGGAAGCCTATCTCGCGTTCGACGGGCGCATCGCCCGCGAGGACTGGATCGGCCAGGCGAAGATGCTGGCGAAGGAAGTGGCGGCCAAGCCCGCGACGCGTGGAGGGCGTAAATAATGGCCGGCGCAACGCTGCTCGACGTCAAGGGCGTCGAGACCTACTACGGCAACATCAGGGCGCTGAACGGCGTCAATGTCAGCGTCAACCAGGGTGAGATCGTGGCACTTATCGGCGCCAACGGCGCCGGCAAGTCGACATTGATGATGACCATTTTCGGCGCGCCGCGCGCCCGCACCGGCACCATCACCTTCGCCGGCACCGACATCACCCGGATGCCGACGCACGAGATCGCCCGCCTGCGCATCGCCCAGTCGCCGGAAGGACGCCGCATCTTTCCGCGCATGACGGTGATGGAGAACCTGCAGATGGGCGCCAGCCTCGACAACCTCAAGCATTATGACGAGGACGTCGAAAAGGTGTTCACGCTGTTTCCGCGGCTGAAGGAGCGCATCGCCCAGCGCGGCGGCACGCTGTCAGGCGGCGAGCAGCAGATGCTGTCCATCGGGCGCGCGCTGATGGCCCGGCCGAAGCTGCTGTTGCTGGACGAGCCGTCGCTGGGGCTCGCGCCGCTGATCGTCAAGCAGATCTTCGACGCCATCCGTGAGCTCAACAGGACGCAGGGGCTGACCGTGTTCCTGGTCGAGCAGAACGCCTTCGGCGCGCTCAAGCTCGCCACGCGGGGCTATGTCATGGTCAACGGCAATGTGACGATGAGCGGCACCGGCAAGGAACTGCTCGCCAATCCGGAAGTGCGCGCCGCCTATCTCGAAGGCGGACATCACTGAGAGAGGACTTCACCATGCAGGGTATTCTCTACGAAGAAGCCTCGATCTGGCATTTTCTGTTCGTTACTGGGCTGCTTGGCGGCGGCGCGGCATGGATGACCGGCAAAGCCGTGGCGCAGACCTGGGGCACTCACATCCGGCTGTTCTTCTTCATGCTCGGCCTCGGCATCGGCATCCGGTTCATCCATCACGCTTTGTTCGACGGCACGATGTTCTCGCTGCATTACTATGTCGTCGACACCATCGTGCTGATGATAATGGGCTTCCTCGGCTATCAATACACGCGCACCAACCAGATGGTCACACAGTATAACTGGCTCTACGAAAGAGCTTCCTTGTTAAGCTGGAAGCCGAAAGGTTGACGTTCACCATTACGCCGTTTCGGGGATGAATCGGCGTGACAAGTGCCTGAAAATCGGCATTCTGTGCTTTCTGCGATAAGAGTGGGCATCGCATGAAAGTATCATCCACGCCCACTCCGTAAATGGGAGCGTTTCAATGAAAAAATCACTCTTGTCCGCCGTTGCGCTGACCGCGTTCATCGCGTTCAGCGGCAGCGCGTGGGCCGCGGATATCCTGATCGGCGTCGCCGGTCCGATCACCGGCCCGAATGCCGCCTTCGGCGCACAGTTGCAGAAGGGCGCGGAACAGGCGGTCGCCGACATCAACGCTGCGGGCGGTGTCAATGGCCAGCAGCTCAAGCTCGAGATCGGCGACGACGTCTCCGACCCCAAGCAGGGCATTTCGGTTGCCAACAAGTTCGTCGCCGACGGCGTCAAGTTCGTCGACGGCCACTTCAACTCGGGCGTGACCATTCCGGCTTCGGAAGTCTATGCGGAAAACGGCATCCTCGTCATGACGCCGGCCGCGACCAACCCGAAGCTCACCGAGCGCGGCCTGTGGAACACCTTCCGTACCTGCGGTCGCGACGACCAGCAGGGCAAGGTGGCCGGAGACTACATCGCCAAGAACTTCAAGGACGCCAAGATCGCCATCATCCACGACAAGACGCCTTACGGTCAGGGCCTCGCGGACGAAACCAAGAAGAACCTGAACGCCGACGGCATCAAGGAAGTGCTGTATGAAGGCGTGAATGTCGGCGACAAGGACTTCTCGGCCCTCATCGCCAAGATGAAGGAAAACGGCGTCACCCTGATCTACTGGGGCGGCCTGCATACGGAAGCCGGCCTGATCATCCGTCAGTCGGCGGACCAGGGCCTGAAGGCGCCGCTGTTCTCGGGCGACGGTATCGTCTCCAACGAACTGGCCTCGATCGCCGGCGACGCCGTTGCCGGCACGCTCAACACCTTCGCTCCGGATCCGCGCAAGAATCCGGCCGCCAAGGAAGTGGTGGAGAAGTTCCGCGCCGCCGGCTTCGAGCCGGAAGCCTACACGCTCTACTCCTATGCCGCGGTGCAGATCATCTCGCAGGCCATCGCCAAGGTCGGCTCCGCTGACGATGCGCAGAAGGTTGCCGAAGTGATCAAGTCCGGCGGCCCGTGGAAGACGGCCATCGGCGAGATCGGCTACGACGCCAAGGGCGACATCACCCGTCCGGACTATGTCATCTACGAATGGAAGAAGGGTGACGACGGCAAGTATAGCTACTTCGAGAAATAAGCCGGCAAACTCAAGCCGACTTGCAATGGATGCCCGGCGCTTGCGCCGGGCATTTTTCGTTTGCGGGTTCGCGGCCCGGTCGGAAAGCTCCGCGCTGCGCCTCCCAACACGCTTTCGCCGCACCGTCGCCGGCGTTGGAAGAACAACTGCGGCAGGTTTGCCGCAAACAAACGATTTAAATCGTTTTAGATGTCGTGCAAATTCGTTTGCACTGCAGCATTTTCGCGCTAATCATTGCGCCGGTTCAACGTCCCTTCCGCTGCTGGAGCCCAGTCCTTGGCAATCACGAAGATCCTCGTCGCCAATCGGTCCGAAATCGCCATCCGCGTGTTCCGCGCGGCCAACGAGCTCGGCCTCAAAACCGTGGCGATCTGGGCGGAGGAGGACAAATATTCGCTGCACCGCTTCAAGGCCGACGAAAGCTACCAGGTCGGGCGCGGACCACATCTTGCCAAGGATATGGGTCCGATCGAGAGCTATCTGTCGATCGAGGAGGTGATCCGGGTCGCCAGATTGTCCGGCGCCGACGCCATCCACCCAGGCTACGGCCTGCTGTCGGAAAGCCCGGAATTCGCCGAGGCGTGCGCCGAGGCCGGCATCACCTTCATCGGTCCGAAGCCGGAGACGATGCGCAGGCTGGGCAACAAGGTCGCCGCGCGCAATCTGGCGATCGAGGTCGGCGTGCCGGTCGTGCCGGCAACCGACCCGCTGCCGGACGACATGGATGCGGTGAAGACGCTCGCGGCGCAAATAGGCTATCCGGTGATGCTCAAGGCCTCGTGGGGCGGCGGCGGCCGCGGCATGCGCGCCATCCGCGCCGAGGCCGATCTCGCGCGCGAGGTGATGGAAGGCAAGCGCGAGGCGAAAGCCGCTTTCGGCAAGGACGAGGTCTATCTCGAAAAGCTGATCGAACGCGCCCGCCATGTCGAAGTCCAGGTGCTGGGCGACACCCACGGCAATGCGGTGCATCTGTTCGAGCGCGACTGCTCGATCCAGCGCCGCAACCAGAAGGTCGTGGAGCGGGCGCCGGCGCCGTATCTCGGCGAAGAGCTGCGCCAGGAGCTTTGCGGCTATGCGCTCAAGATCGCGCACGAGACCAGCTATATCGGCGCCGGCACGGTCGAGTTCCTGCAGGACGCCGACACCGGCAAATTCTACTTCATCGAGGTCAATCCGCGCATCCAGGTCGAGCACACCGTCACCGAGCAGGTGACCGGCATCGACATCGTCAAGGCGCAGATCCATATCCTCGACGGCTTCGCCATCGGCACGAAGCAATCGGGGGTGCCGGCGCAGAAGGACATCAGGCTCAACGGCCACGCCTTGCAGTGCCGCATCACCACCGAGGATCCGGAGCACAATTTCATCCCGGACTATGGCCGCATCACCGCCTATCGCGAGGCGGCCGGCTTCGGCATCCGCCTCGACGGCGGCACCGCCTATTCGGGCGCGGTGATCACCCGCTTCTACGATCCGCTGCTCGAAAAGGTGACGGCCTGGGCGCCGACGCCCGGTGAGGCGATTTCGCGCATGAACCGGGCGCTGCGCGAGTTCCGCATCCGCGGCGTGGCCACCAACCTCACCTTCCTCGAAGCGATCATCAACCACCCGCGCTTCGCCGACAACTCCTACACGACCCGGTTCATCGACACGACGCCCGAACTGTTCGAGCAGGTGAAGCGGCAGGACCGCGCCACCAAGCTGCTCACCTATCTGGCCGATGTCAGCGTCAACGGCCACCCCGAGACACGCGGCCGGCCGATGCCGAAGGCGAATGCGGCGGCTCCCGTCGTGCCTTATCTCAACGGGCATGTTCCGGATGGCAGCAAGCAGAGGCTCGATACGCTCGGCCCGGAGAAATTCTCGGCCTGGATGCGGGAGCAGCGCCAGGTGCTGGTCACCGACACGACGATGCGCGACGGCCACCAGTCGCTGCTGGCCACGCGCATGCGCACGCATGACATTGTCGGCATCGCCGGCACCTATGCGCGGGCGCTGCCGCAGCTGCTGTCGCTGGAATGCTGGGGCGGCGCCACCTTCGACGTCGCCATGCGCTTCCTCACCGAGGATCCGTGGGAGCGGCTGAGCAAAGTGCGCGAGGCGGCGCCCAACCTTCTGCTGCAGATGCTGCTGCGCGGCGCCAACGGCGTCGGCTACACCAACTATCCCGACAATGTCGTCCAGCACTTCGTCCGCCAGGCAGCAAGCGGCGGCGTCGATCTGTTCCGCGTCTTCGACTGCCTGAACTGGGTCGAGAACATGCGCGTCGCCATGGACGCGGTCGGCGCCGAGGGCAAGCTGGTCGAAGCGGCGATGTGCTACACCGGCGACATCCTCGATCCGGCGCGGGCCAAATACGATCTCAACTATTATGTCGGGCTCGCCAAGGAGCTGGAAGCCGCCGGGGCGCATATCATCGCCGTGAAGGATATGGCCGGGTTGCTGAAGCCGAGTGCGGCGCGCGTGCTGTTCAAGGCGCTGCGCGAGGCGACCGACCTGCCGATCCATTTCCACACGCACGACACGTCGGGCCTCTCGGCGGCGACGGTGCTTGCGGCGGTCGAAAGCGGGGCCGACGCCATCGACGCGGCGATGGATTCCTTCTCCGGCAACACCTCGCAGCCCTGCCTGGGCTCGATCGTCGAGGCATTGAAGGGCACCGAGCGCGACCCCGGTCTCGATCCGCAATGGATCCGCCGCATTTCCTTCTACTGGGAAGCGGTGCGCAACCAGTACGTCGCCTTCGAGAGCGACCTCAAGGGGCCTGCCTCGGAAGTCTACCTGCACGAGATGCCAGGCGGCCAGTTCACCAACCTCAAGGAACAGGCGCGCTCGCTCGGCCTCGAGACGCGCTGGCACGAGGTGGCGCAGGCCTATCACGACGTCAATTTGATGTTCGGCGATATCGTCAAGGTGACCCCGTCGTCCAAGGTGGTCGGCGACATGGCGCTGATGATGATCAGCCAGGATCTGACCGTCGCCGATGTCGAGAACCCGGCCAAGGACATCGCCTTCCCGGACTCGGTCGTGTCGATGCTGCGCGGCGATCTCGGCCAGTCGCCCGGCGGTTGGCCGGCGGCGCTGCAGAAGAAGGCGCTGAAGGGCGAGAAGGCAATCACCGTGCGGCCGGGCTCGCTGCTGAAAGCAGCCGACCTGAAGGCCAGCCGCAAGGAGATCGAGGGCAAGCTCGATCGCAAGCTCTCGGAGTATGAATTTGCCTCATGGCTGATGTATCCGAAGGTGTTCACCGACTTCGCCGCCGCGCAGGAGACCTACGGGCCGGTGAGCGTGCTGCCGACGCCGACCTATTTCTACGGCATGAAGTCGGAAGACGAGATCTTCCTCGACATCGAGAAGGGCAAGACCCTGGTGGTTCGCTGCCAGGCGTTCGGCGATGTCGACGACAAGGGCATGGTCACCGTCTTCTTCGAGCTCAACGGCCAGCCGCGCCGCATCAAGGTGCCGGACAGGGCGCATGGCGCTTCCGCCGCCAAGGCGCGCCGCAAGGCCGAGCCCGGTAACGAGGCGCATGTCGGCGCGCCGATGCCGGGCGTGGTGTCGGCGCTTGCCGTGGCGGCTGGACAGGCGGTCAAGGCGGGCGATGTGCTGCTGTCGATCGAGGCGATGAAGATGGAAACCGCGCTCCACGCCGAACGCGACGGCGAGATCGCCGAAGTGCTGGTCAAGGCCGGCGACCAGATCGATGCCAAGGATCTGCTCATCGCTTTTAAGTGACGAGCAAAGCGCGGCACGAAACGAACGGCTGGCAGCAGCCGTCCACAACGGCTCGATAGTATCTTGACCCGCCGCGCCCGCTCGGGCAGGGAACCCGCTCCAATTTGCCGTGGCGGGAATCGCCCTGGCTTCAAGAAGACGCGGAGAGAAAAATGGCCGACGAAATCACCGAGACCAGCCAGACTGTAGCCGCCGGCCAGCTGCGCACCATCATCGAGCGCATCGAGCGGCTCGAGGAAGAGAAGAAGACGATCTCCGACGACATCAAGGATGTCTATGCCGAGGCCAAGGGCACCGGCTTCGACACCAAGGCGATCCGCACCATCGTGCGGCTGCGCAAGAAGGACCAGGCCGAGCGCCAGGAAGAGGAGTCGATCCTGGACCTCTACAAGGCCGCTCTCGGCATGGCCTGAGTTTCGTGGCCGGAGCCCGGCCATGAACGAGTTCGACTTCGGCGGCCGCCGCGCTTCGGAGTTCCGCCAACGCGGCTTCTGGGCGCTGTTTGCCGAGCGGCACCCGGAGGAACGGGCCAGGCTGGCACGACGCGGGCCTTGGTTCTGGCAGCGCGGAATGCCGGATTTCGCCTTGGTGCTTTCGATGTATGTCGCGCCAGCGCAGAACCATGTCGGCGTCTTCTTCGGGCGCAATGAAAAGTTCGGCGCCACGGAGTCATGGTCGCGGCTGAGGCCGTTCCAGCCGGCGATCGAGGCGAGGCTGAAGCTCAAGCCGGAGCAGAGCTGTGAGGGGCTGGGCATCAACTCGATGTGGCGGGTGAACTGCTACGCCGAGGATAACTGGCCTGCCATGGCCGACTGGCTGGTGACGGAGTGCTCGCGCTTCGAACAGGCGGTTCTCGCCGTGCTGGGCGAAGCCCGGCCGTAAAGCCGGGGCTTAAAAGCGCGTCGCGCTGAACCGGATTCAGCCGACGCGCTTTAAGTCTTTGTTTTGATGCATGTCGTTGTCCCAGAACCGCTGCACACTTCTGGGCGACATGCATCAGCCCGGGGCCGGGGTTCAGTTTGCTCGCGGCTTGTCGCGGCCGATATCTTCGAGATGCTGCTGCAGCGCCATTTGATCGAGCGCGTGTATCGGCAGGTTCGTGAACAAGCCTATGCGATTGCTCATCATGCGATAGGCTTCGGCGAAGGCCAGATGCTGTTCGGCATCCGTGCCGCCGGCCTTGGAAGGATCCGGCACCGCCCAAAGCGCCGTCATCGGATGGCCGGGCCAGACCGGGCAGCTTTCGTTCGCCGTGCTGTCGCAGAGGGTGAAGACGAAATTCATCTCGGGCGCGTCCGGTCCGGAAAATTCGTCCCAGCTCTTCGAGCGGGCGAAGGCCGTGTCGTAGTTCAGGCCTTCCAGGAGCTGCAGAGCGTAGGGATTGACGGCGCCCTTGGGCTTCGCACCGGCGGAATAAGCCTTGAAGCGGCCGGCGCCGAGCCGGTTGAGAATGGCTTCGCCCATGATCGAACGGGCCGAGTTGGCGTTGCAGAGAAAGAGAACATTGTAGACGTGACCGGTCATTCCGAATCCCTCCGTGTTTGCCATGCAAAAGACAGAATGCGATGCGGATCACAGATTTGTGATGGTACACGTTTTCGCGGTCGATTTCTGCACCTCCCGGCGTCCGATTTTGCGATTTCGTCGGCGCTTTTCGAGACTTCAGCGGTTGGCTACGAGGCCCGATTGATGGACAGCCCAGCTCCGGCAACGAACGAGAATACCGGCTTCTTCCGAACACGCTGGAGAGGTGTAGCGCCACTCGACCGGCTGTTCTGGCGCGACATGCTGCTGGTCGGGACAATCTTGAGCATCGCCTCTTCGGCGCTGGCGTTGATCCTGCTGGGATTGAAGCTGTCGCTCTGGCTGGTGCTGACGGTGCATTTCCTGCCGGTGCCCTACAACATCTTCCTGACGATCGCCGTCTGGCGGACGGCTGAGAAGGCCGGCGGCTTCAGGGCGCAGCTGATGATGCTGGGCTCGGCGCTCTGGTTGATCGCGACAGCTGTCGCCTGAGGATCTACTCTATTGAACAATTCCTGACGGAAACCGCGTCACACTTTTCCTGGAATTGCTCCACGCGAAAAAGGGCGGCCGAAGCCGCCCTTTGCGAAGTCATGTCCGAGATCGTTCAGGCCGCAGGCTCGAAGCGCAACGCCACGCCATTGATGCAATAGCGCAGGCCCGTCGGCGGCGGGCCGTCCTCGAAGACATGGCCGAGATGGCTGCCGCAGCGCGCGCAATGGCATTCGGTGCGGACCATGCCATAGCTGCGGTCGACGGTGTTCTCGATCGAGCCCGCGACCGGGTCGTTGAAGCTCGGCCAGCCGGTGCCGCTCTCGAATTTGAGCTTTGATTCGAACAGCGGCTGGTCGCAGCCGACGCAGAAGAAGGTGCCGGCCCGCTTCTCATAGAGCAGGGCGCAGCTGCCGGGGCGCTCGGTGCCGTGGTTACGCATGACGGCATATTGCTCCGGCGTCAGCCGGGCGCGCCACTCGGCATCGGTGCGGGTGACGGGATAGGCGTGGGTGTCCATGAATGGGGTTCTCCTTGGCCTTGGCGGCTCATTGTTGGATGCAACGAATATTCGCTCCAACATAGGCATTTGTTACAGGCCTGCCCACCCCGACGGAACGTCAGTGCTTGCGCGACAACTGCCTCGTCGCGGCTTCCAGCCCAGCCAATGTCAGCGGGAACATGCGGCCGCCGAAGATGTCGCTGATCAACTGGATCGAATGCGTATAGCGCCAGTTCTTCTCAGCTTCCGGATTCAGCCAGATCGCATTCGGCCATTGCTGCAACAGGCGCGCCAGCCACACACTTCCGGCCTCCGGATTCCAGTGCTCGACCGAGCCGCCGGTATGGGCGATCTCGTAAGGGCTCATCGAGGCATCGCCGACGACGATCACCTTATAGTCCGACCCGTATTTGTGGATGAGGTCGAAGGTCGGGATCGTCTCGGCAAGCCGCCGTCGATTGTCCTTCCAGACGCGCTCGTAGAGGCAGTTGTGGAAGTAGAAATATTCGAGCTGGCGGAATTCGGCACGCGCGGCCGAGAACAGTTCCTCGACGCCGCGGATATGGTCGTCCATCGAGCCGCCGACATCGAAAAACATCAGCAACTTCACGGCATTGCGCCGCTCGGGCCGGGTTTTCACGTCGAGATAGCCGTGCTCGGCGGTAGCATGGATGGTGCCGGGCAGGTCGAACTCCTCCTCGGCGCCCTCGCGCACCCAGCGGCGCAGCCGCTTCAGCGCCACCTTGATGTTGCGAGTGCCGAGCTCGACCGTATCGTCGAAATTCTTGAACTCGCGCCTGTCCCAGACTTTCACCGCGCGGCGATGCCGGCTCTCGTGCTGCCCGATGCGAACGCCTTCCGGGTTGTAGCCATAGGCGCCGAAGGGCGAGGTGCCGCCGGTTCCGATCCATTTCGAGCCGCCCTGGTGGCGGCCCTTCTGCTCCTCGAGCCGCTTCTTCAGCGTCTCCATCAGCTTGTCGAAGCCACCAAGCGCCTCGACCAGCTTTTTCTCCTCCTCGGTCAGGTGCCTTTCGGCGAGCCGGCGCAGCCATTCCTCCGGGATATTGGCGACATCGACGGCATTCGGGCCGCCGAGCGCCTCGACGCCCTTGAAGACATGCGCGAACACCTGGTCGAAACGGTCGATGTGGCGCTCGTCCTTCACCAGGGCCGCGCGCGCGAGGTAATAAAAACCCTCGACGTCATAGTCGACGAGCCCGGCCTCCAGCCCTTCCAGCAGCGACAGATATTCCCGCAGCGATACGGGAACGCGCGCTGCCTTCAGCTCGAGGAAGAAGGGGATGAACATGGCAGGATTGCTATCGGTGCCCTTCGATCTTCTCTCTTGCAGCGCTTGCTATGAAGGCGGAGCGGGTAAGGCCGCGCCGGCTGGCCTCCTCGTCGATCGCAGCCAGAAGGCCGGCATCGAGGGATAGATTGGCCCGTACGGGCCGGCCGGAATCGATCAATACCGGAATCATCACGGCGGACTCCCCAGTGGAGCTGTCGATCTCACCCTGCCTCAGCAGTTCGGCGATCGTATTCGGTACAGGCAATGGCAGACGTTTCGCCAGGCGTGCTTCGACCCATTCACGGACGGCGGACGTCGCATCCGCGATGGCCTCTTCAGGATTTTTGCCGCCGCCGTGGCAACCGGCAAGATCAGGGATCCGTACCCCCCAGGTATCGTCGGCGCCGTCGAGAATTCCGACATAATGTGCCATGCGTTCGATCCTCAAATCCATCCAGCCATCCGGGCGATCGACCGGGGGATTGCTCACGATGTTATTTCAACTGCGTGGTCGTCATAGCAGATCGTACTCGATGAAGCCCGTGCGCCGGGCGACGTAATCGTAGAGCTTGCGCGCCGTGGTGTTGGTTTCGTGCGTCATCCAGTAGACGTTTTTCACCCCGATCTTGCCGGCCTCGTCCTGCACGGCTTTGATGAGCGCGGCGCCCACGCCTTTGCCGCGCGCCTTCGGGTCGGCGAACAGGTCCTGCAGATAGCAGTTGTTTTTCTCCGACCAGCCGGAGCGGTGGTAGAGATAGTGGGTGAGGCCGACGGCCTTGCCGTCGAGCGTGGCAATGAACCCCTTTGGCTCGAACTCGCCGTCCGTGAACAGCCGCTTCCAGGTGATCGCGTAAACTTCTTCCGGCAGCTTCGTTTCATAGAAGGTCAGATAGTCGGTCCACAGGCGGCGCCAGTCGGCGTGATCGGACTGCGCGAGCGGCCGGATGGTGATCTCGGACATTTTTTCCTCCAATGTTGACCGGAAACTGCGGCAGAGACCGCTTACCGGCAACGGTCCACGGACGGGGAAAGCGCTATTGCTGACGGGCTGAAGCGCGACGCGCTTTAGCCCTTAGTTTTGTGCATGTCGTTGTCCCAAAACCGCTCCGCACTTCAGGGCGACATGCGCTATTGCTGCCGTCTCGCCATGAAGGCCAGCCGCTCGAACAGGTGCACGTCCTGCTCGTTCTTCAGCAGCGCGCCATGCAATTTGGGCAGCATGTTCTTCGGGTCGGCGCGCAGGTCCTCAGGCGCAATGTCGTCGGCGACCAAAAGGCGGATCCAGTCGAGCGCTTCGGAGGTCGACGGCTTCTTCTTCAGGCCCGGCACCTCGCGGATCTCGTAGAACTGGGTGAGTGCCGCCCGCACCAGGTTCTGCTTGATGCCGGGATAATGCACCTCGACGATGCGGTGCAGCGTGTCGATGTCGGGGAAGCGGATATAGTGGAAGAAGCAGCGGCGCAGGAAGGCGTCCGGCAGTTCCTTCTCATTGTTCGAGGTGATGATGACGATCGGCCGGAATTCGGCGCGGATCGTCTCGCCGGTTTCGTAGACGAAGAACTCCATCCGATCGAGTTCCTGGAGAAGGTCGTTGGGAAACTCGATGTCGGCCTTGTCGATCTCGTCGATCAAAAGCACGACTTTCTTCTGCGCCGCGAAGGCGTCCCACAGCTTGCCGCGCTTGATGTAGTTGGCGATGTCGTTGAAGCGCTCGTCGCCGAGCTGGCTGTCGCGCAGCCGCGAGACGGCGTCATACTCGTAGAGGCCCTGCTGCGCCCTGGTGGTCGACTTGACGTTCCATTCGATGAACTCCAGCCCGAGTGCCGAGGCCACCTGGCGGGCAAGCTCGGTCTTGCCGGTGCCGGGCTCCCCCTTGACCAGCAAGGGCCGCTCCAGCGCGATGGCGGCGTTGACCGCGACCATCAGATCCTTGTCCGCGACATAGGCCGCTGTGCCTTCAAAACGCATCTTTTCTCCTGTCCGTGCGGCCGGACCGTAAGGAGCCGTGCGCATGCGCGCAAGGCCGAGATATCGAGAGTGAGAATAACGTCAGCCGCGATGCCGGTATCTCTGGCGCTCGGCTAACCATCGGCCTATATTTGCTGTCGGCGGTCTGCGCTTCCCGGCAGGAGACACTTTTCCCCGGGGCCTTATCGATCCTTAGGGAGCTGTCCCTGGGAAGACCCGTGGGTTTTCTCACACGGCGCCCACCTACTTTGTAGGCACCCGGGATCGACCTCTCCACCGGTTGTGTGGATCGTCACTTCTCCCAATTTTGGGAGACTTGCACCTACCCTCCGTTTTGACGCGATTCCGGACGGAAAACCGCTGTGCACTTTTCCTGGAATTGCGCTAGGAAACGTCGTTCCTGCGACTCCATCCAATATCCGGCCTTTTCTAGCGTCACAGCATGTCACCTTCCAAAGATCTGAAAAAACAACTTCGCAAGGAAGCGCTGGCGCGACGTGATGCGCTCGACGAATTCTGGCGCGTGGAAATCGCGCTCGAAATGGCCGAGACCGCCAAGGAAAAAATCGACTTCGAACCCGGCCGCGTCGTCTCCGGCTTCTGGCCGATGCGCTCGGAGGTCGATGTGCGGCCGCTGATGTTCGCGCTGCGCGAGAAGGGCGCCAGGCTCTGCCTGCCGGCGATCCTCGACAAGACCACGATCGTCTTTCGCGAGCTGGTGCGCGGCGCGCCCATGGTTGAGATGGGGTTCGGCACTGTCGGGCCGCATCCCGAGGCGGAAGTGCTCGATCCCACGCTGATGCTGGTGCCGCTTGCCGCCTTCGACGGCCGGGGCCATCGCATCGGCTATGGCGCCGGCTATTACGACCGCGCCATCGCCAAGCTTGCCGACAAGGGCATCACGCCGCGGCTGATCGGCATCGCCTTCGACTGCCAGGAAGTCGAGCGGGTGCCGGAAGAGAACCATGACGTCATCATTACGGAAATACTGACCGAAAGCGGGCTGCGGCGCTTCGATATTGCTTAAACTATCGCCACCCGCTTAACGCGTTTCCAACACACGTCGAATAATGTTCCCGTACAATAGTCCGAGCCGACGGGGGTCTTGGTGTTTGTCCTTGCACGCTATTTGCTGATGCCAGTCGCCCTCATCGCGGCGATACTGTTTTTGATGGCATTGCACATCATAGGAACTGCCCTGCATCACCAGGCCGCCTGGCAGCGAACGGTCGCCACCGTGACGGATGTCAGTCCCTACAGCGAAATGCAGGCGAACGGTCTCAAAACGGACGGCATCAATGTCGCGGTGGCTTACGTCGCTAACGACGCGCCGATGACATGGTCCGGCAGGGGAAAGGATGTCGGTCTCTACAAGGCGGCCAAGGGCGACAGGATAGAATTCTACTACGATCCCGCCGATCCATCGAGTCTCGATACCGCGGCGATGAAGGGCTGGCGTGGCGGATTGTTGATGCTTGCCGTCACCGGCGGGTTCACCGCGTTCTATGTCTGGTTCTTCTGGCTGCGCGGACGCCGCGTCACGGCTTGACGTCTGTGCCCGTGTGACCAATACTACTGAATTCCAGTAGGTCGGCATGCTTGAATTCGAATGGGGCGATGAGAAAGCAGCGAGCAATCTAGCCAAGCACGGCGTGGCATTTTCCGATGCCAAACGCCTGTTCGACGACATTCATGCGCTGCATTATTCGGATCGCTCCATGGAATACGAAGAGGAGCGCTTCATCGGCATCGGTATCGTCAATGGGTTGGTGCTGACGGTGGTTTACACCGAACGCGGGGACCGAATAAGACTGATCTCCGCCAGAAAGGCGACGCGCCATGAGCAGAAAGCATATGACCAAGCACGCCAAGACTGAATCCGGAACCGATTGGAACCGTCTGCGCACCATGAGTGATGCGGATGCGGAAGCCGGGGCTTTGGCGGACAGGGACAATCCTCCGATCAACACGGATCGGCCGGGTATGGCGGCTGTTGCGCGCGTCAAGGTGATCCGCCGGGCTTTGCATCTCACCCAGGAGGAGTTTTCAGTCCGCTATCGCATTCCGCTCGGCACGCTAAGGGACTGGGAGCAAGGCAGAACCGAGCCGGACCAGGCGGCGCAGGCTTATTTGCAGGTTATCGCCAAGGAGCCGGAAACGGTGTCGCGGGCGCTTGGCACGCGTAGCGCCGCATGAGACTCCTCTTCCTCGGCGACATGGTCGGCAAGACGGGACGCACGGCGGTGTGGGAACAGCTGCCAGGGCTGATTTCCGACTTCAAGCTCGATTTCGTCATCGTCAATGGCGAGAATGCCGCCGGCGGTTTCGGCATCACCGAAGAGATCTTTCGCGAGACGCTTGCGGCGGGTGCGGATGTCGTCACCACCGGCAACCATGTCTGGGACCAGCGCGATGCGCTGATCTTCGCGCCGCGCGAGGAGCGCTTCCTGCGGCCTTCCAATTTTCCCAAGGGCACACCGGGACGCGGTTCCGGCGTCTATATCGCCCGCAACGGCGCGCGCGTGCTGGTCGCCAACATCATGGGCCGGGTCTTCATGCATCCCGAGCTCGACGATCCGTTCCAGGCCGGCGAGCGCGAGCTGGCCGCCTGTCCGCTCGGCGAGCAGGCCGATGCGGCCATCGTCGATTTCCATGCCGAGGCGACGTCGGAGAAGATGTGCTTCGCGCATTTCGTCGACGGCCGCGCCAGCCTCGTGGTCGGCACGCATACGCATCAGCCGACCGCCGACCATCAGATCCTCAATGGCGGCACCGCCTATATTTCGGATGCCGGCATGTGCGGCGACTATGATTCCTCGCTTGGCATGGACAAGGAAGAGCCGCTCAACCGCTTCCTGTCGAAAGTGCCGAAGGGCCGCTTCGAAGCAGCGAACGGGCCGGCGACCTTGTGCGGCGTCGGCGTCACTATCTCAGACCGCACCGGGCTTGCCGAAAAAATCGCGCCGTTTCGTCGCGGGCCGCGGCTGGAAGAAACGGCGCCGTCCTTCTGGTCGTGACATTGATATAGGTGTGCAAAGTACCTAATTGCCGGCAACACTGCTCTAGATCGTAGAGGGACGACCTCCATGCAGCTTGTCGAATTCCTGGCGCCGCACTTTCATTTTGTTTCCGATCCGACCGCATGGGTCGCGCTTTTGACCCTGGTGGTGCTCGAGGTCGTGCTCGGCATCGACAATCTGATCTTCATCTCGATCCTGACCAACAAGCTGCCGGAAGCGCAGCGCGTCCGCGCGCGCCGGCTTGGCATCTCGGCCGCGCTGGTCATGCGCCTCATCCTGCTCGCCACGATCTCGATCATCGTGCAACTGACGACGCCGGTGTTCACGGCGTTCGGTCGCGGCTTCTCCTGGCGCGACCAGATCCTGATCGCCGGCGGCCTGTTCCTGGTCTGGAAGGCGACCAAGGAAATCCATCACACGGTCGACCCGCAGGACCATCAGGACACGATGGTGGGCACGCTGCAGATGAGCCTTGCCGGCGCCATCTTCCAGATCCTCGTGCTCGACCTCGTCTTCTCGATCGATTCCATCATCACCGCCGTCGGCATGACCGACGAGATCGCCATCATGTATATCGCGGTGATCGCTGCGGTGAGCGTGATGATGCTGGCGGCGACACCGCTCGCCAATTTCATCGCCAAGAACCCCAGCATCGTCATGCTGGCGCTGGGCTTCCTGCTGATGATCGGCATGACGCTGATCGCCGACGGCATGGGCTATCATGTGCCCAAGGGCTACATCTACGCCGCCATGGGTTTTTCGGCCCTGGTGGAGAGCCTCAACATGCTGGCGCGGAACCGCAAGAAACAGGGATCGGGCGGCGGGCATTGAGGCTCGCACACCTTCGTCCATACATGACGATGCGATAGGCGTTTCGGCCATTCGCCAAAGCATCTGCCAACGCAAACACCGCCCGACCTGGTGACCTAATCGCTCGTGGCCCCAGCCGAAATGCCCTTCGGGTGGCGGTCGCCGATCAGGCCGAGCGTCAGGCCCTGTTCCAGCCATGCCTTGGCGCCGGCCAAAACCAGCGCAAAGCCGCCGGTGGATTCGACTGCCTGCTTTACCTGCTCGTCGCCGGAACCGGCGAAGCCGAAATTGCGCACTTCGAGGAAAGTGGTGTCGTCCGGCAATTCGGTGAACGACCATTCGACGGTGGTCGGCGGGTCGCTCCACTGCATGACGATCTTTTCGTTGGGAACGATCTGGCTGACCTCGACCTTGGTCGAGACGCCATACATGCGCCACTCCCACTCGACCGGCTTGCCTTCATCCAGCCGGCCGCTGGAATGCGTGAACCAGAATTTCGTGGTGATTGCCGGATCGACGATCGCCTCGAAGACTTCAGCGACCGGCCGCCGGATCAGCATGGCGGTCTCGGCGGTGGGAGCTTGTTTAAGTTCCACGGTAATCCTCCTCAATTGCCGAGTTGCTATAGGCATGTGTGGTCATGCAATTCCGGGCGGATAAACGCTGCGCGTTTTTCCTGGAATTGCACTGTTCACGGCAGGTTGATCTGCCAGGAGACGCCGAAGCGGTCGTTGAGCCAGGCGAAACGCTGGCTGAAGCCGTAGTTGCCGGGCGGCATCAGGAAGCCGCCGTCCTTGGAAAGAACGTCGACGATCCGCTCCAGTTCCTCCCCGGAAGTGCAGTCGACGAAGAAGGAGATGGACGGCGTGAAGGTGAAGGCGTGGTGCACGGGGCTGTTGTAGATCCTGACCTCGACGCTGCCGATCGAGGCCCGCGCCAATTTGAGTGTTCCCT
Organism: Mesorhizobium australafricanum; assembly: GCF_033977265.1. NCBI lineage: Bacteria > Pseudomonadati > Pseudomonadota > Alphaproteobacteria > Hyphomicrobiales > Phyllobacteriaceae > Mesorhizobium > Mesorhizobium australafricanum. The sequence goes on along the minus strand of NZ_JAVIIT010000005.1, from coordinate 39,234 downwards.
CCGCTCCGTCCTCGCCTGGGCCGTAGCGCGTGACGTCGATGACCCGGCTCCCCGGGATGGTCTCGCAATAGAGGGTCATGGCCTCTTCGGCCTTTCCCTCAAACATCAGGAACGGCGTTGCTTTCGTCATCGGGCGGCCTCCGTTTCTTGAAACTGGACTGAAGATATCGGCTCAGACGTTATTCTCGTTGGCCGGCTCGCCCCGCAGCTCGCTGCGGTAATAGCCGTCGCGCAGGTTGATGCCATATTCGAGATAGGCCTTCATGCAGGCCAGCATCTGCGACCAGCCTTCGCAGTTGAGGTAGGATTTTTTCAGGCCGACCTCGCCTTCGGGCCAGCCGGCCTCGGCGATGGTGACGAAGGTGCCGCCGTCCTCCAGCGGTTCGAAATTCATCTCTATGCGGGTCTTGTAGGTGGGCCTGCCGTCCACGTCGGTCGCGTCCCAGCGCAGCACGATGCGCTTGTCCTTGGTCACTTCGTCGACCTCGACCGGCACCATCTTCCACCAGGTTACGGTGGTGCCCGCGACCAGCGGCGCCGAAGCGCCGCCGATGGTGGTGAAATAGCCGCTGAGCTTCGTCGGATTGACGACGGCGTCGAAGACTTCGGCGACCGGTTTGCCGATGCGTCCGGAAATCCTGAATCCAAGCGACATATCCACAGCTCCTTCCTTGCTCGTCAGGACGATATGTTATAGAAACATAACATGTCAAGACAAACTGCGGACGATCATGTTTTCAAGGCCTTGGCGCATCCGCGCCGGCGTGAATTGCTGGATCGCCTGAAGGATCAGCCGCAGACCACCGGCGCGCTTTGCGAGTCCTTTCCGGACATGGACCGCTGCACGGTGATGATGCATCTGAAAGTGCTGCAGGAGGCCGACCTGGTGGTTGCGAAGCGCGAGGGGCGTGAGCGCTGGAACCATCTCAATGCCTTGCCGATCCGGCAGATCCACGATCGCTGGATCAGCCAGTATGCCGGCCATGCGATCAGCATTCTCGACCGGCTGAAGTCGGATCTGGAGAGATGAGCGATCCTCTTCGGCGCTCTAAGCTCTTGTTCTTGCGCAAATCCGAACGGAAGGCTACGGCGAAGGCGCCGAGCCCAACCGCTACGCACTTTTCCTGGAATTGCTCTGGACGCCACGGCGCGGCTGGACGAATTGAGCCGATTTATCTATAAGCCGGCCATTCCGACAAAGAGCGCCGCGTGCCTTCGCAGGCATGCACGAGACGTTCTGAGAATTTGAATTCGAGCATTTTGCGGAAGACAAGGTGATGCCACCTCGCTTCGGGATGCTCTAGCCGAACACGACAGGGGTGCCATGGCTGGCCATTCGCAGTTTAAGAACATCATGCACCGCAAGGGCCGCCAGGACGCGGTGCGATCGAAAATGTTTTCCAAGCTGGCGCGCGAAATCACCGTCGCCGCCAAGAGCGGGACGCCCGATGTATCGATGAACCCGCGCCTGCGCCTTGCCGTGCAGAACGCCAAGGCCGTATCGATGCCGAAGGACAACATCCAGCGCGCCATCAACAAGGCGTCCGCGGGCGATGGTGAAAACTACGAAGCTGTGCGCTACGAGGGCTATGGCCCCGGCGGCGTGGCGCTGATCGTCGAGGCGCTGACCGACAACCGCAACCGCTCGGCCTCCAATGTGCGGGCCGCCTTCACCAAGGCTGGAGGGGCGCTCGGCGAAACCGGCTCGGTGTCGTTCATGTGGAACCGCGCCGGCGAAATCTATTACCCGGCCTCGGCCGGCAGCGCGGACAAGGTGATGGAAGCCGCAATCGAGGCCGGCGCCGATGACGTCGAGTCCGATGAGGAGGGCCACACCATCTATTGCGGCTTCGAAAATCTCGGTGAAGTGTCGAAGTCGCTCGAAACCGCGCTCGGCGAGGCGGAATCGGTCAAGCCGATCTGGCAGCCGCAGAACAACGTCCCGGTCGACGAAGAGCGGGCGCAGTCGCTGATGAAGCTGGTCGCCACCCTCGAGGACGATGACGACGTGCAGAGCGTCTACGCCAATTTCGAGGTCGACGACGAGACCATGGCGAAGCTCAGCGCGGCCTGACCGGTGAGGATATGAGCGGAGCTCAATCCGATATGAGCGGAGCTCAATCTGGCATCGGCGAGAAGCCGCTTCCCGCCATCCGCATCACCTACTGCACGCAATGCCAGTGGCTGTTGCGTGCAGGCTGGATGGCGCAGGAGCTCTTGTCCACCTTCGGCACCGATCTCGGCGGGGTGACGCTGGTGCCTGGCACCGGCGGCATCTTCACCATCTCCTGCGACGGCCTGCTTATCTGGGACCGCAAGCGTGACGGCGGCTTTCCTGATGCGGCAAAGCTCAAGCAGCTGGTCCGCGACGTGATCGACCCGGACCGCGATCTGGGACACTCCGATCGAAAGTCTCATAAAAAGGACCCCGCCTGAGGGAGGTCCTTTGCGTTCGCGAACTGCTTATCCTCAGATCAATGCCATGATGAAGCAGGCCATCGCCACGATTGCGGTGATGGTCCGCACATGGTTCCACATCACCCACTCGCTCAGATAGTTCGTCCACACGGCGGCGCCGTTGGCGCTTGCCGGATCGACGGCGGCCAGCGCGTCGTTGAGCGGGACGTTGAAGACCATGGTCACGATCGGGTTGCCGATCAGATAGATCACGGCGCCGGCGAGCAGCCAGTAGGAACCTGGCTGGCTCCAGCCGAAGAGAGCTGCGGCGATGAGCACGAGGCAGATGAGGCCGGTGCCGAATAGCGCCGTCATGAAGGTCGGCGTGATCACCGTAATGCTGATCGAGTTCATGGCCGCGATGCCGCTCGGGACGGGCAGCCGGGCGAGCGCGGCCATGACGAAATTGGAAAAGGCGAAGAACACGCCGCCGACGATGCCGGAGCCGATCGCGGCGATGAAGGTGAGGGTGGGAAGAAGTTTCATCATCTCAGTTGCTCCAGATGCCGGTTTCGGTGATTCAGAATGTGAGGGTTTATCACATTTGCAAAACGTGATAAACCCTCGTATTTTTCGAGTCAAGCAAGTTTTCGAAGAATCGGCCGGAGAGAGCCATGGATGAAAAAGTCGCCGCGAAGCCGGACCAGGCCGCCATTGCTTCGCCGCGCCGCTCGCCGAGCCAGCAGCGGAGCCGCGAGCGGGTCGAGCGCATGCTTGCGGCCGCCTCGGCGCTGATTGCCGAGCAGGGCAGCGATGCCATGCGCATGGGCGAGGTGGCGGAACGGGCAGGGGTGTCGATCGGCTCGCTCTACCAGTTCTTCCCGGACAAGCGGGCGATCGTCTGGGCGCTAGCCGAGCGTTACACGGCCGAAAGCCAGGCCTGCATTGCGGCGGCGCTGAAGGATGTCGGCGACGCCGAAGGTCTGAGGCGAGCGTTTTCGGAGTTGGTCGATATCTATTACCGGCTGTTCCTCGCTGAACCGGTGATGCGCGACATCTGGTCGGGCACGCAGGCCGACAAGGCGCTGCGCGAACTCGAGCTGGCCGACAGCCGGGCGAATGCCGAGTTCCTGGTCGCGGTGCTGAAGCGGCTGCGGCCGGCCGCCGACCCGGTCCAACTGGAGACGACGGCGTTTCTCGTCTGGCAGATGGGCGAGGCCGCCATGCGGCTGGCGATCTCCGTCGATCGCGAAGAGGGCGGTAGGTTGGTCGAAGCTTACAAACGCATGGCGCTGAGGGAACTGGTGGGGGAGTAGTGGCTATGGCGATTGACGAAATCGCCGGCGGGAGCGCCCCTCGCCCCGTCACTATACGGGGAGAGGCTGCCGGCAGGCAGGTGAGGGGCGGCGCCGGCCTATGAAATTAGACGCCTTAAAAAGTGCACTGTCAGCGAATTCGAGTTCTTTAGCCAATCGTGCAGGCTGGCGCTGCCCCTCATCCGCCCTTCGGGCACCTTCTCCCCGCAAAAACGGGGAGAAGGAAGGAATGCGCCCAACAAAAAAACCCGCCTCGAAGGCGGGTTTTTCAAATCCTGCGGGCGTATCCGGCTTAGAGGCCGAAACCCTCGAAACGCTTCTTGAACTTCGACAGGCGGCCGCCGCGGTCGAGCAGGGTCTGCTGGCCGCCGGTCCAGGCCGGGTGCGTGGTCGGGTCGATGTCGAGGTTCATCGTGTCGCCTTCCTTGCCCCAGGTCGAACGGGTCTGGTATTCGGTGCCATCGGTCATGACGACCTTGATGGTGTGGTAGTCGGGATGGATATCGGCCTTCATTGTCGTGTTTCCTGGCTGCCGGCGCTGGTGACGGGCCTAAGGCCTGCGTCGATGCGCCCCTTTTTAAAACTCGAAGCCGCAGCTAATGGAAAGCCACGGCTTCTAAAACGGTCGGCGAGCCTATACATCAGCCGGAATTGAATCACAAGGCCGTGGCTCGCGCATATTGAAGCGCAGCAAAGCCAAGCGGCCAGAGGGAACGCCCATGGCGGATATCGGTGTCAGTGCAGGCGAGCGCAGGCGCTCGGTCCGGCCGCTCAGAAGCCTTTTTCCCTATGTATTCCGCTACCGGAAGCTCGTCATCGGCGCCATCATCTCGCTGATCGTGGCGGCGGTGACCACGCTGGCTTTGCCGATGGCCGTGCGGCGCATGATCGACCACGGTTTCCAGGCGGCGGGCTCCAGCTTCATCGCGGAGTATTTCGCGGCACTGGTCCTGATGGCGGCTTTGCTGGCGGCCGCCTCGGCCAGCCGCTACTATTTCGTCATCACGCTTGGCGAGCGCGTCGTCGCCGACATCCGCCGCGACGTTTTCTCCCATGTCACGACGCTGTCGCCGGCGTTTTTCGATCGCTCGCATTCGGGCGAGATCGTGTCGCGGCTGGCCGCCGATACCACGCAGGTGAAGTCGGCGGTCGGCGCCACCGCCTCGGTCGCGCTGCGCAATGTCATCCTCGGCCTCGGCGCGGTGGCGATGATGGTCGTCACCAGCCCGAAGCTTTCGAGCCTGGTGATCGCGGCCATCCCGTTGATCGTGCTGCCACTGGTCGCCTTCGGCCGCTCGGTGCGGCGCAAGTCTCGGCAAGCGCAGGATACGCTTGCCGAAGCCACTGCCTATGCCAGCGAGCAGATCGGCGCGGTGCGCACGCTGCAGGCCTTCACCAACGAGAAGCTGGTCACCGGCCGCTTCGCAGGCGCCGTCGACGCTGCCTTCGAAGCGGCGCGGGCCTCGGTGTTCGCACGCTCGTTCCTCACCTTCTTCGCCATCTTCATGATCTTTTCCTCGGTGGTCGCGGTGCTGTGGTTCGGCTCGCGCGACGTGCTTGCCGGGACGCTGTCGGCAGGCACGCTCAGCCAGTTCCTGCTCTATTCGGTGTTTGCCGCCGGCGCGCTCGGCGCGCTGTCTGAGGTGTGGAGCGAGCTGTCGCAGGCGGCGGGCGCCGCCGAGCGGCTGACGGAGATCCTGGCCGAGACGCCGGCGATCCAGTCGCCTGCCGATCCGCTTCCCTTGCCGGCCATCGCCAAGGGCGCGATCAGCTTCGACGACGTCTCCTTCTCCTATCCGGCGCGGCCGGACCGCGCCGCCGTGCATGGCCTGAGCTTCCAGGTGAAGCCCGGCGAGACGGTGGCGATCGTCGGGCCTTCGGGCGCCGGCAAGAGCACCGTCTTCTCGCTGATCCTGCGTTTCTACGATCCCGAGACCGGCCGCATCGTCATCGACGGGGTCGACGTGCGCGAGGCCGATCCGGCGGCTGTGCGCCAACGCATCGCGATCGTGCCGCAGGACGTCACCATCTTCGCCGCCAGCGTCCGCGACAATATCGGCTTCGGCCGGCAGGGCGCCAGCGATGCCGACATCGAGGCCGCGGCCAAGGCCGCCCTTGCCGACGAGTTCATCGCCAGGCTCGACAAGGGCTATGACAGCCAGGTCGGCGAGCGCGGCGTGACGCTGTCCGGCGGCCAGCGCCAGCGCATCGCGATTGCCCGCGCCATCCTGCGCGACGCGCCGATCCTCTTGCTCGACGAAGCGACCTCGGCGCTCGATGCCGAAAGCGAGACGCTGGTGCAAACGGCGCTGGAGCGGCTGATGCGCGGCCGCACCACCATCGTCATCGCCCACCGGCTGGCGACGGTGCTCAAGGCCGACCGCATCCTCGTCATGGAAGGCGGACGCATCGTCGAGGAAGGCACGCATCAGAGCCTGGTCGCCACGGGCGGCATTTACGCGCGGCTTGCCAAGCTGCAGTTCGAGACGGGGGCCGGCGCCTTCAGGGGCGCGGCGGAGTGAAGGGGAGATCAGCTGGGTTGCCAATCCGCCAGCAGCACAACACTGCCAAACTGCCCAGCCTTTGGCGATGTGGCGCTGGTCGGCGGTGACAAAAGTGCCGCCACGTTCAAGCGCCATCGCATGATAGATACTGTCGAATAGAGTAGGATAACCGTTTCCGGGTGTGGTTGACGTTGCGATTTTCTCGGCCGTTGCCAAATCCCGCGTGGTGGGTTCTTCGATCACCAGCCCCAGTTCTCGAAATTGATCGAAAAGCTGGCCTACCGTAGCGAGCGGCAATTCGACATGCAGGGCGGCTGAAAGAGCTTCATACAGAACTATCGATGGAGCGAGAAAGCCTTCTCCCTGATCCAGCATGCGATCGACCAAGTTGCGCGCCGCCTCGCTGCCTTCTTCTTGCTTTGAAAAGCTTCACGAAAATCGACGCATCAACGACGATCATTCCTTGCTGCCCTCGAGCACGTCGAGCGGCCGACCATCCCATTTCATACGTTGGGCACGTAGAAAATCAGTGGTGCTTTCGCCCTGGACACCGGAATTGCGCGGCAATTCATCCAGCATTTTTTTAAGGCGGTTCACGGCAGTCGCGCGCAATGCCTGATCGATTGCCTTTTCCACGAAACGCGACCTTTCGCTTTTCGGCACTTCTTCTTCCAGCCGACTCTTTATGTCCGCTGCGATCGAAAAGGTGGCACGTTCTTTAGAAACTGAAATTCCCACGGTGCGCTCCCGAAATCATACGAAAATGCATGCTCCGAAAGTATGAAAAGCAATTTACGCTTTGTCGGAGTTTATCCGTATCGCCGCCGCAAGTGCTCCGTGAAGTAAGCGGCGTTGAGCTTCTCGCCGGTGGCGCGCTCCAGCAGGTCCGGCGTCGACCAGCGCGAGCCCTGCGACCAGATCCTGTCGCGCCGCCATCCGTTCACGGCGCTGAAATCGCCCTCGGTGAGATCCTCGTCGGCGGACGGATGCTCCCTGGTCAAAGCCGCCCATTGCTGCGCCGCCATCATCGCGCCAAGCGTGTAAGACGGGAAATAACCGAAGGCCGCGCCCGGCCAATGCACGTCCTGCATCGGCCCATCGGCCGGGTTGTCGATGGTCGAGAGTCCGAGATAGTCGTGCATCTTGGCATCCCAGGCCTCCGGCAGGTCGGCGACCTCCAGCCGGCCGGACACGAGCTCCTGCTCGAGTTCGTAGCGCAGGATGACGTGCAGCGGGTAGGTCACCTCGTCGGCGTCGACGCGGATCAGGCCGCGCTCGACATGGTGGACATGCGGCAGGATGTCGTCGAGCGACCAGGCTTCGCCGAGATGCTTCTCGACCACCGGCAGCGCCCAGCGCCAGAAGGCGGGATTACGGCCGATCTGCTTTTCGACGAAAAGGCTCTGGCTCTCATGCACGGCCATGCCGCGCGCCTTGCCGAGCGGCCAATGCGACCAGGCTTTCGGCAGGTTCTGCTCGTAGAGCGCGTGGCCGGTCTCGTGCAGCACGCCCATCAGCGCCGACAGGAAGTCGGACGTCTTGTAGCGGGTGGTGATGCGCACGTCCGTCGGCACGCCGCCGCAGAAGGGATGATGCGATACCGAGAGCGAGCCGTGGGTGAGGTCGAAGCCGACGGCCGCCATCATGGCAAGGCCGAGCTCGCGCTGCCTGTCGACGGCATAGCTGCCCGACAGCGGCTTCAAGGGATGCCTTGCCAGCCGCGCGTCCTGCACGGCCAGCGCATGCGGCAGGAAATCCTTGAGAAAGGCCTTCAGCTCGGTAAACACCGGTGTGATATCGGCGGCGCGGTTGCCGGGATCGTACTGTTCCATCAGTGCGTCATAGGGGGCGAGGCGAAGTGCGTCGGCGCGCAGGGCGGCTTCTTCGCGCACCAGGGTCACGACGCCTTCCAGCGCCGGCAGGAAGCCGGCCCAGTCGTTCTTGGCGCGCAGGTCGCGCCAGAGCTGCTCGGAACGCATGCGCGCCACCGTCTGGCGCTCGACGAATTCGGCCGGCAGGCAGGTGAGGTTGGTGTATTGGCGGCGCAATTCCCTGACTGCCGCCTGCTGCTCCTCGCCGAGCGGCTCGGCTTCGGCGGCCGAAATCCAGTCGCCGATCTCGGGCGCTGTGGCCTGGCGGTGCAGCATGCCGGCAAGCGAGGACATCGCCTCGGCGCGCTTTTCGCCACCGCCGACCGCCATATGCGTCGCTTCGTCGGCGCCGAGGATTGCCAGCGCATGCTCGAGCGCTTCGAGCTTGTGACCGAGTTCGTCGAGTTTTTGGAAGGACATGGGTACACCGGGCTGCGAGTTGGCTGGCGCGAAAAGATACCATGACGCCGAGCTTGGCAACCCTGATCGGCCGGCCCAGCGTCAACCTGTCTTGCCTATGGACGGCAGTGCGTGATCAATGCTGGGACGGATGGTTGGAGGCGACAATGATCGGCAATATCCTGGTCGGGCTGGTGGCGCTGATTCACTGCTACATCGTCTATCTGGAGATGGTGCTGTGGGACACGCCAAGCGGCCACAAGGCATTCAAGCTGACGCCGGAATTCGCCAGTGCCTCGAAGGTACTTGCCGCCAATCAGGGGCTCTATAACGGCTTTCTTGCCGCAGGCCTGATCTGGGGGCTCTATCTTGGCGCCGGCGGGTCTCAGATCAGGATGTTCTTCCTGCTGTGCGTCACTATTGCCGGCCTCTACGGTGCCGCGACCGTCGGCCGCAAGATACTCTTCATACAGACGGTGCCGGCGGTGCTCGCCATCGTCGTGCTCTGGCTCGGCCTTTGAGCCAAAAAGGACGCCCTCGGGACGGAGGTCCCGTGGGCGCCAGGTAGTCCCTTCCTCTAAAGCGCGTCGCGCTGAACCGGATTCAGGCGACGCGCTTTAAGTCTTTGTTTTGATGCATGTCGTTGTCCCCGAACCGCTGCACACTTCTGGGCGACATGCATTAGGGTCAACCGTTCGGGTAATTCCCGCCGTCAGAGCCGTCACCTATCATGAAGCCGCTGCCGGTGTCGTTCATCAGCCTCTGGTCGACATTGTCGAGCCTGCGCAGCAGGTCATGGTATTGCGCGGACGATATCCTGCCATGATCCGAAGCGGCGACATGCTGCGCAGCCTGGCTGATATGCGCAGCGCGCATATGAAGTTGCCGCGCTTCCGAGGCCGAGATGCTGTTCGCTTGCCGGGCCTCGGCGATGCCCTGATCCACGCCCTGGATCTGTTCGGTGAGGGTGGTCACGCGGGGGCCGGTGAAATCGGTTGGAGCGGTCGCGTCGAGAAGCCCCTTGTGGTGCCCGGCGGCATAAGCGCCGGTGAGCGGGGCTGCCATCAGTGCGGCAGCCAGAGTTACAGTCTTGAGAGATATTGAAGCGCGCATGACGGCGCATCCTCCTGCCAAGGAAGGAAGCGGTCGCGCCGCGCCTTCCGACGTTCCGGGGCCGTCCAGTTCCGTCGCGTCGCGATGGGAGGCATCGCCGGCGGTCCCCGGCCCCTGCTCGGCAAGCTAGGAGCGTCAATCTGCCATGTGTAATTAAAAAAAGATAATGTTTTCAGGCCTTGCCGCCGGACTTTTGCGTCCTAGTAATGAGCCGGCGAACAATTTCACGTGACTTTGCGTGATCTTGGATCAACGTTCGGTGAGCTTGAGTTCAATGCGGCGGTTCTTGCCGCGCGCCTCGTCGGTATCGGCAGGGTCAAGCGGCTGGAACTCACCGAAACCCGCGGCGACCAGCCGGTTGGCCGGCACGCCGTTCTCGATCAGGAACTTCACCACCGATGTCGCGCGCGCCGTCGACAATTCCCAATTATCGCGATAGCGCCCGGTGCCGGACAGCGGCTTGTTGTCGGTGTGGCCGTCGACGCGCAGCACCCAGCTGATCTCAGGCGGGATTTCCTTCTGCAATTCGATGATGGCGTCGGCGAGCTTCTTCATCTCGACCTTGCCGGCATCGTTGATCTCGTCGGAGCCGGTCGGAAACAACACCTCCGACTGAAAGACGAAGCGGTCGCCGACGATACGGATGTTCTCGCGGTCGGCAAGGATCTCGCGCAGGCGGCCGAAGAAGTCGGAACGGTAGCGGTTGAGTTCCTGGACGCGCTGCGCCAGGGCGACGTTAAGGCGGCGGCCGAGATCCGCGATCTTGGTGTTGGAGTCGTGGTCGCGCTGCTCGGAGACGTTGAGCGCGTCTTCCAGCGCGCCGATCTGCTTGCGAAGTGCGGCGATCTGCTGGTTGAGGATCTCGACCTGGCTCAGCGCCTGCTGGCTGATCTGGCGCTGGTTGCTGAGCTCGCCGGTAAGCTGGTCGGCGCGCTTGTTGGCCGCGTCGCCGGCGCCGGCGCCCTGCGCCAGCAATTGTTCGAGGCGGCTCTTTTCGGCTTCCGTGGCCGACAGCGAAGCCTGCAGGTTGGTGAGCGTATCTTCCTTGTCCTGGCTGTTCGAGCGCTCCAGCGCAAGCAGCTGGGTCAGTTCGTTGATCTGCGAGTTAAGGCGGTTGAGCACCGTGTCCTTGCCGGAGATTTCGCGGCTGAGCAGGAACTGCGCAAGCACGAAGACGGTGAGCAGGAACATGATCGCCAGAAGCAGCGTCGACAGCGCGTCGACGAAACCCGGCCAGTAGTCGATGCGGCGATCGACGCGCCGTCTTGCCAGCGCCACGTCAGTGGACCCCTTGCTTCTTCAGCGCGTCGGCGATCTTTTCCAGCGTGTTGCGCATGGCCTTCTGCTCATCGGACTGGGCCTCGACCCAGTCGCGCATGATCTGCTGCTCGGAGCGCATGTTCTTCACCAGCCCCGAGATGCCGTCGGCAAGGTTGGCCATGGCGGTGGCGACGCGCGGATTGGAGCCGCCGCCATTCTCCTGCAGGCTGCGCAGGCGCTCCGACAGCAGGCGGATGTCCTCGGAGGATTCGGTTGTCTTCGACGTCTCGGAGACGACGATGTCGGACGACAGATCGGTGACCGACGACAGCCAGTTCTCGAGCTCGGTGTAGAAGCGGGTCTGGGCGCGGCCGGCCTGCAGGTCGAGGAAGCCGAGCACCAGCGAGCCGGACAGGCCGAACAGCGAGGACGAGAACGCGGTGCCCATGCCGGCGAGCGGCGCCGACAGGCCCTGCTTCAGCGCATCGAGGACAGCCGCCGCATCGCCGGTGCCAGGGTCCAGCGCCTCGATCGTCTCGCGGATCGAGGCGATGGTGTTGAGCAGGCCCCAGAAGGTGCCGAGCAGGCCGAGGAACACCAGGAGGCCGACCAGATAGCGCGAGGTGTCGCGGCTTTCGTCGAGGCGGGTAGCGATGGAATCGAGCATCGTGCGCATCGAAGAGGTCGAGAAGGCCATCGATGACGAGCGGCCGATCATCGCCTTCATCGGCGCCAAAAGAACCGGCTCGGTGGTTTCGGAGCCGGCGCGGAAGGAATTGACCCAGCGCACCTCGCGGAACAGCCGCCCGACCTGGACGAAGGCAAGCAGGATGCCGATCACCAGCACGCCGACGATCAATCCGTTGAGGCCCGGATTAGAGGAGAAGGCGGTGGAGATCTGACGGGTGAGGATGGCGGCGATGAAAGCGACGATGATCAGGAAGATCACCATGGTGAGCAGGAAGACCTGCGGGCTCGACAGCTTGTGCGGATCATAGACCAGGACGTCCGATCGCCTGCCGAAGGATCTGAGAAAAGCCATCCGTGCCCCGTTTCCGATGCCACCGCCGCAGAATTGCCGCGACTCTAAACGGAATTGTGACCAAATTGAATGGCGCTTGGCAATATGGCCCGCTTAAAGCGCGTCGCGCCAACGCGCTTTAAGCCTTGGTTTCGATGCATGTCGTTCTCCCAAAGCCGCTGCGCGCTTTGGGCGACATGCATTGGGTTCAGAACCGGTTGACGACCAGGCAGTCGACCATGGCGGCCAGGTGCAGGCCGGCGCCGGTGACGACGAAGCCGTGCCAGACGGCATTGTGGAAGCGCAAGCCCTTCCAGGCGAAGAAGATGACACCGCAGGAATAGACGACGCCGCCGGCGATAAGCAGCGCGACCGAGGTTGTCGGCAGCGTCTCGACCAGCGGTCCGGCCAGCACCACGCCGCTCCAGCCGATGGCGAGGTAGAAGACGATGGCCAGCCGGTCGTAGCGGCCGGGCAGGAACATCTTGATGGCGATGCCGGTCGCTGCTGCGCTCCACACGACGACGATCATGGGCAGCGCCAGCGGCGAGTTGTCGAGCTGGGCGAGGAAGGGCGTGTAGGTGGCGGCGATCAGGAGATAGATCGCGGCATGATCGAAGCGCCGCAGGATCCATTTCGCCGGCCACGAGACCGGCCACAGATTATAGGCAAGCGATACCGAGAGCACCGTGAGCAGCGAAACGACATAGAAAACCGCGGCGACATACTCACCTGGCCCGGAGTGGACCGCCGCGAGCGCCAGGAAAGTCGAGCCGGCAGCGATCGCCAGCACGATGCCTACCGCATGGACGATGCCGTCGGCGATCATTTCGGCGCGCGAATAATGCCAGCGCCCCATGAAGGGGATTTCAAGCTTGGTATCTGGCCGCGTGTCGTTCATCAAATGGTCCTGCTACCCTAATCTGGGCTGTTGCAGGTCAGTATTTCAAGATTCGGTTGCGGTTTTGCGACTACCGCGCCGCGCGTCCTTTCGACGCGCGAAGGACGCTGCAGCACTTTGATATGCGCCAGGGGCGCAGCGGTGCGCCGCGCAGTCAACGCGGCTTGCGTGTCAGCGAGAGGACAGCGGCTTCTTCACGGTCTTGAGCAAAGCGCGCTGGATAAGCTCATTGCCGGCAACGACTTCGCCGCTGTCGAGCATGCCCTGTCCGCCATCCATGTCGGAGACGAATCCGCCGGCTTCGCGCACCAAAAGGATGCCGGCGGCGATGTCCCAGGACGACAGGCCTGTTTCCCAGAAACCGTCCATGCGCCCGGCCGCGACATAGGCGAGATCAAGCGCGGCGGAGCCCAGGCGGCGAACGCCGGAGACTTCGGCCATGACATTGCGCAGCTCGATCAGGAAATTGCCGTGCTGGCCGCGACCGAGATGAGGCACGCCGCAGCCGATCACGGTATCGGTCAGCTTGGAGCGCCCGGCAACGCGCAGCCGGCGATCGTTCATGAAGGCGCCGCCGCCGCGCTCGGCCGTATAGAGCTCGTCCATCGCCGGATTGTAGACGACGCCGGCGACGATCTGGCCCTGGCGCTCGAGCGCGATCGACACCGAGAAGATCGGGATGCCGTGCAGGAAGTTGGTGGTGCCGTCGAGCGGATCGACGATCCAGCGGTGCTGGGCGTCCTCGCCTTCGACCGCGCCGCGCTCCTCCATCAGGAAGGCATAGCCCGGCCGCGCCTTCGACAGCTCGGCAAAGACGATCTCTTCCGCCTTGCGGTCGGCCTGGCTGACATAGTCGCCGGGTCCCTTCATCGAGACCTGCAGGTTCTGGACCTCGCCGAAGTCGCGTGACAGCGAGCGGCCGGCCTTCATCGCGGCCTGGACCATGACGTTGAGGAGAGCGGAACGCGCCATTTTTGTTCTTTCTGCTGTTTCTACTAGTCCGCGCGGCGCACGTAAGTGATTTCGTTGGTGTCCACGATGATGCGCTCGCCGGCCGAGATGAAGGGCGGCACCAGCACGCGGATGCCGTTCTCCAGCACCGCCGGCTTGTAGGAAGAGGCCGCCGTCTGGCCCCGCACCACCGGATCGGCCTCGGTGATGGTCAGCGTCACCTGGTCGGGCAGCGAAATGCCGATCGGCCGTTCCTCATAGAGCTGCACCGTCACCATCATGCCGTCCTGCAGGAAGGCGGCGCGGTCGCCGACGAAGTCCTTGGCCAGCTCGAGCTGCTCGTAGCTTTCGGTGTCCATGAACACCAGCGCCTCGCCCTGCTCGTAGAGGAAGGAGAAATCCTTCAGGTCGAGCCGGATCTGCTCGACGGTTTCGGCCGAGCGGAAGCGCTCGTTGAGCTTGGTGCCGTTGATCAGGTTCTTCAACTCGACCTGGTTGTAGGCGCCGCCCTTGCCCGGCTTGACGGTGTTGGTCTTGACCGCCACCCAAAGCCCGCCATCGTGCTCGATGACATAGCCGGGACGGATTTCGTTGCCACTGATCTTGGCCATGATGAACTGATCCGAATGAGATTTTTCTGGCGCGGGCCGCGCTTTGGCGCCTCCAAGACCACAAATTGCCAGGGGAGGCAAGGGAGTGGGTAAGACGGTGCCGCCATGGTGTCGCGTGCTACGGCAGGCGATTTGCCTTTTGCAGCGCCTGCTTGGTCTGGTCGTCGTCGAGGCCTTGCAGGAAATCGTCCATCTGCGGGTCGATCAGTCCGGCGCGGCGGGCGACGATATACCAGGCGCCGGCGAGGATCAGGTCCGGGTCGGTGCCGATGCCGCCCATATAGAGCTTGGCGAGACGGTTCTGGGCGGCGACATTGCCGCCTTCCGCCGCCCGCTTCATCCAGGCAAAGCCCGATTTCAGGTCGCGCCCGCCGCCACGTCCCTCGATCATCCAGGCGGCGAGGTCAATCTGCGCGGTGTCGTAGTTCTGCCTTGCCGCCTGCGCCAGCAGGAGGCGCGCCTGGGCGTCGTCATGCGGCTTGCCGCCGACGCCATTGGCATAGAGCTGCGCCATCGCATATTGCGCGTCGGCAAGGCCGGTGGCGGCCGCGCGCTCGTAATAGACGGCGGCCTTTGCAAGGCCGTCATTGCCCGGATCCTGCTGGACGAGCAACTGCGCGAAGTTGAATTGGGCGAGCCGGTTGCCGGCCTCGGCCGAGGCCTGCATCAGCGCGAAGGCGGCCTTTTCATCCTTCTTCACATAGCGCCCGTCGAGCAATATCAGCGCGTATTGGAACTGCGCCTCCGGCACGCCTTGTTCGGCGGCCAGCGCATACCACTTGCCGGCCTCGGCCGGATTGAGCGGCACCCCCAGCCCGCGCGACAGGATTTCGGCCACCAGCGTCTCGGCCGCCGGATCGCCATTCTTGGCGCGCTCCATGGCGAGGTTGTAGGCGGTCTTGTAGAGCCCGCGCTGGAAAGCGCCATAGGCGGCGTCCGGCTGCTTGGCGCCGAAGCGGTCGGGATTGACAGCATCGGCCGATGGCGGCGTCATCGTGGCCGGCTGCGGCAAGGTGTTTTGGATCGGCTTGTCGATAGGCGCGGCGGCGGGCTTGCCCGCATCCAGCTTGCCTGCATCTGAATTGCCAGCATTTGAATTGCTTATATCCGTTGCGCTCTTGTCCGGCGCGCTCGCGTCCGGCCGGGGTTGCGGCAGCGGGACGGTTTCGGCCGCGATCGCCGCTCCAGCCAGCAAGCCGGCCAGGACAGCCAGAGGAAGCACACGCAAGCGCATGTCAGTCCTCGAAGCGCGGCGCGGTTTCATCGAGCAGCGCGTTGGCGGCGGCGATCGCCGCCCGCGGATCGCGCCCGTCGGCAAACACGGCGCTGGAAAGCGCCACGAACTCGGCGCCGGTCGCGGCCACCGTCTCCACGGAAGCAAGCTCGGAACCGGCCATGACGATGCAAGGGATCGAAATCATCTCCGCCCACCATTCGCCGAGAGCGAGGTTGCGGTGGTGCGGCTCCGGCTTGTTGTCATAGCCGAAGCGGCCGAAGAACATGTAATCGGGCCGCGCTTCGCCGAGTTCCAGTGCCTCGTCGCGCGTCTTGGCGCCGCCGACGCCGACCATCATCTTGCCGGCCAGGCGCTCGATCGTCTCGGCGAGATCCTGGGGCCTCACGTCGACATGGATGCCGTCGGCCTGGACGCGCCCGGCGATGCGGCTGTCGCCGGCGATGATGACCGCGACCCCGGCGGCTTGTGCGATCGGCACGATCCTTTCGGCGAAGGCCTGGAAGGAGGCATCGTCCATGCCGTTGTCGGGCAGGATCAGCGAGGCGACGTCGCCACCCTCGAATGCCGCGCAGATATGCTCAGCCGGTACAAGCGGCGGCGCGATCAGCACGATGCGGCAGCGGTTGGGCGGGGTTGCTTCGTTCATTGGCCTTCGATCCCGGTTTCGCCTATGCCGGGCGAAGATGGTTGCATTGCGGCATAGAGCAAAGCGCCCGGTTTGAACAGGCGGGCGAAGCAGGATCGTTGGGCACCGGGGCCGCCGCGGGCGGCGCCCCTCGGTCTAGTGGGGTTCACCGTTTCATGAAACGCCGAACCGCTTTAGGGTCACCCGACCGGTAGGCCGAAGACGGCGCACGATCTGGCGATTCCGCGCAATTGATGTTCGCCGAGCGGGACCAAAGGCGTTGATACTTCCGCCGCGACAGCCCCCGAGATCAGGACACTCCGTCCAAGCGGCCGGCACAGGCCTTCGAGCCTGCTGACGAGATTTACGGCCGGGCCGATCGCGGTGAAATCCAGCCGGTCAGCTGTGCCGACATTGCCCCACACCATGTCACCCAGATGCAGCGCCATGCCGAACTGCAGTTCGGGCATGCCCTGTCTGGTACGGACCTGATTGAGCTGCGTCATTCCCGCCCGCGCCGCTCCGATCGCGCGCAACGCTGCCTCGCAAGCCCCTGAAGCCGAGCGCTCGCCGACAGGAAAGATCGCCAGCACTCCGTCGCCGATAAATTTCAGCACCTCGCCGCCAAAAGCGTGAACGGCGCCAGCGATGCGGTCGAAGCTGGCGTTAAGCGCCGCCACGACCTGTTCGGCGTCCGTCTCCTCCGACAGGGCGGTAAAGTCGCGCAAATCGCTGTAGAGCAGGACGGCGCGGATCGTCTCACCAACCTCGCGCCGAGAACGGCCGGCCAACACCTGCGCCGCGCTTCGCTGCCCGAGATAGGCCTCGAGCAGGGCCGACAGCGCCGACCTGGCGGCGAGCGCGGCAAGCGGTGCGGCGGCAAAGCGCGCCACCTGGTCCAGTGTGTTCGATTCGTGCTCCGCGAGAGGGCGGGCCGCGACCCAATTCAGTTTTGGATTCTCGGATTGCGCATCCTCACGCTCAGGCCCAACCGTGTTATCGTGCACAACACCGGTTCCCAGTCCCGCCAGCCATTCGCGTCCGAGATCGCCCTCCCAGGCTCCAGGCATCGTGACGGCGCCAAAACCCAGCGCCTCCATGACGACGCCTGTCTCAGCCCGCCACAGCCAGGCGCGGCGTGTTATGATGGGATGCGGCGCGGCGAGCGTCAGGACTCCACCGGCGAGCGGCAGCCCGTCGTCAACCAGCCGCGCGCCGAGCGTAGCCAGAAAATCATCCGGTTGGACGGCGCCGCCGGCGCTGTCGACGAGCCAGGCGAGAGTTGAAGAAAGCCGCATCGACACGATCATGCTTCGGCGTTCCGTTGCTGTCACCAACGCGAATCAACCCAAGGAGATTTTTTGTTGAACGGAAGGGCGATTTAGCGTCGAATCGAAAGCGCTGGTCCGGCGCCGGCTGTCGGGCGAGCGATGTTGCCGCACGCATACCTGGGAGATTTCGATGGCTGAACCCTTGATCGTTCGTCGTGAGGTGCAGATCGCGGCGCCGCCGGCGACGGTCTTCGCCTTCCTGACAGATCCCGACAAGATCGTGCGCTGGATGGGAACGGAGGCAACGGCAGAGGCCAAGCCCGGCGGTCTTTACTTGCTGAATTTGGCGGGAAGAGCCACGGCACGCGGCCAATTCACCGAGGTTGTACCCGTCCACCGCCTTGCCTACAGGTTCGGCTGGGAGGGCAACGACCGGACACCGCCCGGTTCGAGCCTTGTCGAAATCGATCTGGTCGAAGAGTCAGGCGGAACGCGGGTCAAGCTCACCCATAGCGGCCTTGCCGACCGAGAGATTTGCGACAGCCATGAGAAGGGCTGGACGCACTATCTGAGCCGGCTCGCAATCACCGCCGCCGGTGGCGACCCGGGACCGGACAAGATGTAGGGCTGCGGCTGCTGTTGCCGACAGCCAACGGCACCAACCGCTAATGCAGGTCGCCCAGAAGTGCGCAGCGGTTCTGGGACATGCATCAAAACAAAGACTTAAAGCGCGTCGCCTGAATCCGGTTCAGCGCGACGCGCTTTAGAGCTCCAGCTTGTAGCCGATGTGGCTGGCCTTGAAGCCGAGGCGCTCGTAGAAGCGGTGCGCGTCGAGCCGGCTCTTATCGGTCGTCAGTTGGACGACCCGGCAGCCGCGCTCGCGGCATTTATCGATCGCCCATTCGAACAAGCGCTGTCCTAGCCCCTCGCCGCGCCGGCTCGACGCGACGCGCACTGCCTCGATCTGGCCGCGCCGGGCGCCGCGCAGCGACAGTCCGGCGAGGAAGGTGATCTGCAGCGTGCCGATGACATGGTCGCCGTCGGTCATCACCGCGAGCACCTGGTTCGGATCGCTGTCTATGGCCGCGAAGGCGTCCAGATAGGCTTGCGCCAGCGGCAGGCTGGCGTCTTCGCGGGCCTGCCCGAGCGCATCGTCGGCAAGCATCGCGACGATCGCCGGAATGTCCGTTGCGCAGGCTCGGCGAATGCTGATGGCGCTCATTCCCACACCTTAAAGATTGCGAGCCGACCGAATGACGAAGCATTGCAGCACGGCCGCTCGTCGATGCCGGGCGGCAATAGCGGATGCCGGCATTAATGACTTATCCCGACGGCGGTATTCTGCGCTATGGCTGAATTCCCGCCTTCTTCAACCTTCCATTGCCGATGTCAGGCCTGCTCAGCGATCCGTGGGTTCTATGCCGCCGCCATTCCGGCGGTGATCCTTGTCGGCCTGTCGAAAGGCGGCTTCGGCGGCGCTGTCGGCTTCGTCGGCGTGCCGCTGATGGCGCTGACCGTGCCGCCGGTTCAGGCGGCCGCCATCCTGCTGCCGATCCTGTGCCTGATGGACGTTGTTTCGGTGTGGACCTGGTGGGGCGTCTACGACCGCAGGATGCTGGTCGACATGATGCCCGGCGCCGTTATCGGCATTGGCTTGGGCTGGCTGACGGCGGCTCTGGTCACCGAGGGGATGGTGCGGCTGATCGTCGGCGCCGTCGCGCTGGTCTTCGTGCTGCGCTGGCTATACCTGCAGTTCCGCCACGGCGCCGACCATGCGGCGGAGCCGAACCGCATTGCCGCCGCCTTCTGGGGCACGGTCGCCGGGTTCACCAGCTTTGTCGCCCATGTCGGCGGTCCGCCCTTCCAGGTCTATGCGCTGCCGATCCGGCTCGACCCGAAAGTGCTGTCGGGAACGGCGGCGATCTTTTTTGCCGCCACCAATGCGCTGAAGCTCGTCCCCTATTTCGCGCTCGGCCAGTTCGACACCACCAACCTGACCGCCTCGGCGGTGCTGATGCCATTGGCACCGCTGTCGACCATCGCCGGCGCCTGGCTGGTGCGCCGCATGCGGCCGGAAATCTTCTATCCGTTCACCTACGCGACGGTTGCGGTGGTGGCGGTCAAGCTGCTGTGGGACGGCATTATCGGTCTCATGTGAGGGTGGCTACCAAGCCACCCTCACGAAAGGCTCAGGCGGCGCTCGGCACCATCTGGCGGCTGCCGCCGAAAGCGAGCACAGCACCCAGAGCGACCACCATCGCCATGCCGGCAAGAATGCCGATGTCGTGCAAGGTCGGCTTCAGCACCATGTCGGCGATGATCACCAGCATCACCGCATAATCGAGGCGCGCCCAGTTCATCATGCGCTGGCCGATGGCAAGAACCTCCGGCGTCACGCCTTCCTTGGCGATCATGGCGCCCATGCGCTCGCCGGTCGGTTTGAAGATCAACATGCCGATCGAGAAGGTCGTGGCGTAGCCGACAAGGCCGATGACGATCCACAGTTCGGCAAAGCCGACCCAGAAGCCGCACATGACGAGGCCAAAGACCAGCGTTAGCATCGACATCGGCGCGAAGAACTTGCCGCCGAGCTGTCCGCTGGCGCGCATCGCCTGCAGCTTGTCCTCGATGCTGCCGGCGCGCTCGGCGAGCATGCCGAGCAGGAAAAGCACGAAGCCGCCGCCGACCCACAAGATGGCCGAAACGATGTGGAGGAATTTGACGATCGAATACCAATCCATGGTTTGCTCCTGGATATCCTGCTTGATTTTGCGGCAGCGCGGATTTGCGCACCGCTCGGGAGGAGCGGCCTTTTGCGGGGCGTGTGTTTCGGAACGATGCCGCGGCAGCAGCCGGCATGTTTCGGAGCCGCGATCGGCATGCGAATTCCGGCCTTCGCACGGACTTAAGCGGCGAAGCCGGCTGTGCTGTTCCGGCACAGGAAAGCGCGTTCGGCTAAAAAAATCTGCGCTGCGTTAAGGGTTCATTAAGCTTTACAGGCGTTTACTATGCGCATCCAGTTTTGCTGGATTCTTACCGAGTGGTTGGAGCCACTTTGTTTGACGCCTCCCTGTTAAACTCCTGAGAGCCGCCTTATCCGCGGCTCTTTTTTTGTCCGCGGGTGGCCGGCTGCAACGCGATCGGCGTTAACCGTTTGTTAAACATGTGCTTGCCTTCATGGGCGTCGAAGCGCATTTTCAAGCCTCAGTCATTTAGGGTGCGGGCCGCGTCGGCAAGGATTGGCGAATCGGCTTGCGGCAGTGCAGGGGCGTATCGATGAACGAGCCTTCGAAGGGCAGCGCGAAGACCATCAAATTGGCGGAGCGCAGGGTTTTCTCCCAATCCTTCAAGCCGCTCTACCAGGAAGGCATGGGGCTGGTCGAACAGGCCGCCGAATATCTCGATGGCAAGGGCCGGCTCGAAGCCAAGAAATTGTCGCGCACGGCGGCCACGCTCTATGCGGCCGAATCGATGCGGCTGACCACAAGGCTGATGCAGGTTGCCTCCTGGCTTCTGCTGCAGCGGGCGGCGAATTCCGGCGAGATGACGCGCGACCAGGTGGCCTCCGAGAAATCCAAGGTGCGGCTCGACACCGCGTCCGCGCATGACGAGGCGCTTGGCTGGAACGAACTGCCCAAGGATTTCCTGGAACTTGTGACGCACTCGCTGCGCCTGCAGGCGCTGGTGCGGCGCATGGATGAGGAAATCTACGGCGGCGTCATCAACGACACGCGCACGTCCGGCCGCAGGGCCAACCCGGTTTCCGACCAGATCAGCCTCTTGAATACGGCTTTCGCACGCGGCTGAAACCGCGTTTGCAACGGACGCCGCGCAGGGAACGGGAACCCGGCATACCTTCGATCGAACCGTGATTTGGCGAGCCGCGATTTGGCCGCAAGTCGAACGCCTGCGACCCGACCGCTCTTCGATTATTGCGGTAGCCGTCTCGCATTGAAGGCCATGCCGGGCTTCGCGAGAAGCATCACCCTTGCCGAGAAGCATCACCCTTGCCCTGAAGCGATTGGCCTCTAGTTGGAGCCGTTCGCCGCGACCGGGTCGACCCCGGTTTTGCAACAAATCACCGTCACCGTGACCAAAGCAGATTGCGAGGCTCGATCCCGTGCATTCGTCATTGGACCGCATTTCAGTATCGATCATCATCCCCAATTATAACTACGAACAGTTTCTAGGACGCGCCATCGACAGCGCGTTGGAACAGGACCATCGAAATGTCGAGGTCGTGGTCGTCGACGACGCATCGACCGATGCGTCGGTGGCCGTCATCGAAGCCTACGGCGACAAAATCCGCCCGTGCTTGAGGCACAGGAATGGCGGGCATGCCGCCGCATTCAATACCGGGTTCGAGGCGAGTACCGGGGAGATCATTCTTTTCCTCGACGCCGACGATTATCTCTATCCGAACGCCATCTCCGAGGTCTTGGGCGAGTGGGACGCGGCTGTCGCGCAGGCGCAATTCAGATTGCACCTCGTTGATGAGGACCAGCATATCAACGATGTTTTTCCACCTCCGGAACAACCGTTCGATTCTGGGGACGTCGTCCCGGAACTGTTGCGCAAGGGGCGGTACCATACGACAGTGACAAGCGGGTTGGCGTTTGACCGTGAGGCGCTGGAAACGATAATGCCCGTGCCGGAAAGCGACTTCCGGCAAGGCGCCGATGGCTATCTCGCGACGCTCGCGCCACTTCACGGAGAGGTGAAATCCATCGACGCCTGCCTCGGCGCCTACCGCATCCACGGCTCCAACCATTCGGTCTTTGCCGAAAAGCTTGCCGAGCGAGCGCGTTGGCGCGTGCAGCATGATTTCCGGCGTCTTGAAGCTTTGTCCGGCCGGGCGGCAGAGATCGGTCTGACAGTGCCACAGGATGTCGGCCTTCACGACCCGGTTCATCTGGAAGAGCGACTGGCTTCGCTCTGTGTCGACGAGCCCCAGCATCCAGTTACGACCGACTCCCGGCTGGGACTGGCAAGAGCGGGCGTCGCCGCCAGTCTGGAAATGAACGCATCCTGGCGTCGGCGGGCGGCTCTGGCGGCCTGGTTCCTTTGCATCGGAATCCTCCCGCGGCGCATGGGCAATGCAGTCCTGGCATGGAAGCTGGTCGCATCGTCCAGGCCGGCATTTCTCACGCAATTGTCGAAAACTATCCGTCGCATGACGAACTAAGAGCGCGTCGCGCTGAAAAGGCGCTCTTAGGATCGCGGTTGTTTCTGGTTTGTTCACATTTTACTGGCATCGCTCGTCGCCACGGCTAAACTTGGCGCATGGGGGAAGCGATTCGCATCATCGGCATCGATCCGGGCTTGAGGCGCACCGGCTGGGGCGTCGTCGACAGCCTCGGCAATTCGCTGCGCTTCGTCGCTTCCGGCACCGTGCGTTCGGACGACAAGGCGCCGCTGTCGACGCGGCTCTGCCAATTGCATGACGGGCTGGTCGAAATCCTGCATAAGGCCATGCCGCAAGAGGCGGCGGTCGAGCAGACTTTCGTCAACAAGGATGCGACGGCGACGCTGAAGCTCGGCCAGGCGCGCGGCATCGCCATGCTGGTGCCGGCGCGCGCCGGGCTGGTGGTCGCCGAATATGCTCCCAATGCAGTCAAGAAAGCGGTGATTGGCGTCGGCCACGGCGAAAAGAAGCAGATCCATATGATGGTCAAGGTGCTGATGCCGAAGGCGATCTTCGATACAGACGACGCCGCCGACGCTTTGGCCATCGCCATCTGCCATGCACATCACCGCCAGAGCGTCGCTTACCGGATGGCGGTGGCGGGATGAGATGTTCTTGACTTGTTCTAGGAGATGCATTAGTAATACCTCGGAGGTATTACTATGCGTGTGACCACCAAGGGACAAGTCACGATCCCCAAGCAAATAAGGGATCATCTGGGTATCGGTCCGGGCTCCGAGGTGGAGTTCGTAGCGACCGACGAGGGGGCTCGGCTTGTCGCCGTCAACGAAAACCTCTCCGAGGAAGATGCATCCCGCAAGTTCAGGAAAACTCTGGCCAGCATGGCGGGCACCTTGGACCTCAAGGGCATGAGCGCCGACGAGTATGTCGAGTGGTTACGGGGGCCGCGTGAACAGCTCGACGTTGATTGACACGAATGTGCTGATCGATGTCTGGGGGCCAAGCGCGGCCTCGACGGAGTGGTCGGCCAACGCCATCGCTTCCTGCCACCGTGAGGGTGCGTTGATTATCAACCAAGTCATCTGGGCCGAGCTGGCTCCGCTGATCGCCACAGAGGCGCAGCTCAAAAGAGCGACCGACATGCTGAAGATCGATCGTGAGCCCTTGCTTTGGGAAGCTGCATTTCTGGCCGGTGTCGCGCATTCCCGCTACCGTCGCGCCGGCGGTGTGCGGGAGCGGACTCTCCCCGATTTTTTCATTGGCGCTCACGCGGCCGTTGCCGGACACCGTCTCTTGACGCGCGACGCGCCTCGCTATCGCAGCTACTTCCCCGACCTCGAAATCATTTCGCCGGAAACGCATCCATGAAGGCCAGGCCATGATCGGCAAGCTGAAAGGCACGCTGGACGAGATCGACGAAGATACCTGTCTCGTCGACGTGCACGGCGTCGGCTATGTCGCCCATTGCTCGACGCGCACGCTGGCATCGCTGCCGTCGCCCGGCGAGGCGGTGGTGTTGTTCATCGAGACCTATGTGCGCGAGGACATGATCCGGCTCTACGGCTTCCAGACCGGGCTGGAACGCGAGTGGTTTCGCCTGTTGATGAGCAATGTGCAGGGCGTGGGCGCCAAGGTGGCGCTGGCGGTGCTGTCGACGCTGGCGCCGGCCGATCTGGCCAACGCAATCGCCCTGCGCGACATCGCCATGGTTTCCCGCGCACCCGGCGTCGGCAAGAAAGTGGCCGAGCGCATCGTCACCGAGTTGCGCACCAAGGCGCCGGCCTATGCTGGTGCTGCCACCGGCACGATCGGCCTCAAGCAGGAGCTTGGCGAAGGGGTTGCCGCCGCGCCGATCACCGATGCCGTCTCGGCGCTCGTCAATCTCGGCTATTCGCGCGACATCGCGGCCAACGCGGTTGCCGCCGCGCTGAAGTCGGCCGGCGAGGGTGCCGACGCCTCCAAGCTGATCCGCTTCGGGCTGAGGGAACTGGCGCGGTGAGATGATTGCTGGAAATCAAATTTCCGACTACCATATGAAGTGTAGGAAATTTCTTAGAAAGTAAGAAAATGGGCGCGTATGCCAGTCTAACCTCGAAGGGACAGCTTACCATTCCCAAAGACGTGCGGGATGCGCTGTCGCTAAAGGCTGGAGATATGATCGCTTGGACGGTCGTGGACGGCTATCTCGTTGGAACACCGCGCAATCTCGATTTCGCCGACCTCGCCGGTTTTCTGGGAGACCCTCCCGGCGGTCCTGCTTCTCTGGAAGAAATTGATGCTGCCGTTCGAGATGCCGTGGGCAGGCACGTGGCGGGAGATAAGTCACGCGACGGACAAGAGGGTGGCGCGTGACATCGATCGGCATCGACACGAACGTTCTGCTTCGAATGGTGCTGAACGACGATGCTGAACAGCGGACAAAGGCTCTTGCCTTTGGCGAGAGCCTCAGTGAAGACAAGCCCGGCTTTGTCAGCCTGGTGGTGTTAGTCGAATTCAGCTGGTCGCTTATCTCGCGTTACAGGCTGCCGAAGGAGCAGGTGCAGGCGGCAATCCAAAGATTGCTCAAAATCAAGACGCTCATGTTCGAAGATTTCGATGCCATCGTTGTCGCGCTCGAACGGTCTAGCTCGCCACAGGTCGATTTTGCCGACGCATTGATCGCCGAGCACAATCGAAATTTGGGTTGTTCGTATACGGTTACGTTCGATCAGCGTGCCGCTAAATCAATCGCGGGCATGGAGCTGCTGGCATGAACCTTTCGCCCCGCCTCATTGCCCCCGACAAGCGCGGCGAGGATGCCGACCAGACGCTGCGGCCGCAGTCGCTCGACGAGTTCGTCGGCCAGGCGGCGGTGCGCGCCAATCTCAAAGTCTTCGTCGATGCCGCCAAGGGCCGCGGCGAAGCGCTCGACCATGTGCTGTTCGTCGGCCCGCCGGGGCTCGGCAAGACGACGCTGGCGCAGATCATGGCGCGCGAGCTCGGCGTCAATTTCCGCTCCACCTCCGGCCCGGTCATCGCCAAGGCAGGCGACCTTGCGGCGCTGCTGACCAATCTCGAAGAGCGCGACGTCCTCTTCATCGACGAGATCCACCGCCTCAATCCGGCGGTCGAGGAAATCCTCTATCCGGCAATGGAGGATTTCCAGCTCGATCTGATCATCGGCGAGGGGCCGGCGGCGCGTTCGGTCAAGATCGACCTTGCCAGGTTTACCCTCGTCGCGGCGACGACCCGGCTTGGGCTTCTGACCAATCCGCTGCGGGACCGTTTCGGCATCCCGGTCCGGCTCAATTTCTATACGGTCGAAGAGCTGGAGCAGATCGTGCGGCGCGGCGCCCGCATCCTTTCGATGCCGCTCGGCGACGATGGCGCGCTGGAGATCGCTCGGCGTGCGCGCGGCACGCCGCGCATCGCCGGCAGGCTGCTGCGCCGGGTGCGCGATTTTGCTTCCGTCGCCGGGGACGGTCATGTCGACAGGAAGATCGCCGACGAGGCGCTGACAAGGCTGGAGGTCGACGCGCTCGGCCTCGACGCGCTCGACCGCCGCTATCTGTCGATGATCGCGCGCAATTTCGGCGGCGGGCCGGTCGGCATCGAAACGATCGCGGCCGGGCTTTCCGAGCCGCGCGACGCTATCGAGGACATCATCGAGCCCTATCTCATCCAGCAGGGCTTCATCCAGCGCACGCCGCGCGGCCGCGTGCTCACCGCCAACGCCTGGCGGCATCTCGGGCTCGATCCGCCGAAGGATATTGCCCAGCAGCAGATCAGCCTGTTCCAGGAAGAGTAACGCAGATTTGTTCGCCGTTTGGCCGCGCAACGGCCCGTCTGCGCAGAATCTGCGCGCCTCGGCCTAGCTGAGGGCGCAATTGCCGCCTTTAAGGCAAAGCTCGCTTATGGAATCCCCCGGGGCTTGGGCTGACTGATGATCACCAGACGTGGCTTCCTGCGCCTCATCGGCGGCTCGTTCCTGTCGATGGTGTCGCTCAGTGCCTATGCGGTCGGCATCGAGCCGATGCTGCTCGCCCATGTGAAGCGTTACGCCCTGACGCCGCCTCGCTGGCCGGCAGGCCTCAAGCTGCGTGTCGCAGCACTGGCCGACATCCATGCCTGCCGGCCCTGGATGACACCGGAGCGGATCGCCTCGCTCGTCGAAAAGACAAATGCCTTGCAGCCGGACCTGATCGTGCTGCTTGGCGACTATGTCGACGGAATGCGCCTGGTGACGGCCGACGTGTCCGCACCGGATTGGGCCTCCGCCCTTTCAGGGCTGAGGGCGCCGCTCGGCGTGCTCTCGATCCTCGGCAATCACGACTGGTGGCACGATCATGCAGCGCAGCGGGCCGAAGCCGGGCCGACGGCTGCGCGCAAGGCACTGGAGAGCGTCGGCATCCCGGTGCTGGAAAACGACGTCGTGCGGCTGGAGAAAGACGGGCATGGCTTCTGGATCGCCGGACTCGCGGACCAGTTGGCAATCCGGCCAAGCAAAGCACTGGGCCGCCACGGCTTCAAGGGTATGGATGATCTCGACGGCACGCTCGCCAAGGTCTCCGACACGACGCCCGTCATCCTGCTCGCGCATGAGCCCGACATCTTCCCGAAAGTGCCCGGGCGGGTTTCGCTGACGCTGTCCGGCCACACTCATGGCGGACAGGTGCGGCTGTTCGGCTATTCGCCGGTCGTGCCGTCCGACTTCGGCAACCGCTACGCTTACGGCCATGTCGTCGAAAACAACCGCAACCTGATTGTCTCAGGCGGACTGGGCTTCAGCATTGCCCCGATACGTTTCGGGGTGCGGCCGGAAATCCTGCAGATCGATCTCGGCTAAAGCGCGTCGCGCTGAACCGGCTTCAGGCGACGCGCTTTTAAGTCTATGTTTTGATGCATGTCGTTGTCCAGAACCGCTGCACACTGCTGGGCGACATGCATTGGCGCTGTTCAGCTTCAGCGAAGCGCACGGATCGCGTTCATCACGTCGGGTTCCGCTTTCTGGCCGTCGAACGCGTCGACGACGCCGAAGGCGCCGCCATAGCTCCACACCGACCAGGAAAAGCCATGCGCCTCGGCGCGGGCGATCATGTCGCGCACATAGGCCGCGCGGTCTGCGGCCGGCATGACAAAGCCGTTGCCATATTCCTTGCGGATCATGCCGAATTCGCCAAGCGTGATATCCTGCGGCTTGATGCCGTTGGCCTTCGCCCATGCGTCGACCGTCTTGAATGGCGCCTCCATGAGGGCGAGCAGCTTTTCGGGACGGTCCATCGTCGCCACCTGCTCGTCGAGATAGGCGAGCATGCCGCGTTGCCGCGCCCAGGGCGCCTCGGCCCTGATGCGGCCGCGGATCGTGTCCAGCGCCATGTCCAGCTGCGCCTTCGAAATGGCTGTCAGCGGGTAGGGCAAGCCGGTGACGTATTGGATGAAATCGCCGGCCCAGGTCGCGCCCTGATGCGTCAGAAGGAACGGATCGTAGGAATGGAAGGCCCAGATGATGTTGTCGTCCGGGATCGCTTTCGGATCGACCTTGGCCAAGGATGCCGCGTTCGAATAGCAGCCGCCGGTGAGCACAAGCGTGAGCCTGGTGGCCGAGGCGCGCGCGGCCGCGAACAGCTGCTTTTGGCGTTCGGGCCAAAGATCGGTGCCGTTCTCGTCGCAATCGACGATCGGCTCGTTCATCAGTTCCAGCGCGACAAGCTGCGGGTCTTCCCCGGCAAGTGTCTTCGCCATGTCGCGCACGATTTCGACATAGGCGTCGAACGTCGCGGGGTTATCCATCACCTCGCTCATGCCGATCTTGCGGTTGCCGCCGGCCGGGATCAGATGCAGGTCGACGATCACCTTCAGGCCGGCGCGATTGATCATGCGCGCCGAGTCCAGGACGCCGGCATAGAGGTCGTCGCGCAGAGCCGTGGTCTGGTCCGAAAGAAAGGGCGACGGGTCGACCGGCATGCGCAGGAAGTCGAGGCCCGCATCCTTGAGCGCCTCGAGGTCGTCCTCCTTGAGGAATTTACGCCACTCCGGATAAGGCAGGATCGTCTCGCGGTCGCCCCATTTGTCCTCTGTCGGCCAGGTCACCCACTGGTCTAGATTGAGGCCGCGCTTCATCGAGAACGTCGCCGCTTCGGCCGGCAGCGCCAGCGAACCAAGCGCAAGCAGCGCCACCATCAAGGTCTTGATCATCGTGCCCAACAGTGCCATCCGGGTTCCCGCGCGAAAACACCTGCCCCCTCAGGTCAGAAAAGGAAAGCGCGATGGACGATCATGGTGAATCGGCGGCGCTCAGCGCCGGGCTTTCCGGAGCCCTGACGGATTTCGGCCACCGGCTGATGGCCAGGGTCTACTATGCCGACACCGATTTTTCCGGCGTCGTCTATCATGCCCGCTATCTCGAGTTCCTCGAACGCGGCCGCTCCGATTACCTGAGGCTCGCCGGCGTCCATCACACCGAACTTTTGGACGGCAAGCATGGCGAGCGCATCGTCTGGGTGGTGCGGCGCATGGAGATCGACTTCCGCGCGCCGGCGCGCATGGATGATATCCTCACCATCGACACGCGCACCGACGACATTTCCGGCGCCCGCATCTTCATGGGGCAGCAATTGAAGCGCGGCGGCGACGTCCTGGTCGAGGCCAGGGTCGAAGCGGCGATCGTCGGCGAAAGCGGCCGGCCAAAGCGCTTCCCGAAGGAATGGATCGCTGCATTCATACCGAAGGCAAAGGCCTGACCCGCTCGCTCCCCGGCACAATCTCGTGCGCGTCAACCAGGCGGCTCCGGCTACCGGCCGGCCAAGCCAAGCGCGGCAATGCGCCGCGCCTGATATCCTAACCCATCCTTAACCATAACGGTTCATGAAGGAATTGGCGAAGATTGGCGCAATTCGCGCGCCTTCCTTTCACCAATATTTGCCTCGAAAAGGCCGCGGAACGGTGCATTCGGGGCTAGTCCCGCAAGCTTCAAGCTTCGCGCGATCGGACCAAAGGGATGCCCATGGGTCAGCCGCCAGCGATACCCGGAAAATCTTAAGGACGTAGTCATGGAAAACATCGCACTCGCCGAACCGGGCGCGCATCTGTCGATTTGGGCCCTGTTCATGCAGGCCGGTTGGGTGGTCAAGCTGGTCATGATCGGCCTGCTCTGCGCCTCGATCTGGACCTGGGCGATCATCATCGACAAGCTCGTCGCCTATAGCCGCATGCGGCTGGCGCTCAACCGCTTCGAGCAGATTTTCTGGTCTGGGCAGTCGCTGGAGGATCTCTACCGGACGCTCTCCGACCGCAAGACCACCGGCATGGGCGCGATCTTCGTCGCCGCCATGCGCGAGTGGAAGAAGAGTTTCGAGAAGGGCGCGAAATCGGCGCTGGCGCTGCAGACCCGCATCGACAAGGCGATGGACCTGGCGCTGACGCGCGAGATGGAGAAGTTGGAGGGACGCCTCGGCTTCCTCGCCACCACCGGTTCTGCCGCCCCCTTCATCGGCCTGTTCGGTACCGTCATCGGCATCATGACATCGTTCCAGGCGATCGCCGCCTCGAAGAACACCAGCCTGTCGGTGGTGGCGCCCGGCATCGCCGAGGCGCTGCTGGCGACCGCGATCGGCCTGCTCGCGGCCATCCCCGCGGTCATCGCCTACAACAAATTGTCATCGGATGCGAACAAACTCGGCGTGCGCATGGAAGGGTTCGCGGATGAGTTCTCCGCCATACTCTCGCGCCAAATCGATGAAAAAGTAGCGCAGAAGGCCTGAGGAACGATCATGGGGATGTCTGCAGGCGCAAGTGGCATGGGGCGAGGCGGACGCGGCCATAGGCGGCGTGGCCGCCACCATGCCCTGATGTCCGAAATCAACGTCACGCCGATGGTGGACGTGATGCTGGTGCTGCTGATCATCTTCATGGTCGCGGCGCCGCTCTTGACCGTGGGTGTGCCGATCGACCTGCCGGACACGCAGGCCAAGGCGATGAATGTCGACACGCAGCCGATCACCGTGTCGATCAACGCCGCCGGCCAGATCTACCTGCAGGAAACCGAGATTCCGATCGAGGAGCTGGTGGCCAAGCTGCAGGCGATTTCCAAGACCGGCTATGACGAGCGCATCTTCATCCGCGGCGACAAGTTGACCGACTATGGCACCGCGATGAAGGTCATGGCCCGCATTTCGGCGGCCGGCTACAAGAATATCGGCCTGGTCTCGCTGCAGGAACAGGATCAGTAGACGCCAAATGCGGACCGGCCTCACCTCATCGGTGATCTTGCATACGGTGGCGCTGGCCTTCGGGCTGTTCACGCTGTCTTCGCCGCCGGCCATGCCGGCCGCGGACGTCGAGTCCGTGGCGGTCGACATCGTGCCGATGGAGGCCGTGCCGCAGACGCTGCAGGGCGACAAGAAGTCGGTGATGCATGAAAAGCCGGCGCCGCTGCCGACCAAGCGGCCGGACGTCGTGCCCATTGCGCAGAAGGTCGGCGAGAACACCGTCGATACCGACAAGCCGGTGACGGACGAAGCCAAGCCGAAGCCGGTCGAGAAGACGGCTGCGCCGCCGCCCGCGCCGACGCCGACCGAGAAGCCGGCGGTCGAGGACGTGCCGAAGCCGCAGGAGAAGCCGAAGCCGACCCCGGCGACCGAAGTCGCTCCGAAGCCGACGCCGAAGGAAGAGGTCAAGCCCGAGCCGGTCAAGCAGACGGAGCCCAAGCCGACCCCGGCCAAGGAACCGACGCCCGCGCCGCAGCCGGACAAGACCGCGGCTATCCAAAAGGAAGAGGTCAAGCCGGACGCCGTCGCCGAGGCGATCTCACAGGACCAGCCGGCGGAAGAAGCAAAGCTTCCCGACTCGGCTCCCGCGCCGGAAGCTCGGCCGAAGCCACAGCCGGCCCAGGCCGAGAGCGCCAAGGCGCCGGACCGCAAGGATGCCGAGCAGCCGGTGAAGGAAGCGTCTTCCAAGCCGAAGTCGGACGACAAGCAGTTCAATGCCGATGAGATTTCCGCTTTGCTGGACAAGCAGAAGCCGTCCGGCGGAGGCGCCAAGCGCTCGACCCAGCAGGCATCGCTCGGCGGCGAGAAGGACCAGGGCCAGAAGCTGTCGAAGTCAGAGGAAGGGGCTCTGCGCGACCAGCTTGCGGGTTGCTGGACCTTCCCGGCGGGCATGGAGGCCACGGACGACCTCATTGCCGTGATTTCGTTCAATCTCGACGCCTCGGGCAAGCTGGACGGCCGGCCTGTCGTCGAGAAATCGAGCGGAAACCGCCAGGTCGACGAAAGCGCGGTGCGCGCTATCCAGAAATGCAACATGGCCGGTCTGCAGGTTCCTGCCGGAAAGCAGGACATCTGGGGACAGATCAAGGTCACTTTCGATCCGAGGGAAATGCTTGGCCTGTGAGGCCTGCCCTCCGCCCAATCAGTGAAGAGAAGCGAGAAGACATGAAATTCATCCTCAAGCCGCTCCTGATGGTCGCGACAATAGCATTGGGTTCAGTCGTTGGCGCGGCCGCGCCGGCATGGGCTCTCGTCGAGATCAACGTCAACAAGGGCAATGTCGAACCGCTGCCGATCGCCATCACGGATTTCCAGTCCAATGATGCGCTCGGCGCCCAGATCACGGAGATCGTCACCGCCGACCTGAAGCGGTCCGGCCTTTTCGCTCCGATCGACAAGAGCGCTTTTATTGAAAAGATATCCGGTCCGGACGCCACGCCGCGCTTCGACGACTGGAAGGTGATCAATGCGCAGGCGCTGGTCACCGGCAGCGTCGGCAAGGAAGCCGACGGCCGCATCCGCGCCCAGTACCGGCTGTGGGATACGTTTGCGGGCCAGCAGATGGCCGGCGAGCAGTTCTTCGCCAACGACGCCAACACCCGCCGCGTCGCCCATATCATCGCCGACGCCATTTATGAGCGGATCACCGGCGAGAAGGGGTATTTCGATACGCGCGTCGTCTTCGTCGACGAATCCGGCGCCAAGAACGCCCGCAAGAAGCGGTTGGCCATCATGGACCAGGACGGCGCCAATGTGCGCTATCTGTCCGACGGCCGCGCGATCGTTCTGACGCCGCGTTTTTCGCCGAACCGGCAGGAAATCACCTACATGTCCTATGAAAGCGGGCAGCCCAAGGTCTATCTGCTGCAGATCGAAACCGGCCAGCGCGAGCTGGTGGGCAACTTCCCAGGCATGACGTTCGCGCCACGCTTTTCGCCCGACGGCCAGAAGGTGATCATGAGCCTGCTGCGCGATGACGGCAATTCCAACATCTTCGCCATGGATCTGAGAAGCCGCTCGACGACGCGGCTCACCGATTCGACCGCGATCGACACCTCGCCATCCTATTCGCCGGACGGCTCGCAGGTCGTCTTCACCTCCGACCGCGGCGGCGGCAGCGGCCGTTCGCAGATCTACGTCATGGGCGCGGACGGCTCCAATCCGCACCGCATCTCTTTCGGCGACGGCGTCTATTCGACGCCTGTCTGGTCGCCGCGCGGCGATCTGATCGCCTTCACCAAGCAGAGCGGCGGCGAGTTCCAGATCGGCGTCATGAAGACCGACGGGTCGGGCGAGCGCATCCTTTCCTCAGGCTTCCAGCAGGAGGGTCCGACCTGGGCGCCGAACGGTCGCGTGCTGATGTTCTTCCGTGACTCCGCCGGCGGACCCAAGCTGGTCTCGGTCGATCTCACCGGCCGCAACGAGCAGCAGATTCCGACCGCGAACTATGCTTCGGACCCGGCGTGGTCGCCGTTGCTGGAGTAGGTACAGGAATTGAAGAACTGAAGAATTGAAGAACTGAGGAAAAGTCGGATTCCTTGTCGCTTCAATTCCCCCTTTTCTACTCCTCGTCGCGTTTTGGCCGTATTTCCGCCTACGGTCCGCGCGCATTGTCGATCTTGGTAAATGCGTGCATGCGTAACGGCCGAGGACGGCGGCCGAAACCAAATATTAACCGTGTTTCTTGAACGCCGGTTAACCCAAACGTGGTTACTGGGGGATCAACGAAATCACTCGAATGCGAAGGAGAGGCGGCATGGGCCGTATCGCAGCACTTACCCGAAACCCAGCCATGATCGCGCTGGTGGCAGCGCTTGCCATCACCGGTTGCGCCTCGAAGAAGACCCCGAACAGCGCGGCCGATCTCGGCCTCAACGGCGCCGGTGCGGCCACGCCGGGTTCGGCGCAGGATTTCACCGTCAACATCGGCGACCGCATCTTCTTCGACACCGACTCCGCGTCGATCCGCGCCGATGCGCAGACCACGCTGGCGCGCCAGGCGCAGTGGCTGAACCAGTACAAGCAGTATGCCATCGTCGTAGAGGGCCATGCCGACGAGCGCGGCACGCGTGAGTACAATCTGGCGCTGGGCGCCCGCCGCGCCGCCGCCACCCGCGACTTCCTGGTTTCCAAGGGCGTCTCCGGCAGCCGCCTGAAGACGATTTCGTACGGCAAGGAGCGTCCTGTCGCTGTCTGCGACGACATCTCCTGCTGGTCGCAGAACCGCCGCGCCGTCACCACGCTGTCGGGCGCCGGTTCCTAAGACCAACCGCTGCAACGTCGGTTCCGGCAGGCTGCGGGCGGCAAAAATACAACATCCCAAAATGAAAGGCGGCCTCAGGGCCGCCTTTTTCATTTGCGACGCATGGAAACAAAATTTGGCCGAAGTCTCGCGCCCTGCTATGAGCGCGAGGGCGCTTCCTCCCACTGTTTTGATTTGGAAAGGCGCATCAGGCCAACACACCCACCGCGAGAGACAGAATGCATTTCAGAACGGTCCTGAGCGGCACGCTTGCGCTGCTGCTCGTATCAAGCCTCCCAAGCCTTGCCGCGCCGGCCGACGGCTCCGGGCAGGCCTCCAACAGCGGGTTCACCTTCCATCTGCCGACACTCGGCATCTTCGGCGACAAGAAGAAGCCGGAACAGGCACAGGTCGCGCAGCAGGATGGCGGCGCCGGCATGACCGGCCTGGAAGATCAGCTTCGCCAGATGAACGGCAAGATCGAGGAGCTCAACTTCCAGATCCTGCAGATGCAGGAGCAGATGCGAAAGCAGCAGGAAGACAACGAGTTCCGCTTCCAGCAGCTCGAGGGCGGTTCGCAAGGAGCCAAACCGGCCGGGCAGAAGAAATCGGAAGCCGCGCCCCAGGATGGGAATAGCAACGGCAACACCAACCTCGGCGATGCCGGCACCGGTCAATCCGGTACCGGCATCGCCAGAACCGACAGCGGCGTCGCCCAGGCTCCAGCGACCCAGGCGCCGGCCGACGCCGGAGCCCAGAATGGTGGCGGCAAGAGTGTCGGCGACGTCATCGTGGAATCGCAGACCGGCGATCCCGGCAAGCTGATCACCGGCGCGCCGCCGAAGAATTTCGGCACCATCACCGTCGACAAGAACGGCAATGTCGTCAATGCCGAGACCGGCCCGCAGGCCAGCGCGCCGGCGGAAGCTCCCGCGGCCACGGCAAGCGCGCCTTCCGCCGAAACACCGGCCAGGAAGGGCAAGTCCGGCGGCACCGAGGTCGCGGCCCTGCCGTCGACCAACGATCCTGACGAGCTCTACCGCAATTCCTACCAGTTCATCCTGTCGGGCGACTATCCGACCGCCGAGCAGGGGTTTCGCGACCATATTTCCCGCTTCCCGAAGGACGCCAAGGCGGCGGACGCGCATTACTGGCTGGGCGAGTCGCTGCTGGGTGAGCAGAAATACCGTGACGCGGCCGAAGTCTTCCTCGCCGCCAGCAAGGAGTACCCGAAGGCCAAGAAAGCCCCCGACATGCTGCTCAAGCTCGGCGTTTCGCTGGTCGGCCTGAAGCAGAACGACGTCGCCTGCGCCACCTTCAATGAAATCGGCAAGCGCTATCCCGATGTTTCCGGCACGCTCAAGGAGCGCATCAAGCAGGAAAAGGCGCTGGCGGCGTGCTGACGCCCGATACCAAACCTGACCTTTCCGACCGTCTTTTCTCCGACCTAGACTTTTCGACCGGCGCCGTTGCAGCCGTGTCCGGCGGCAGCGACTCGACCGCCCTTCTCCTCCTCCTCAAAGATCACCTCGACCGGACCGCATCGGCCGCCAGGCTGCTCGCGGTGACAGTCGATCATGGCTTGCGGCCGGATTCAGCCGCCGAAGCGCGGCTCGTCGCCCGCTTCTGCGCCGAGCGCGGCATTGCGCATCGCATTGTCGCTTGGGGTGGCGACAAGCCGGCGAGCGGGCTGGCGGCTGCCGCGCGCGAGGCGCGCTACAATTTGCTTGCGGCGGCGGCCGACGCCGAAGGCATCGAGCTGATCCTGACCGGCCACACCGCCGACGACCAAGCGGAGACGGTGCTGATGCGGCAGGCGCGCGACGATGACGGCCGCGGTCTCGCCGGCATGGCGCCCGCCACGCTTCACGACTGGCGGACATGGATCGTCCGACCGCTGCTCGGCACCCGGCGCGCGGCACTGCGCGAGATGTTGCGGCGCCGCGACATCGGCTGGATCGAGGACCCGACCAATATCGACGTCCGCTTCGAGCGGCCGCGCGTGCGGGCGGCGCTCGCGCAGGGCGAGGGCGAACAGCGCATTGCGGAAGCACTGGCGCGGGCTGGCCAGGCGGCCGCCGAACGCGAGGACGTCGGTCATCGCGCAGCTCTCCTGATCGACGCCATTGCCGGCAGGCCGGTTCCCGGCCTTGTCCGCCTCGATCGCGATTTTGCCGCGCATGAGGACGGCCAGGCCGCCATCTATGCGCTGCGCATCCTGCTGGCCACCGTCGGCGGGGTGTCGTTTCTGGCCGATGAGGCGCGTTGCGCTGCGCTGTTTTCCCGCCTGCGGTCCGCGCCGCTTTGTGCCACATTGTCGCGGACGGTGATCGACGCGCGGCGAACCGGCATTTTCCTTCGCCGCGAAAGCCGCGACCTGCCCGCCGCCGCGCCACCGGTGGACAACCGGCTCTGGGACAACCGGCGACGCGTCACTTTGAACGGACGCATCACTTTGAACGACGGGCCGGGCGATTTGGTGATCGCGCCGCTGGGGCCTGCCGCCGCCAGGTGCGCATCTTTGAGCGAGGATATTCCACCAGGCCTTTCACGCGCCGCACTTGCCGCGGAGCCCTCGCTGTGGGCCGGAGGCAAATGCCTTGATTTTGCTGGCGGCAATGCCGGCCCGCAATCGGTCTCGATCGTTCCGGCGGTGGCCCCTTTCCAGCGCTTCCTGCCGTCCTTCGACCTCGAGCCCGCCACTGCGGTCGCGGCGCTTGTCGGCGCGCCGCCGCTGCCGGCGCCGCCATTTCGCGGCCATGATGTCGGGCGAGGGTGGGCGAAAGCTTAACCGATACGTGCTGTTCTGCTTGGCAAGGGGAGGCGCTCTCCCTATGTTAGGCCCAAGCTCCTCCACCATCGCGGGTCCGAACGCGGGCCCCAACGGGACAATAGATGAATCCGAATTATCGCAACCTCGCGCTCTGGGCGATCATAGCGGTCCTGCTCATAGCCCTGTTCAACCTTTTCCAGACGCCGCAGACGCGCGGCGCTACCAGCGAGATTGCCTATTCGCAGTTCCTGCAGGATGTCGCCTCGGGCCGGGTCAAGACCGTGACCATCGCCGGCGCCCGCATCTTCGGCACCTACGCGGACAACACCAACGGCTTCCAGACCTATTCGCCCGGCGATCCGTCGCTGGTCTCCAGGCTGCAGGACAAGAACGTCACCATCACCGCCAAGCCGGAAACCGACGGCTCCAATTCGCTGTTCGGCTATCTGATCTCGTGGCTGCCGATGATCCTGATCCTCGGCGTGTGGATATTCTTCATGCGCCAGATGCAATCCGGCTCCGGCCGCGCCATGGGCTTCGGCAAGTCGAAGGCCAAGCTTCTGACGGAGGCGCATGGCCGCGTCACCTTCCAGGACGTCGCCGGCGTCGACGAGGCCAAGGAAGATCTGGAAGAGATCGTCGAGTTCCTGCGCGACCCGCAGAAGTTCCAGCGCCTCGGCGGCAAGATTCCGCGCGGCGTGCTGCTCGTCGGTCCGCCCGGCACCGGCAAGACGCTGCTCGCCCGTTCGGTCGCCGGCGAAGCCAACGTGCCGTTCTTCACCATTTCCGGTTCGGACTTCGTCGAGATGTTCGTCGGCGTCGGCGCGAGCCGTGTGCGCGACATGTTCGACCAGGCCAAGAAGAACGCGCCCTGCATCATCTTCATCGACGAAATCGACGCGGTCGGCCGTCATCGCGGCGCCGGCCTCGGCGGCGGCAATGACGAGCGCGAGCAGACGCTGAACCAGCTGCTGGTCGAAATGGACGGCTTCGAGTCCAACGAGAGCATCATCCTGATCGCCGCCACCAACCGCCCCGACGTGCTTGATCCCGCGCTGCTGCGTCCGGGCCGTTTCGACCGCCAGGTGGTGGTGCCGAACCCCGACATCGTTGGCCGCGAGAAGATCCTCAAGGTGCATGTGCGCAACGTCCCGCTGGCGCCCAATGTCGACCTCAAGGTCGTCGCCCGCGGCACGCCGGGCTTCTCCGGCGCCGACCTGATGAACCTCGTCAACGAATCCGCTTTGATGGCGGCGCGCCGCAACAAGCGCCTCGTCACCATGGCCGAGTTCGAGGACGCCAAGGACAAGATCATGATGGGCGCGGAGCGCCGCTCGTCGGCCATGACACAGGCCGAGAAGGAGCTGACCGCCTATCACGAGGCCGGCCACGCCATCCTGGCGCTCAACGTGCCGTCGGCCGATCCGCTGCACAAGGCGACCATCATCCCGCGCGGCCGCGCGCTCGGCATGGTCATGCAGCTGCCCGAAGGCGACCGCTATTCGATGAGCTACAAATACATGGTCTCGCGCCTCGCGATCATGATGGGCGGCCGCGTCGCCGAGGAGTTCAAGTTCGGCAAGGAGAACATCACGTCGGGTGCCTCCTCCGACATCGAGCAGGCGACCAAGCTGGC
This sequence comes from Mesorhizobium australafricanum, assembly GCF_033977265.1. Classification (NCBI taxonomy): domain Bacteria; kingdom Pseudomonadati; phylum Pseudomonadota; class Alphaproteobacteria; order Hyphomicrobiales; family Phyllobacteriaceae; genus Mesorhizobium; species Mesorhizobium australafricanum. The sequence goes on along the minus strand of NZ_JAVIIT010000005.1, from coordinate 715 downwards.
GCGCGCCATGGTCACGCGCTGGGGCTTCTCCGACAAGCTCGGCCATGTCGCCTATGGCGACAACCAGGAAGAGGTCTTCCTTGGCCATTCGGTGGCGCGCACGCAAAACATCTCGGAAGAGACGGCGCAGATCATCGATGCGGAAGTGCGCCGGCTGATCGACGACGCCTATTCGACCGCCAAGGCCATCCTGACCAAGAAGAAGAAGGAATGGATAGCGCTGGCCGAGGGGCTGCTCGAATACGAGACGCTGTCCGGCGAGGAGATCAAGCAGCTGATCGCCGGCAACAAGCCCGCCCGCGACCTTGGCGACGATACCCCGCCCAGCCGTGGCTCGGCCGTGCCGAAGGCCGGCAGCGGCGGCCGCCGCAAGAAAGGCTCCGAGCCCGAAGGCGGCATGGAGCCGCAGCCACAGGGCTGAGGACGAGCGAACGCCTTACAACAAACGCCGCGGATCGAACCGCGGCGTTTTTTTGTTTGGGAGGATCGAAAGCGACCTGTCCGATCTCTCGGGTGGCCTCGCCTACACTCCATCTTCAAGGTCGGCGCTGCCCCTCATTGCCCTGCCGGGCATTTCTCCCCGTAAACGGCAGGGCTATCGCATATGAGTTATCGCCTGGATGAGATAGGCGTCATTCCAGGCGCATTTTTTGATGCGGTGGCTGATTGGAACTTTGTCGGCATCTGCGGCCTGAAGGATATTTCTGGCGATTCG
>NZ_JAVIIT010000059.1:0-1159 GCF_033977265.1 Mesorhizobium australafricanum | reverse complement strand
GGCAGGGCTATCGCATATGAGTTATCGCCTGGATGAGATAGGCGTCATTCCAGGCGCATTTTTTGATGCGGTGGCTGATTGGAACTTTGTCGGCATCTGCGGCCTGAAGGATATTTCTGGCGATTCGATTGAGCAGAGCGGTGTTGGCCGGAGCATTGTCCTTGCGGGCACGGCTCAGATCCTCGTCCAGGTGAACGTCGAGCATCCAATGCAGCCCATTCTCGATCTGCCAATGAGCCCTTGTGAGGTCGAGCGCCTGCTGCGACGACAGCACTGTCGAGGCCATGAACAGGCGCGTTAGCGGTTCATCCTGATCGCGTCGGTAGGTGATACGGATGAAGGCTTTATGGCCTGACATCAGCGGTTCGGCTGCAGCCACGACCTCGGCCTGGCGCCACTCGTCACGACCATGGCTGGTTTCAGCCCGCTCCGCCAAATCGGGGGTGATCTCGGCCAGTTGTTGCTCGGCACGAGCAACCCAATGACGGCGGTTTCCCTTGAGCGCGAGCAGGTAGTTGCCGCCACCGTCGGTGATGGCTTTTGCCATGCGCTTGTGACAGTGAAGTGCGTCGGCTGTAACCATTCTGCCCGTAAGATCAATGAGTTCGACGACCTTAAGGGCAGCCTCGACCTCATTCTCACCCGCGCCGGGCGACACTGCTGCCAGACACAGCCGTGTCTCGGCGGCAAAGGCCGACACCGTCAGCGGCGGACTGGCCGCAAGACCTTTCTCATAGGCCCGTCGCAGTGCCTTGCCGTCGAGCGCGACAACCTCCTCGCAGGCGCGCGCGAAGCCTGCGGCAAAGGCGGCGAAGGCGCGCCCGAACGCCTCAGGGTCAAGCAACCGCAGCAACCGCGAAAAGGTGTCGTGACTGGGCGCCACCTCGTAATCGATCAACCGCGAGAGTGCTTGCCTGCGCTCTTGTGCGAACAGCGAGAACTCCGTCGCATTGCTTGCCCCACACAGGCTTGCGGCGATCATCATCACGATAAGGTCGCCAAGCCGATGCGTGGCGTTGCCAGCGCGCGGATCGGGCAGCGCGCCGAAATAGCTCTCTAGGCTCGAAATGGCAGTCTCTCCTCAGTTCGACTGCCTGCCCAAAGAATCTCTTCCTAGCCCAACTTCAAGTCCCAAAAAGCCATATGCGATTCCCCTGCC
>NZ_JAVIIT010000058.1:0-1173 GCF_033977265.1 Mesorhizobium australafricanum | reverse complement strand
AACGAAGCCGCTGACGCGGCATTTGGCGGGTCGGTTTGCGGTTGAGGCTTCTGTTTTGAAGGATTGCGGCTGTTGAAGCGCAATCTTGGAACAGGAGCACTGAGATGGCCGAGTTGAGCCCTCTTCGCCGGCGCATGATCGAAGACATGACGATCCGCAATCTGTCGCCGGCCACGCAACGATCCTACGTGCACGCGGTGGCGAAGTTTTCCCGCCATTTCGGCCGATCCCCTGACCGCCTTGGCCTTGAAGATGTCCGCGCCTTTCAGGTGCATCTGGTCTCGACCGGGATCTCGTGGCCGGCGCTGAACCAGGCGGTGTGCGCGTTGCGGTTCTTCTACGGCGTGACGCTCGGCCATGCCGAGATTCCGGAACGGATCGTCTATGCCCGCTCGCCACGCACGCTGCCGGTGGTTCTCAGCGCCGACGAGGTCGTCCACTTCCTGGAGGCAGTGCCGAGCCTGAAGACGCGCACGGCGCTGACGACGGCCTACGCAGCAGGTCTTCGCGCCTCGGAGACCGTCGGGCTGAAGGTCGGCGATATCGACAGCGGCCGCGGCGTCATACTCGTTCGTCACGGCAAGGGCGGCAAGGACCGCACCGTGATGCTTTCGGCGCAGCTTCTTCGGATCCTGCGGGTCTACTGGCGACTGGCGAAGCCGCAGGGCTGGCTGTTTCCCGGCCGCGACCCCAATCGCCCCATCGACGTGCAGGTGCTGTATTCGGCCTGCCGCTCGGCGCGCGCTGCCGCCGGCATCGACAAGCGGGTGACGGTGCACACGCTCAGGCACTCATTCGCCACGCATCTGCTCGAGAACGGCACCGATATCCGCATCATCCAGGTGCTGCTTGGCCACAACAATCTTTCCTCGACGGCACGCTACACCAAGGTCTCGAACGGCCTCATCCGGCGCACGACGAGCCCGCTCGACAAGCTGAACATTGAAGTGGTGCCGCCGGGCTGGCCGGTTCCGCCCATGTCGGCGAGACTGGAGGTGGCGGATATCTTCGGCCGCCACGGCGAGGCGTATCGGCAGGTTCATGACGGCCATCTCGGACGCAACGAGCGGCGTGTGATGAGCGCGATCGAGCTCTGCCGGACGGCCGAGCTCGGCGGCCATGTCGAGGGCTGCCGAGCCTGCGGGGCGATCCGCGTGGCCTACAATTCCTGTC
>NZ_JAVIIT010000057.1:0-1332 GCF_033977265.1 Mesorhizobium australafricanum | reverse complement strand
TCGATAGAGCGGCTGCTGCCGCCGAGGCCTCGGGCATCCCGGCCAGCCAGATCGTTCCGGTCTATCAAGCGTTTGGCGGAGGCACCTGGACGACCGACACCGGCGGCCAGTACGTGATGCCTACCCCGGCTCAGGAGCAGACCATGATGGACCATTGGTCCAAGCTGGTGCCGTCGCCTGCGTTCGACTATGCCTATGCCTGGGGTTCGCAACAGGGCGACACGGCGCTTGGAAGCGACAAGGCTCTGCAGTCCGTGTTCCTCCAGCACAATACGTCCTCGACCACGGCGCCTACGTCGTCGAGCACCGGCACTTCATCCATGCCCTCCGGAACCGGTACTTCGTCCACGTCATCGGGCACCGGCACTGTGTCCACGTCACCGGGCACCGGCACTTCATCTTCGCCTGCAGGCACAACCACGAGCCACACGATCTACGGCACCCCTGGCGATAACGTCCTTCACGGGACGACGGGCGCGGACACGATGGTCGGCGGCGCCGGAAATGACAACTACTATGTCAACAATGCCGGCGACAGGGTGGTCGAGTCGATCCACGGCGGCACGGACACGGTGCTCGCCTCGGTAAGCCGTGCGCTTTCGCCTGGCTTGGAAATCGAACACCTGGCTACCGCGAACCGTACGGGCACGACGGCGATCAAACTCAGCGGCAACTCCTTCGCCCAGACCATCGAGGGCAATGCCGGGCCAAACGTCATCAATGGCCGCGGCGGCCATGACGTGTTGACTGGGGACGGAGGCAAGGATGTCTTCGTTTTCAACTCGGCTCTGAAGGCCGATAACATCGCCAAGGTAACCGACTTCAACGTTGGCCAGGACAAGATCCAACTGGACCACAGCGTGTTTGCGGGCCTTCACGCCGGCGCCCTCCCGATGCAGGATTTGCACATCGGCGCGAGCGCGCATGACAGCACCGACCACATTATCTACAACAGCACGACCGGGGCGCTTTCTTTTGATAGCGACGGCACCGGCGGCACTCATCAGGTACAATTCGCCGCCCTTGCACCTCACCTCTCGCTCACGGCAAGCGCGTTCGTTGTTACATGAGCCTCGGCTTGCTCCCGCAAGTTGTTAATTGCTGCCCCGCCTTCGGCAACGGCTTAGGCTGTAGTGACAATTTAACGGCTTGGGATTCCCATCGCGAGGCAAATCAGATTCAAGGCTGACTTTTGGAGGTCGGCTTTGGAAGGTGAAGTTCTACGCGACGATCAGTGGGAGCAGATCCAGCCGTTTGTGCCGGGTGGGCGCAAGGGCAAGCGCGGCCCGCGTAGCGATGGCCGGCGCTTCTTCGATGCGCTTTTGTGGATCG
>NZ_JAVIIT010000056.1:0-1367 GCF_033977265.1 Mesorhizobium australafricanum | reverse complement strand
ACAAAGACTTAACAGGCTGCTGCAAAAGTCGCGTCCTTTTCGATTTTGATGACATTTGTCGGAATGCTTGGTCTGATCGGGCTGGATTTTGGCTTTTGCAGCTACCGGTTTTGCGTGTGTGTGGGTTGTTGTGCTTGGCGGTTTGGCGTCATGTTGGCTGCATCGCCAGTAATCTGGGGATACGGACCAGATTGCAGGCAATGATGGCGAAGGTGAAGACGGCCTCGACTTTTGACCGCCCGCGCAGCTTCGTCTTGGTCAGTCCGCCCGGCTTCTTCACCCAACCGAAGATCTCCTCGATGCGTTTGCGGATGCGCTGGCTGATCGCGTAGCCGGCATGACGCATGGTGCGCCCGTCAATGGCAGTCTTGCGCACCGTGCCCGTGCTAGAGACCGTGCCTTGGACGGTGATGTGCGGGGTGACTTGGCGCTGGCGCAGGTCGCCGACGAACTCCGTCACGTCATAGGCCTTGTCGGCACCAAGCGTGATGCGATGGTTGCGGGGGCGCCGGTCGAGCATGCTGAGCGCCGCCTCCCGCTCGGCCGTGCCGGTGGCGTGCGTCAGCGTCGCGTCGACCGCAAGCCCGTTGCGGTTCTCCATGAGCACATGGCCCATGTAGCATAGCCGGCTCGGATGGCCGTCCGCCTTGCGGTAGAGCCGTGCGTCCGGATCGGTCGTGGAAGCATGTGTCTGGTTCGAGCGCTTTTCCTTGCGGAAGTCGCGTTCACCGTTGCGGCCTGGCTTGGGCGGCTCTCCCGAACCATCCTTCGGCCGAAAGCTCTTCATCGAGGCCCAGGCGTCGATCAGCGTGCCGTCGACCGAAAAATGATCGCTCGACAGAAGCTTCCTCACTTTGCCAAGCCCCATCAGAGCACCCAGGAACTCGCGCGCAACATCGGCCTCCATGAGCCGGTCGCGATTGTGGGTGAACACCGTCGCATGCCACGCCGATGCGTCCATCGGCAGGCCGACGAACCAGCGGAACAATAGATTGTAGTCGATCTGCTCCATCAGCAGGCGTTCCGAACGCACCGAGAAGAACGCCTGCAGCAGTGTCGCCCGAAGCAGCATCTCGGGTGCTATCGACGGCCGCCCCATTCCCGAATAGAGCGCCTCAAAGCGGGCATCCAGACAGCCGAGCGCCTCGTCGCACAACCGCCGGATCGCTCGAAGCGGATGATCCGCGGGAATGCGTTCCTCCAGCCGAACATAGCTGAAAAGACCTTCCGATCGATCATCCCGTCCGCGCATCGCAAATCACTCCTGTTCGCCAACCGAAGTGAATCACAAAACATCACCAAACGCGACTTTTGCAGCAGCCTGTTAAAGCGCGTCGCCTGAATCCGGTTCAGCGCGACGCGCTTTA
>NZ_JAVIIT010000055.1:0-1540 GCF_033977265.1 Mesorhizobium australafricanum | reverse complement strand
TCAGACTGCTGACAAACCCCGTCGATTTCGGCGGGGTTTTGTTTTTGGGTATTGATTGAGCTGAGTAACTTGGTGTCTGGAGCAACTGTCAGGAAGGCACGGCGGCCGATAGGCCTCATGCGAGGCTTGGTTTTGGCTTTGGCCAGAGGCTGATTGCGATCTTTTTCATGTTCTGGGCGGCGGCTGCAATCAGGCACTGGCAGGCGACGCGTGTTCGCCCTCGGAAGTGGGCATAGCGATGGCCGAAGAGCTGCTTGGCATCGGCGAATGATCGCTCGACCGTCTCCTTGCGGCGGCGATAGATGGCCTTGCCCCATGGCGTGAGCCGGTTGGCGTCGACGCGCTCGCGGGCATCCTGCCAGACATGGCGTGTGATGGTGCGCTCGGCCTTGGCGTTCGAGGTGCAGGAGGCCAGCAGCGGACAATCGCGGCAGATGGCCGGATCGCTCTTGTATTGGCGGTAGCCGTTGCGATCGGTCGTGGCATAGGTGAGCAGCTGGCCCTGCGGGCAACGATAGCCGTCTAGATCCGGTTCATGGACAAAGTCGCTTTTCCTCATCTTGCCGGGCTTTGGCGGGGTCGGGTTGCGATAGCCGACGACGCCTCTGACGTTCCTGTCCTCCAGTCCCTTGGCGATACCCGGCGTGGCATAGCCGGCATCCAGCCCCGCCGCCGCCACCGTGAAGCCGAAGCGCTCCACCTGGCGGTCGAGCCGGCCGAGATAGACGATCGAGTCGTGCACGTTGGCCGGCGTGGTATATGTGTCGGTGATGATGCCGCAGCGTCCGTCCACCGTGCGGTGATCGAGGTAGAAGAAGCCCTTCGGCTTGCCCTCGCGCACCATGTAGCCGGCCTCCGGATCGGCGCGCGAGACCTTGGTCTGCTTCTGCGGCGGCTTGCGTTGCTTGCTCTTCAGCGGCTTCTGGCCATGCAGCGCCCGCTCGGCCTCGATCGCGCGGTCGAGATCGGCCCAGTAGTCGGCACGTGACTTGGCGACCATGGCAAGGTCGTATTTGCCCTTGTTGGCGTTGGCCTTCAGATGGGTGCTGTCGGTATAGAGCACCGTGCCGTCGACCAGACCTATCCGGATCGCCTGCTCCACGATGCGGTCGAAGATCGCCTGCGCGATGCTCTCATCCTGGTAGCGCCGCCGACGGTTCTGCGACAGTGTCGAGGCGTCGAACACCTTGTCCGTCAACTTCAGCCGCAGGAACCAGCGATAGGCGACGTTGACCTCGATCTCGCGCACCAACTGCCGCTCCGAGCGAACTCCAAACAAGTAGCCGATGAACAAGGCCTTGAACATCAAGGTCGGGTCCAGCGGCGGCCGGCCGTTGTCCGCGCAATAGAGCGGCGCCGTCAGATCGTGGATGAAGGAAAAATCGATCGCGCGATCGATCTTGCGCAACAAGTGATCACCCGGGACCAGCTGGTCCAACGTCACCATCTCAAGGGCGGTCTGTTCGGGGGCGGGTCGCTTCAACATGACCCAGTGAATCAAAAACCCCCGGCTAACGCCAGGGGTTTGTCAGCAGTCTGA
>NZ_JAVIIT010000054.1:0-1580 GCF_033977265.1 Mesorhizobium australafricanum | reverse complement strand
GGCTCTTGCGTCCACTTGCCGAAGCCGTTCACCAGGATCGCCAAGCCTTGAGCAGTAAAATCGGAGAGCCCGACATCCTGGCGATCGGCGCGGCGAAGGACCTCCTCGCCAATGGCGACCGTGGCCTCGCGCATCTTCTGCTGATTCGGCCATTTGCTGAAACCATTCACCAAGGTCACCAGGTGTTGATCGGCAAATCCGGCGAGTTGGCCGGCGCGGGACACGATCTCCTCGGCGAGGCCCACTGCAGCTTGGCGCACTTCAGGCTCCTGGGGCCACTTGCTGAATCCGTTCACCAGGTTCGCCACATGTTGGTCAGTAAATCCACGGAGGTGACTGGTGCGGCGGAGAATCTCGCAGGCAACTGCGGCCGTGGCTTCGCGCGTCTTCTCCTGTTCGGGCCATTTGCTGAAACCGTTCACCAAATTCGCCAGGTGTTGATCGGCGAATCCGGCGAGTTGGCCGGCGCGGGACACGATCTCCTCGGCGAGGCCCACTGCAGCTTGGCGCACTTCAGGCTCCTCGGGCCACTTGCTGAATCCGTTCACCAGGTTCGCCACATGTTGGTCAGTAAATCCACGGAGGTGACTGGTGCGGCGGAGAATCTCGCGGGCAACTGCGGCTGTGGCTTCGCGCGTCTTCTCCTGTTCGGGCCATTTGCTGAAACCGTTCACCAGTATGGCCAGCTGCTGATGGGTAAACCCCTTGATTTTGTCGGCGCGGGAGGCGATCTCCCCGGCGATGGCGACCGCAGCTTGGCGCATGCCTGGCTCTTGCGGCCACTTGCTGAAGCCATTGATCAGATAGGCCAGCTCCTGACCAGGAAAACCGCGCAATCGGTTGGCGTCGCAGCTGACCTCAGAGGCGATGGCGACGGCCGCTTCGCGCGTCTTCTCCTGTTCCGGCCACTTGCTGAAACCATTCACCAGATTGGCCAGGTGTTGATCCGTGAACCCACCCAGCTCCCTGGCGCGCGCAACGACCTCCCCACCGACGGTGACTGCTGCCTGGCGCATATTGAGTTCTTCGGGCCACTTGCTGAAACCATTCACCAGTATCGCCAGGTGCTGATGAGTAAATCCGCCGGGCTTGCCGACGCCGGACGCAATGTCCCCTGCGATGGCGACCGCAGCCTGACGTATGCCTGGCTCTTGCGGCCACTTGCTGAAACCGTTCACCAAAGTGGCCAGCTCCTGCTCAGGAAAGCGACCGAGTCGGTTGGCCTCGCGACTGATCTCAGAGCCGATGGCGATCGTTGCTTCGCGCGTGCTTTCCTGTTCCGGCCACTTGCTGAAACCGTTCACCAGGTTCGCCAGGTCCTGCGGTACAAAATCGGAAAGCCGATTGGCTCGGCCTGCGAGGTACGTCACCTCGGTGCCGATAGCGCTGGTGGCGTCCCGACACTCCGCTTGTTTCGGCCATTTGCTGAAACCATTGACCAGGTTGGTCAAGCTCTGCGGATTGAATTTGGAAAATCCCTCCGTCTCAGCGCGGCGAAGAACCTCACCAGCAACTGCGAAAGTGCCGTCGCCACACCCTGGCTGGTCAGGCCACTTGCTGAAGCCGTTCACCAGCAGCGA
>NZ_JAVIIT010000053.1:0-1595 GCF_033977265.1 Mesorhizobium australafricanum | reverse complement strand
TCGCTGCTGGTGAACGGCTTCAGCAAGTGGCCTGACCAGCCAGGGTGTGGCGACGGCACTTTCGCAGTTGCTGGTGAGGTTCTTCGCCGCGCTGAGACGGAGGGATTTTCCAAATTCAATCCGCAGAACCTGACCAATCTGGTCAATGGCTTCAGCAAATGGCCGAAACAAGCGGAGTGTCGGGACGCCACCAGCGCTATCGGCACCGAGGTGACGTACCTCGCAGGCCGAGCCAATCGGCTTTCCGATTTCGAACCGCAGGGCCTGGCGAACCTGGTGAACGGTTTCAGCAAATGGCCGAGCCAGGCGAAGTGTCGGAAAGCCACTAGCGCTATCGGCACCGAGGTGACGCGCCTTGCAGGCCGAGCCAAGCGGCTCTCCGATTTTAGCCCGCAGGGCCTGTCGAACCTGGTCAATGGCTTCGGCAAGTACCCGGAAGAACAGGATTTGCGCCAAGCTGTGGCGGATATCGCCGCCGAGATCGTTGGCCGCGCCGGCAAGCTCAATAGATTTCCACATCAAGAGTTGGCCAATCTGGTGAACGGGTTCGGCAAATGGCCCGAAGAATTCGACATGCGCCATGCTACCGTTGCCATCGCCGGCGAGATCGTTGCGCGTGCCAAAGAGCTCGGCGGATTCACTGATCAACATCTGGCGAACCTGGCGAACGGTTTCAGCAAGTGGCCCGAACAGACGCGCGAGGCGACGGTTTCCATTGCGGGCGAGGTCGTTACCCGAGCCGGCGAGCTCAACAGATTTGGGTATCAAGAGTTGGCCAACCTGGTGAACGGTTTCAGCAAGTGGCCTGACCAGCAGAAGACGAGCGAGGCGACCATTGCCATCGCCGGCGAGGTCGTTGCCCGAGCCGGAAAGCTCAAGGGATTTGCGAATCAAGAGTTGGCCAATCTGGTGAACGGTTTCAGCAAGTGGCCGGAACAGGCAAGCACGCGCGAGGCCATGATCGCCATCGCCTCTGAGGTCAGTCGCGCCGCCAACCGATTGCGCGGTTTTCCTGGTCAGGAGCTGGCCTATCTGATCAATGGCTTCAGCAAGTGGCCGCAAGAGCCAGGCATGCGCCAGGCGGCGGTCGCCATCGCCGGGGAGATCGCCTCCCGTGCCGACAAAATCAAGGGATTTACCCATCAGCAGCTGGCCATACTGGTGAACGGTTTCAGCAAGTGGCCGCAGGAGGAGCGAAATCGGCAGGCCACGGCCGCCATCGGCGGGGAGGTCCTTCGCCGCGCCGATCACCCAAATGTCGGGCTCTCCGACTTTGCTCCGCTGAGCCTGGCCAATTTGGTGAATGGCTTCAGCAAATGGCCGCAAGAGCCAGGCATGCGCCAGGCTGCAGTTGCCATGGCTGGGGAGATCGCTTCCCGCGTCGGCAAAATCAAGGGATTTAGTCATCAGCATCTTGCGGTCCTGGTGAACGGTTTCAGCAAGTGGCCGCAAGAGGAGCGCAATCGGCAGGCCACGGTCGCCATTGGCGAGGAGGTCCTTCGCCGCGCCGATCGCCAGGATGTCGGGCTCTCCGATTTTACTGCTCAAGGCTTGGCGATCCTGGTGAACGGCTTCGGCAAGTGGACGCAAGAGCC
>NZ_JAVIIT010000052.1:0-1671 GCF_033977265.1 Mesorhizobium australafricanum | reverse complement strand
GGCGGATTCAACCGGTCGTCGCAACAGCCTCGATCATATCTTGTTTGAGTAACTGGTCGAGAGCCTCTGCAGGCGTGCGCCAGCTTAACGTCTTGCGGGGTCTGGTGTTCAGAGCACGCGCTACAGCGCTGAGTTCATCGGGCCCATGCTGGCTGAGATCCGTGCCTTTCGGAAAGTACTGGCGCAGTAAGCCGTTGGTGTTTTCGTTGCTTCCGCGCTGCCAAGGGCTTTGAGGGTCGCAGAAGTAGATCGCGAGGCCAGTGTCGATCCGGAGTTGTACATGCTGGGCCATCTCCGCGCCCTGATCCCAAGTCAAGGATTGGCGGAGGTGTGCGGGTAGATCCATGATGGTCCCGGCGATGGCATCGCGGACCGCTTCGGCACCATGCCCGGCAAGAGCCGGGCCGTTTTTGACAGACTTGTCCTTGCCGTGGCGTTCCATGCGCGGCAGGTGCAAGAGCATTGTGAACCGTGTTGTACGTTCGACCAGCGTGCCGATCGCCGAGCTGCCGAGGCCGAGAATGAGATCACCCTCCCAGTGGCCCGGAACCGCTCTGTCGCCGATCTCTGCCGGACGATCGCTGATCATCAGCGCATCAGCGATGAAGGACTTGCCACGGTTACGAGCACGTTCGCGGGGCAAACGCAGCGCTCGCCCGGAGCGCAGACAGGCCGATAGCTCCCGCTTCAGGGCGCCTCGGCCCTGAATGTAAAGCGCCTGATAAATGGCTTCGTGGCTGATGCGCATGGTTAGGTCTTCGGGGAAGTCCAGCTTCAGACGCCGCGCAATCTGTTCCGGGCTCCAAGCTGTGGACCAGCGTCGACTTTGCCGATGAACGGCCCGTCGTCCTTTCCATACCACGACGGGACCATCGAAGGCGATGCCGTCGGGCGCGGTAATGAGGCCGGCGAGCCGGTCCTGTACGTAGTCACGAAGGGCAGGATTGGTTGCCAGCTTCCCCACCTTCGGCCGTCGTGCCGCTCGATCAGCATGCCACTGCGCGGTAATGGCCCGATAGTCGAAGTCTCCCCCACGCGTCGCCGAGTTGCGCCTGAACTCGCGGGAGATTGTGCTGGGCGACCGCCCCAGCTTGCGTGCGATCACACGCACTCCAGTGCCCCGAGCGCATTCCAAAGCTATTTCCTCGCGTTCTCGGAACGTCAGATTTCGGCTCGTGAGTGACGCCGCCGCGGGTGAAAGATGTGTGGGAGGCATTCCGCCTGAACTCCGAAACCACCGGATACCCACGGGGCCGGAGACGCCGGCTTCGGCGGCGGCCTCTTCACTGGACAGGCCTGCCGCCACTCCTCGCCAGAACCGGCACAGGTTCTCACGCTGCCACACTGGTGGCCGCCCTGGCGAGGACAATTTATGCCGAGTAGAGCGCTCCGATTTCCGTCTTCCTGTAGCCATGAACACCTCCTGGTATGGGTGTTGCGACGACCGGTTGAATCCGCCCAATATGCCTGCGGGGCCTACTCCGAACTTCTGCATCTTCACGGCATCCAGGCGAGCATGAGCCGTGTCGGAAATCCTTACGACAAACGCTAAGGCGGAGAGCTTCATGAAAACCCTGAAGCAGGAAGAGGTGCAAGGTCTCGCCTATAAGGATGCAGATGATGCCCGCAGGCGCATCGGCGCTTTCATCGATACCGTTTACAACACGCAGC
>NZ_JAVIIT010000051.1:0-1741 GCF_033977265.1 Mesorhizobium australafricanum | reverse complement strand
TTTGCGGGGGAGATCAGCAGCTTCGCCGCTTTCGCCATCAACAGCACACCTCCCGACATTCCGCGATTCCGCAGCTTGCCAGAAGCCTGGCTCTCGGCTGGATTGGGCGCTGAAACCAGCCCGCCCCAGCCGAACGATCGGAGTCATTTGATGGCCAGTGAGACGGCAGCGCCGGATAGCGGGGCACAACCAGCTGGCATGGACCGCACCGACGGCAAGGCCGAGCGCTACGATCTCGGCCTCTGCCTGTCGGGCGGCGGCTACCGCGCCATGCTGTTCCACGCCGGCGCGCTCTGCCGCCTCAACGAGGCTGGGCTGCTCCCGAAACTCGACATGGTGAGCTCGGTCTCGGGCGGCTCGATCGCGGCCGGGCTCTTGGCGGTGCTTTGGCCGCGCTTCAAATTTGTCGACGGCGTCGCCACCAACTTCGATATCTATCTCGACAGGATCCTGGAATTCTCGCAGGTGTTCCTCGACGCGCCGTCGATCTTCAAGGGCCTGTTCAACCCGTTTTCGAGCGCGGCGCGCGAAGTCGCCGCCTGCTACGAGCGGCACCTGTTCGACGGCTCCAGGCCGATGCTGAAAAGCCTGCCGGAAAAACCCTGGTTCGTGTTCTGCTCCAGCAATCTCAGCACCGGCTCGCTGTTTCGGCTGTCGCGGCGCTATATTGCCGACTACCGCATCGGCGTCGCGTACCAAGCCGACCTGCCGGTCGCAACCGCGGTGGCCGCCTCCTCGGCCTTCCCGCCCTTCCTGTCGCCGCTGCGGCTCGACCTCACGCCCTTCGCGTGGAAGAACGACAAGCTCGACCCGAGCGTCGGTCCGCCGGTGCCGCCGCGCCGCGCCGTGCTCACCGATGGCGGCGTCTACGACAATCACGGCATCGAGCCGGCGCTGAAACGCTGCCGCTGGCTGCTGGTGAGCGACGCCGGCGCGCCTTGGCAGGCTTCGAAAGCGGGCTACTGGAACTGGTTCTCGCAGCTGAAGCGCGTGCTCGACACCACCGACAACCAGGTGCGCTCGCTGCGGCGCCGGGATCTGGCGGCGCGTTTCCAGGCGGCCAAGGATGCCGACGATCGCGGCCTGTCCAACGACGCGACGCGGCACGACTACGCGTCGACGCGGGGCGTCTTCTGGTCGATCGCCAGCAAGCCGGACGCGAGCGAGCCGAACTTCGTGCAGACCGCCGCCACCGCGCCGGCGGATATCGGCACCTCGCTGCATTTCCTGGGGCGCGAAGAGACGGTCGATCTGGTGAACTGGGGCTACTCAGCCACCGACCAGGCGCTGCGCGGCTGGTTCGAGCCGGCAGTGGCCGCCGGCAAGGGCGTGCCGCTGAAAGCGGGCGACGTGAAGCCGGGGAGTTGCGCCAGGGTTTCGAAGATGGTGATGAATGCTATTAGGGTGTGAGCCGGCGCCCGAGCCGCCAATCTCCCCCCTTGCGGGGGAGATGTCCGGCAGGACAGAGGGGGTGTGACGGAATGAGACCTACGACGATCGTCATTCTAGGGCGGAGCAAGGAGCGAAGCGACGCGCGCAGACCCTAGAATCCATGCCGTGACCTGCGAGCGGTGCGGCGGTGAAGAATTCCAGCTGGCCTCATCCTTCGGCAACTGTCACGGCATGGATCCTCGGGTCAAGCCCGAGGATGACGAAGCGGGCGGAGCATCGGAGAAACCAAGTGCCGACACGTCGGCGGGACAGCGCCCCCCTCTGGTCTGCCGACCATCTCCCCCGCAAG
>NZ_JAVIIT010000050.1:0-1918 GCF_033977265.1 Mesorhizobium australafricanum | reverse complement strand
GGGTCGCCGCACCGGAGAGGATTATATTCCTTAGATGCTTTCAGATGGCAAGGGCTCAATGAAAGAGCCCGCTCTTCTGACGTTTGGGCGGGCTCTTTGTCGGGACCTCCTAAGGAAAGCCGGCGTCTCTCACCTTCTCGGTGACAGGCGACAATCCATCCCGAAGCGACGCTCTCCGCTTGGCGGAAGATGCGCCGACCAAATAGTCAACATGACCGCTCAGGAAAGGTTCCCAGACTGCTAAATTAGAGTACCGCGCCTCACCACCTGGGGATTTATTCCTCCCCCAGTCGGCCTTCAAGTTCTTTCATGAAATGGGCTTCGTTGAGCAGCGTTTCCCAATCGGTACCGAAACGTCCAATCAGATCGTGGGCTTGCTCCTTGGAGATGTTTTCTTCCTGGGATAACCGGCCGGCCAAGAGATCAAAGGTGGCGAGATCGGCCTCGGGCAAACTGCCATTACGGTGCTGCATCGCCTCAGCGATCACTTCGAAGACGCTGCCGACTTCCTCATAGATCTCACTTACCGCGATGCCCTCTCGGTCCGCCGCTTCCATCGCTTGGTCGGTTAGATCGTTTATCGCGGCCGGGTCGTCGGTCACCGCTTCCGGCAGATGCTCTGCCATCCACCGTCGAGGAAATTGGCACCGCGTGTGCTCATTTTTCCATAAGCACGAGCCGCATATTAGGTTCCGCTTATCTTGAAGGCGGCGCTGGGGTGAGGCTGCGGAAAGGGGCCGTCTAAGCCGATTCTGAGAGGCACCTAGCGCAAGGTCCAGAGGAAGTTGCACATCGCTAGGATGAGAGCGCAGTAGACAAGAATCCACCAGTATGCGGAACTGTTCATTCTCGCCACCGCTGCGCTCGTAAATGCCTCCAGCGGAAAAATGCCTCCCTAATAAGCGCTGGAGCCAACACGCTGACGCTCAACCACGATCGGCCGGGAGCGACAGGCTAAATGCACACATTTACGGATTTGTTCCCGCTCGATGAGTTCCTTCGTTCGGATGGCGATGATTCTAGGAAATTCCTCATATGATCAACATCAGCCGCGCGGTGCCCGTGAGTATCTAGGTCGTGCTCGCCGGTCAGGCCCGGCCGCCGTCCTCTACCCCCGCCTGCCGGCCGGGCCGCCCCGCTTGTGCTGTTAAGGGCAAGGCGTCCAACCCTTTCCGCCTCTGCGCGAAAGCGGTGGAAAGTCATCAACCGTGATCTTTATGTTGCAGACCGAGGTCCGATCTCTCACCGCATTGGTCCCTGGTGAGAAACAAACCGCCCTTTGCTTCATTATCGGCGGCTGGCCTTTCATCGCCAGGCCCGCGTTGGTGGCGGCAATCGTTGCAACCCTAATGGTGAGACAGGGCAGTGCCAATCCCCACAGATTTGAACGACGAGTACCTAACCTTCGAATGTCCCCGGTGTAGGCACCCAATCATCCGGAAAGGCTCATGGTTTAAGACCATAGCGACTTTCAGGTGCCCGAGTTGCAACCAGACTTTGCGGCTTGGATATCCAGACAAACTGCGTATCTTTGCGAACCATAAGCGTCCGGCTTGTCAGGCAGCTACCTAGAGGGAGGTAGCGGTGGTTGCCGATGGGCTTTTTCTCGCTTGCCAAGGGCTTACGCGATCACACCATGTCGATCGCAGACGTTTTAGCTACTTTTCATATTGCGGCGGACCACGGTTCGCCAGGCCGGCGCCCGCTTAGGCAATCTCCAAAATTGAGGCGCCGGCCACCCTTAGCCCGTCGCTAGGTGTGGGGGCACACCAGCGACGGGCTATCGACCTAAAGGTCGCCTCGAAAGCCAAGACAACCTCCGCTGAAAAACAGCAGGAACCTTCCTCTCGGAAGGTGGTTGCTGCAAAAAGGAGCGTCCATCAATGCCGAAATACCAGGTGGAAGAAATGAATGGTGA